>DYLQ01000004.1:8234-69597 GCA_020722015.1 Thermotoga sp. | reverse complement strand
ATGACAATGGTTCCTCTTACCTTTCAGCTCCGGCATCAGAAGTGGCGGTTTATTTCAACGTGCTTAACAGCAGCGTATGGCTTGAACCTGTAAGCAGCACAACCATCGGCTACTACGTTGCCGGTAATTTCAACGGGTGGCAGAGAAATTCCAATTACAAGATGACATCCAGCGCTTCTGGAATTTACACCTTAACCACGACCTTGTCATCAACAACGGGTCAGTACCAGTACAAAGTTATAGACTGGACGGGAACGCAGGTTATTTGGTATGGTGGTTCCGGATCCAACAATGATTATGGGAATATCCCAGTTAAGTCAGGAAATGTGACGTTTTATTTCAATCAATCTGTTGCAAGTACGAATTCTGCCCTTGGCATAGGAGACACGACAAAAGAGACCATGCATTGGTATTTCGCGTCTGACATAAACAATTGGGGATTTGCCACCATGACGTATATCGGAAATGGTACCTTTGCCGCAACGATTACACGACCATCCACGAATGATTTTGCAGGTGGATATGGATACAAAATAACACCTCGGGCCGCCTTTTCAACGCCTCCTGCGAGTTTGACGCAATATTATTTCAACGGCAGCTACGGTGGATATTCAGGATCAAACGGTACGATAATTGTTCCTCAGGCAACGACCGTTGTCGTTTACTTTAACGTTTTGAACAGTTCCGTGAAGGCTAAGGCCGTGAATATCCCAACATCAAACCAGGTCATAATCGCCTTTCTCGATTCTTTGAATCAGATCAACTTAACGCTGAACAAACCTGTTGATACTTCAAATTTGTCTCAGTTTTCATTCACCGTCAACGGACAAAGTATTCCAATATCCTCAGTTGTCAGTGCGAATACCGGAGGGAGTGGGATTTCCGATTACCTGACGATAAACCTTGGCGAATCTTTGAGCCCATCGGACGTTGCATCGCCTATGGTGTTGTCGATAAGTGGCTTTGCAACTGCGACGGTTTACGCAAGGTACGTACTTAACAATCCGGCCTTTTACTATTCAGGCCAACTTGGTGCAATTTACACGCCTTACCAAACGACATTCAGGGTATGGTCTCCGGTCTCAGATCACGTCAACCTTTTACTTTTCTCGAATTACGACAGTACAACGCCTTACGCAACCTACGCCATGTCAAGAAATTCGCAAGGTGTATGGTCTGTCAGCGTGGCTGGAAATCTCTACGGTATATACTATGAATATCAATACCATAGATATGGTCAATGGATCTCTGCTCCAGATATATATTCTCATGCTGCCAATCCTCAAAACACGCTCTCAGAGGTTGTCGATATGTCACAAACCAATCCAATTGGATGGTCTTCAGATCAGGCAATTTTCCCCTCAAAGATGACTGATGCCATCATCTACGAAGTGCACGTTCAAGACTTCACCGATAATCCTGATTCTGGAGTCTTGCCTCAATACCAAGGGACTTACCTTGGATTCACTCAACGCAACACGACATACGATGGTCTTCCGACGGCTCTTGATCATCTTAAGTGGCTTGGCGTGAATTACGTTCAACTTTTGCCGATAGAAGATTATGAAGATCCGCTAAATCCAGGGTACAATTGGGGGTATGTGCCATATCTGTACATGGTTCCCGAAGCAAAATACTCGACAACTCCAAATAATCCTCTAAACACGATAGAAGAGGTCAAACAGATGATAATGGCACTTCATTCCGTTGGAATAGGCGTTGTCTTGGACATCTCTTTTAGCCATACCTCTTACGTTACAACACCTTACACGGCGGCCGTGCCTTACTATTATTACAATTACAATCAATACGGTCAAATGACGAATTACTCCGGCGTCGGAAATGATCTTAAAACGGGAAATGACATGGTTGCCAAACTCATCATTGACACTCTTGAATATTGGATGAACCAATACCATGTTTCAGGGTTCAGATTCGATCAACTTTACCTTTACAATCCCTCTACCATTCGCCAAATAATAAGCTCGTTAACCGCGATAAACCCGGAGGTTTTGCTTTACGGCGAACCATGGCCAGCCGCAGGAGCACAATTCGTCTACGATGATCAACGTGGGATGCACATGGGCATGTTCAATGGCTATTTCAGAGATGCCATAACCGGTACGGCAGCAAACTATTCCGCTCAAGGATTCATAGATGGTGCTCCAAATCAAAATCAAAGTGAAATAGAAAGTGGCATCGTCGGAAGCATTCCTTACGATTCTTTGCCGAATACCTTCGCGTCTAAGCCGGATGAAACCATAAATTACGCAACCTCTCACGACAACTACACGCTTTGGGATAAGATAAATGGAGCAGAACCTTCATGGACACAAGCACAGTATATAGCCGCTCAAAAGCTCGGCCTGGCAATTCCATTGCTTTCTGAGGGCGTCTTCTTCATGCAAGGAGGAGATGAAATTGCAAGAACCAAGGGAGGTAACGGAAATTCATACAATGTCCAGGGTCCGAACGAGTTCGATTGGTCAAGGCTTACAACCTTCGCAACGGTTGACAATTACGTTCAAGGATTGATCTCGATAAGGAAGGATCATCCGGCCTTCAGAATCAATTCTGCACAAATCATAACGAACAACTTATCTTTTCTAACCACTCCAAGTGGAGTTGTCGGATATACCATAAACGGAAGTGCGGTAGGGGATTCTTGGTCGACGATTCTTGTGTATTTCAACGGCAATACGTCATCTCAAACTGTCTCATTGCCTTTCGGAACATGGAATTTGGTCGTTAATCCTTTTGTCGCATCCCAAACGACAATTGCGACTGTATCAGGCTCTTATACACTCGATCCTTTGAGTGCATACGTCATGTACCAATGAAGATAAAAGCCACGCGAAAGCGTGGCTTTTTTTGTTTAATTCGATGTATCTCATCTATTTCAGTTTTTGTAAAGCACCATCATGGATGTCGGTGGAACATGTATTTCCCCAGAAACTATCTTTAAGGTCTTAACCCCTGCGATCGAATTATCAACGACGACCTTCCATTCTCCTTCAGGAAGCGTGAAATCAACGATTGACGTGTCTCCGTTGTAAATCACGATGATATCCTTCCATTTATCGCCATTTGCATTTCCGCTTATCTCGTAACCGACGAATGGAAGAGGCATTCTCAAGTATTCGTTTATCTTCTTGAATTTTGTTGGGAAAAAGGTTATATGTTTCTTTATCTCTTCTGCCGTTGTCATTCTGAATGCAGGATGTGCTTTTCTGAGTTTGATAAGACCAATAACGTAATCGTTAAGGTCTGAAAACTTTTTAAGTCTGGACCATTTAAGTTCGTTGACTCTTATGGGTGCATCATAGCTGTTGGAGTTTCCATACTTCGTGTTTGCAAATTCCGTACCGCCGTAGAGAAAAGGAATTCCTTGAGACGTAAGAATTATCCCAAGAGAAAGCTTTTGGGCATCTAACTTGCGTGATTGTGACCATGTGGGTACCAAACCATTTATCCTGTCCCACAGCGTGTATCCATCATGAGAGGAGACGTAATTGATCGATTGTCCCGGATTAAAGGCAAAACCGTTTATAAGATCGTTGTAGTCGGTTTCTCCAACAACTCCGCGCTCAATTAGGGTGTTAAGTCCTGTTTCACCGGTTGAAAAGCCTTTGCTCGAAAGATCATATGCACCGTCTATCGCGTTGTAGAGATATCCGTTGAAGAAACCTATATTCATGTTTTTCTGATCTCCATAGGTGAAGTAAGGTCCCCATGGCTCTCCGTAAAGCAATATCTGAGGATCGATTTTTGTAAGCTTTTCCGTAAAGGCCTTAACGGTATCCGCATTCAAAAGGGCAAGTTGATCAAATCTAAATCCATTAACATGATACTCTTCAAGCCAGTATTCCAAAGTATCGAGAACGTATTTTCTCATCATGTAATTGCCTGTGTCGAGCGTGTTGCCAACCCCGGATTGGTTTATGTATTGGCCTGCCTTGTCTATTCTGTAATAGTAGTAAGGGACGGTTTGATCGAAGGCCGAGCCTTTGCCGACTGCCGATGTGTGGCTGAAGGATATGTCAAGTACCACGCCGATACCGGCTTTGTGAAGTGCCTCGATCATGCTCTTTGCCTGAAAGATCGTCGTTGCTGGATTGGAAGGATCTGTCGAGTATTGGGCTTCCGGAACCATATAGAGATAAGGCACATACCCCCAATTGTAAGCATCAAGTGGAACATTCCAGAAATCCTCTATTGGAAGAAGTTGAACGTCCGTGATTCCAAGAGCCTTCAGATGAGAAAGGCTAGTTGGAATTCCATCGTAACTCGTGTTTGTAGCCGTAAATCCAAGGTACTTCCCACGATAGTCCATGGGCACTCCTGAAGAGGTTGCAGCCGTGAAATCCCTTACATCCGTTTCGTAAATTATGGCATCGGTCTTCGCCTTGAGCAATGGTGAAGGCACGGAGTTCCAGCCAGGCGGATTCGTATCTGAAAGATCCACAACCATCGATTTGGTGTTCATGGCATCAGCCACATGAGAATATACGTCTAAGGCCTCACGATATTTACCGTAGGAATAAAATCTGTAAAGGTAATAAACGCCATTCAGATTGCCTTTAACGGTTGCAGACCATACGCCTTCGGAATTTCTCGACATTTTGTAGACTTCATACGGGTTAACCGAGTCAACTCTTTTGAAAAGAAGAAGGGATGCACTTGATGAAACCGGAGACCATACCTTAAAGGTTGTCTCGGACGGCGTGTAAATAACCCCAAGTTGGCCGTTGTAGTTGAACGGTTTTTCGTTGAGTGCTTTGTAAGCGTAAACCGTCGCGGTCGCAAATCCCGTTACTCTTAAGATCATAGGCTGCGCAACTTGGTAAGTGTTCAAAGGTTTGGAAAGTTCTATTTGCACGTAATCTGTGTCAAGAGCACTGCCGGCGATTTCAGGAGTTACCTTTAAGATCGGCCATTTCTTTCCATCAACGGTGAAATCGAACTCATCTTTCCAATTCGCGATGTTGATACTCTTGCTCATGTAAGCATCGATCACGTTAAGACTGTTTAGAAAGGCGCCTAATACCCTTGGCTCTGTGTTGATCTCTGCCGGATTTGTCCAGTATTCTTTTTGCCCTTGCAAAACCCATATTTCGGCAACTCCGGAAGGTGGAATATCTATGTATCGATTAACGGCCACATCCTTCTCGACCCAGGCATTTCCGTCCTTTGATAGTCTTACTATGAAGCCAACCTGTGTGTACTTTTCATCGAATTTGATTATCGCATATGGTCCGTAAGCATCGTAATGCGTGAATTGGTACCCTGAGCCAGGTATTCCAACGGGCTCAGTGGGCCATACCCATAGGTTCCATCCGGCGTATTTCCCGTCAAAGCGATGATAGTGTATTATGACGACTGTTTTTGCATCAAAATCTTTGGCAACCTTTCCCGTAGAGATAGCGGTGTAATTTGCAGCAAGTGCAAAAGAAGAGAGAAAAAGTACGACAATGACGACAATTAACAGCTTTTTCACATAAATCACTTCCTTCATCTTCATGAAATCTTTATTCTGTGATACGCTGATTCTCAGATACAGCGACACAGAAGTACGATTTCAAAAAAAAGCGGAGCTTCGCATCGAACAGCACGAAGCCCTCAACTCTTTTAAAGCTGTTGCTCTCATTTCTTCATGAAATGGAGAATCTTCCCGTTTTTGATCATAAATTTAACTTTTATTCCGGAACTGTAACAAGCCATCCCACTGGAGCTCCAATTATAGGATGAGAAAGCGAACCTATTAGATATTCACTTCCCTGCCCGTAGATCTTGATTTTTGGAGGTACCGGATTTTCAGAAACCTTGAATGTTGGCGTTGTATCGAGATATTCAGCGTTTTTGGTAATTTCATTTGAAGAAAAGTAGAAGATCACCGGTTCCAAAAATTTTCCGATTAAATCCCCAGTTTTTAGATCCGTTACTCTAAAGGCAAAGGCGTAAAGTACCTTTTGACCTGTTGGAACATATTTTTGCCAAACACCTGGAGTGGCGTTCAACAACTCGAATCGGACTGTATCACTGCCGAAAGTACCTGCTGGAATGCTTATTTCCGCGTTACCAAGCGTGAGATTTACATTTTGATTTGGTTGAATGATTATAGAAGCCACAACGTTGGGAAAGCCATACATTGTGAAATCAGGAACAGCAGCAAAGGCTAAAGATGTAATCATCAAAATCGAAAAAGAAACCGCCATTACAAAAAATTTTTTCATAGTTCACCTCCGATAATGATTTTCATTATTATATCATAATACGACTAAATTGTCAAATTTAAGAAACGATGGCAAGAATCCTCCCCATTTCAATGGAGAGCAGTTCACGTTTTGACGATGAGAATTTCTAACTCGAATTTGGTTGATTTTTCAATAAAAATCGTTTGTCAAAGCACAAATCTTAACATTTCGGTTACATTAAGGCAGTATATTAGAATCAGTACAGAATTTTAAAAGAGGTGATTACTGTATGAACAGGGCAAGAAGTATTTCGATTTTTCTCGTGCTTGTTATGCTTGTGGGGTTATTTGTATTTGGCGCAACAACATATTCTTTTGTACAAGCATACGGCCCTGGCATAGTTAATTGGGGTACTAATGTCAAATACGGCGGCACTCTTAAAGAGGTTATGCCATGGGGACCCCAAACTTTGAATTTCAATCCCTTTGTTCCGACAAACCTTCCGACTCATGCGATATATGAACCTCTTTTTTACGTTAACATGCTGAATGGTGATACCACAAATCTGCTTGGCACTTCCTATAAATGGGAAGATAACAATCTTAAGCTTGTCATCACAACAAGGAGCGACGTCAAATGGTCGGATGGTATTCCATTTACGGCTAAAGATGTTGCATTTACCTTTAACTACATAAAGGAATATCCGGCAATAGATGGATACGGTATCTGGTCTAAAACATCTAACGTTCAGAGCGTCAAAGCAAGTGGCAGCGATACGGTGATCTTCACATTTTCAAAACCAAATGTGGCTTTGTTGCCCTATATAGCGAGTCAGCCGATAATTCCGGAACATATATGGTCACAGATAAAAGATCCTTCCACATACACAAATCCAAATCCAGTAGGTACTGGCCCATTTTTGCTTAAAAGTTTTTCACCTGACAAAGTTGTACTTGTCAAAAATCCGAATTATTGGATGACCGGAAGGCCGTATGTGGATCAAGTGGATGTTACATATGTCGTATCGAACACAACGGCATATCTTTACATGCTGAAGCATGAAGCAGATTGGTCTTTCCTTTTCGCACCGGATCCGGTGAAGACATTTGTTGACAAGGATCCGTCGGTGAACAAGATATGGTGGCCGACTTACAGTGTTAATGCAATGGTACTCAACACACAAAAATATCCTCTTAACAATCCAATTTTCAGAAGAGCCATCTCGATAGCCATAAATAAAGACGAACTTGAAAAAGATGTTTATTTCGGAACGGGAGGATACAATCCCAACCAAGCCGGGCTTATACCAAGCCAGTACGATTGGATGGATCCGTCTCTTGACGCAACGAATACGTATTTAAACACGTACAATCCTCAAGAAGCTCAAAAATTGCTTGCATCGATAGGATTTGTCAAAAATTCATCTGGTCAGCTCGTAGGACCTGACGGTAAGGTGGTACCGACTCTTAATCTCGTTGTTTGCGCAGGCTGTACGGATTTCATATCGATGGGAACCATAATAGCGCAGGAGCTTGGACAACTCGGAATAAGTGTCAGTGTAAGTCAGCAGTCAGGCGGTACTTACATGGGAAGTATAACAACCGGCACTTACGATATGGTTATATATTGGGGAATTGGCGGAGGACCTACACCTTATTACGAATATTACACGAATCTCAGCCCTGCTTTCTCGGCACCAAAACTTGGAGAAACGGTGATATCGGACATATCAAGGTACACGAACCCCATTATAACCGAAGCGTTAAACGAATATGCCAGTACAACAAATCTTCAAGCCCAAAAACAGGCTATTTATAAAATCGAACGTGTATTTCTTGATGAGATGCCTTACATATCTTTGACAAACAGGACGAATTTCAACATTTACAACGAATCGATGATAACCGGATTTCCATCTAATGCATACCTCTATTCCGCAGGCGGCAGCCCAGGTGCTGCGATAGGACTTGGAAGTTCCGATCTTTTGATGGCGCTTTTGAACGTGCATCTTAAGTAAATTTCATTAGAACAAAAATCCCTTCTCGAATGAGAAGGGATTTCTCTCAAATTATACTAGATCTTTTTCAAAACCAACATATAAATTCAGATTTGGCAGGTGGCATGTAGCATGTAGCACGTAGCGGATGGCATGCGTCATTCCGTGTAAAATAAAATATCTGATAAAGTCAAATGACTTCTTTAAAGTTGGTTTAGTATAGTCTGAATGCAAATTACATTTCAATCAGCAAAGACTCGAATGGGCGAATTTCTTTTGGTTTGAGTACATGATCAGGATAATTACTCATGACGATCTTACCGCTCAGTTTGTTTGTATCTATTAACTTCGACCCGTTTGAAAAATTCAAAACAATTGCAATTGTAATATCGCCATCTCTTTTGTAAGCCAACAAATCGTTATCGATATCCAGAAACTCCATGGAACCCGTTCTTAAAGACTCGTAATTTTTTCGCATTTGAAGTAATTTTTTGTAAAAATTCAAAACGGAATTGGGATCATTCATCTCTTTTTCTACATTTACGTCCACTTTGTTTTCATTGACCGGTAACCATGGTTCAAAATCTGAAAATCCTGAAAATTTCGATGAATCCCATTGCATCGGGGTTCTCGATGGATCGCGCCCTGGCTTTGGCCATAAAGCCTTACCCCACGGGTCCATCACACGATCGCGCGGTATGTACGTATCTTCCATTCCAAGTTCTTCTCCGTAATATATAAATGGCGTTCCTCTAAGGGTTAAAAGCAGAGTTGCGAAGAGTTTTGATATTTTTTTCTTATCCTCAAAATCTACATGCATTTCCCCTGCCATGCGGCTTAAAATTCTTCTGTTATCATGATTACCTGTTACGTAACTCGGCCATGCTCTCGTACCAAAGAATTTATCGAGAGTTTCTGAAAGTGCTCTTATGTTAGCGGCATCAAAAGAGAGTTTTTCAAGAAAATCGATGTTGAATGCGATGTTAAATCTACCAGGAATGGTAAACATCAGGTAAAGACACAATCCCATATCTGAGGATACCTCTCCTATACTTACCTTTTCAGGATAGGAGTCCATGAATCGTCTTATATTCTCAATTTCAAGAAGTGTTTGGGGTCTTGCCGTGAATGGATCCCAATAATATTCATCTCTTGAACTTTCAAATAAACTTTTCTTGATTTGAGGGCCTTTTATGATGTTGTTTTCAATTGCCTTGTAAAAATGAGATGCTGCGTCAAATCTGAATCCATCCACACCTATATCAAGCCAGAATTTCATTGAATCGTAAATTGCCCTTCGCAACCCTTCATTTTGCCAGTTCAGATCCGGTTGCTCTTTGGCAAATAGATGAAGATAATACTGTTTACGATTTTCATCCCATGTCCATGCACTCTCTGCCTTTTCTCCTGAAAACAAGGATACCCAATTGTTTGGAGGTTCTCCATTTGATTTTGGAGATCGCCATAGGTACCAATCCGATTTTGAATTATTTCTTGAACTTTTTGATTCGATAAACCATGGATGTTTGTCTGATGTGTGGTTATAGACTTGATCTATGATGATGCGAATATTTCTTTTGTGAGCTTCATGCAATAAGGCTTTGAAATCATCTAAATTTCCAAAGATAGGATCGACGTCTGTGTAGTCACTTATATCGTAGCCAAAATCTACCATTGGTGATTTAAAAAAAGGGCATATCCAAAGCGCATCAATACCAAGCCAGCTGAAATAATCTAATTTTTCTCTTATTCCGTTTAAGTCGCCTATCCCATCTCCATTTGAATCTTTGAAACTTCTTGGATATATCTGATAAAAAACTCCTTCTTTCCACCATTCCATATTTTCTCCTCCTTTTTCTACTTTAAAATGAACTTTACAGATTACAGTTCATTTTTGGTAGAGATCTTTAAAGAGTCTTTTAAATATGAAAAATGATTCCAAAATCACAAATCCGATTGATAGCCATAATACGATATCCCCAAATCGATCGTAAAATGTTTTAACGTTATTTGGGTAAATATCAAAGGTTGATGCTATCTTTTTATGAATTGGCAATTGTTCGACGATCTGACCGTATGGATTGATCGCTCCGGTTATTCCGGTATCAGCGACTTGAACTACCCATTTTCTATTTTCAACAGCTCTCATAACGTCTTGAGAAAAATGCTGTATCAGAGCTGTTCTTTGATCGAACCAACTGTCATCTGTTATGGTCACTATGAATTGTGCTCCTTCGTTGGTGAATTTTCTTGAAAGCCATCCAAAATAACTTTCGAAGCATATGTCCGTCGAAAAGTTCTCATCATCAAAATGAAAAACGGTAAACTTGTTACCCGGCGTGAAAAATTCTCCAAGCTTTAAAAAACCAAAAACACCAAATATCTGAGGATACGGTAGGGTTTCTGTGAACGGAACGAGTATGTGTTTCGAATAAATTTCTTCGAGTCCATTTTCATCGAAAAGACCCGCAGAATTGTAGATTTTCCCATTCTTAGAGGACGGATACCCTATGACAGCCCGTACATTTTCCGCTTTTAGAAGTGCTTTCAAATCCGAATAAACCTTTGTTCCGGATATTTCATACTCAAAAGTGCCTTCCGGAAAAAAGACGATCTTCGTCTTTGTCGCAAGAGATGTTATACCCCATTTGACTTCTTTGAAGATCTGATCTGAGCTCATCGAATACCTTTGTGAAACTGAAATATTCGGTTGAACAACGCCTATTGAGAGTTTTCTGCCTTGATCGGTCTTTATCATGTAAGGATAAAAGGCCGAAAAAAGATATGAAAACGCTATTACGATTAAAAGGATGGTAAGGCCTTTGAAATTCTTCTTCGATAAAAATCTGTAAATGAGATAATTGGCTAAGAAGACAAGAAAAGTAAGGCCTATTGCTCCCACAAAAGATACGATCTGTAAAGTGCCTATTTCACCGTAAAGCGCATCTGAAAGCATGGATCCCGTAAAGCCTGTTGCACCATATCCTCTCAGAAATTCAAATATGATGTAAATTCCCGCCATAGATAGCATATGGACGATCCATGGAACGTGTCCTGATTTCCTTTGAAATAAGGCATAAAAAAATGCGAAAGCTCCAAAAAATAACCCTTCTATGATGGCAAACATTACAAATGCCAATACACCAAATATGGGAGGAAAGTTGTTGAAAAGCGCTATATTTTTAACGAGGGTAGGTAATAGCCAGTACGTGGATATACCCATGTAAAGTATTCCGAAATACCAGCCAAGAAAAAACGAAAGACGTAATTTAAAATTGCCGTCATCTTGCAGAGCAAAAAATAACGGAACAAGACCAAACCATACAAAAATAGAAGAAACCATCCCCGGCATGGAGATGGCCGTTATTACAGCGGATAAAGAAGCGAAAATTAATCTTTCTTTAAGTCCGACTCTTCGTACTCTTTTTTGCAAGTTTGACAAAAGAGGACCTCTGATCCTTTTTTCTTTTTGTAATAAAGTACTTCTCCATCCTCAGGGCACCTGTAATTCGAAGGTTCATACCAACTTATAAAATCACAGGTGGCAGGATTGTTTTCGCAAATGAAAAAAGTCTTTCCTTTTTTGCTTTTTCTCTCCAAAACATTTCCGCCGCATTTCGGACATTTGCCCCTGGCATATTTTGGGATTGCCCTCGTGTAATCACATTCTGGATATCTGCTGCAAGATATGAATTCTCCATATCTACCAATCCTTTTGACAAGAGGAGCGCCGCACTTCGGGCATTTCTCATCCAAAATTTCCGGCTTCGCCATTTCTATATGAACTTTTTGCCAGTCATAATCTATCTTTGAACCGGAAGGTATGCTCATACGATCTCCGCTCTTTGATTCAAGGTAAGGTCCGTACCTTCCGTACTTAAGATACATGTAAGTACCATCCGGCGCTTTGACATCTGTTTCTATTGAAACGAATGAATCTTTCAGATTTGCTTTCACGTTATCGAGATTTGATTCGAAATCTTCGTCAAAATTTTTTAGAACGTTTTGCCAGTCCTCTTTCCCATTTTCTATAAGATCGAGTGCTTCTTCCATGGTTGCGGTGAATTTGAGATCGACTATCTTCGTGAATGCTTTAGACAAAAATTCGCTCACGATCACTCCAAGGAAGGTCGGAATAAGTGTCTTTTTATCCCGAACAACGTATTTTCTGTCAAGCAGAGTTTGTATTATAGTCGCATAAGTACTTGGTCTGCCTATTCCAACTGTTTCAAGTTTTTTCACAAGTGTTGCCTCTGTGTATCTCGGAGGAGGAGAAGTCATTTCTTCTTCAATGGAAAGATCTTCAACGTCGACGTGCTGGCCTTTTTTGACATCCGGGAAGGTCTTTGTTTCTCCCTTGGTATCATCCACTCTTTCAAAGCCATCGAAGATTCTTTTTCTGAACTCTACTATAAAGATTGCACGATTTTTTTCATCGGATATGGTAACGGTACTTTTCTTGTAAACGGAATCTGACATCTGAGAAGCCATAAATCTCTTCCATATCAACGTGTATAGTTCCAAAAGATCTTTTGAAATTTTTCCTTTTAATTTTTCTGGAGCCATATCCGGATATGTTGGCCTTATCGCTTCATGAGCGTCCTGAGCATTTTCAACGTTTTTTATGACTCTGTTCAAACCTATGAAGTCTTTGCCAAAATTCTTTTCTATGTATTTCTTCGATTCTGCTTTTGCCAAATCGGATATTCTGTAAGAATCAGTTCTCATGTACGTTATTAAAGCCGTCATTTCACCGTCTAAATTGACACCTTCGTAAAGTTGTTGGGCAAGTTTCATGGTTTTTGAAACTGTAAAGCCCATCATAGACGAAGCGTTTTGCTGAAGCGTACTTGTTTTAAAAGGCAGTGGTGCTTTTACCTTTATTTCTTCGTTTACAACATCGATGACTTTAAATTTTGATTTTGAAATGTAATCAAAGGCTTTTTGGGCTTCATCTGCTTTTTTGAAAGGTTTTTTATCGAGCGCTTCTCCATCAAAATTCCTCAGTTTTATCTTCTCTTCAAAGATCTTTGCCTTGATCTCGTAATACTTCTGAGGTTTGAAAGTGCGTACTTTCTTTTCCTGATCTACAAGTATTCTCAGAGCTGCCGATTGTACCCTTCCGGCACTTAAATTACCTTTAAAAACTCTCCAGAGAATCGGACTGATCTTATATCCAACGATTCTGTCAAGAATTCTTCGGGTGAGCTGAGAGTCAACCATTTTCAGATCAACACTTCTTGGAGTTTTAACGGATTCTTTTATGACCTTCTCCGTTATTTCGTTGAAGACTATTCTGTTTTTATCTTTCACGGAAAGTCCAAGGATCCACGCAAGATGCCATGCTATGGATTCGCCTTCCCTGTCGTTATCCGTTGCGAGTAAAACTTCCTTACCTTTTGAAAGAGTTTTTAACTCCTTTACTATTTTTTCTTTTCCCTCTATTATTTCAAATTCGGGTTCTATTTTACCGTTCATCTTGACTCCGAATTTCGATTCAGGTAAATCTCTTACATGACCTTGAGAAGAAGAAACCTCGTAATCCTTTCCGAGGTATTTTTGGATTGTTTTGGCTTTTGCCGGAGACTCAACGATAACGAGTTTTTTTGTCATTTTTGCGCCTCTGAGAGACAGTTTTTTCCATCATTCTTCATTTTCCCAGTTAAGTTTGATCTTTCTTCCGAGATATCTATCGTAATCACTCCAATCATTTTCAGAGCCTTTTTCTTTCAAAGCATTTATTTGCCCCATTTTAGAGTCGAGATCGTCGGCACTGTGAAGTATTATCGCTTCCGTTGTCTTTGGAATTGTCGGTGAACCGAGTTCGAGTTCACCATGATGAGAAAGGATAAGGTGTTCGATGTGCTGAAGCGAATTTTGAGAAAGGCCCGGGATTTTTCTGGACCATTCATCAACCATCTCAACACCAAGCACTATATGGCCTATCAATTCGCCGTCAGTTGTCCTTTCTATGCCGTAGGGTTTTATTTCGTATTCTTTTATCTTGCCAAGATCATGAAAAACTGCTCCTGCGACAAGAATATCCATATTCACATCCGGATAAAGTTTTGCCATTTCAACACATAATTTCATAACACCCAGTGTGTGCTCAAGAAGGCCTCCTTTGTAAGCGTGATGAACGACAATGGCCGCAGGTGCGATGAGAAAAGATTCGACGAATTTTTCATCCTGAAAAGGAAAGTTCAAGAGTTCTCTAACATCTTTATTCGATACGTTCGAAATCATCTTCTGAAATTCAGTATACATGGTTGATACATCTTTTTTCGTGACTGACAAAAAAAGATTCGGGTCATACTCTCCTTCTTTAAAAATCATGATGGCATCTCTATCTTTATCTATGGCTATTTGGAGTTTATCAGAATAAACGCTTGCACGTCCTCTTATCCTTACGATGGAGTTAACTTTTATCTTTGAATCATTTTCTCTCGCATTGTACCAATCTATCGCCCTTAATTCTCCAGTTTTATCCGAAAGGGTCAATAGAAGAAATTTTTTCCCATCTTTTGATTCCTGTAATCTCTTACTTATGACCTTGAGATCCATGTCAACGTTATCATTTTCGACGATATCGGCAACCATCTTGCGGCCCATCGAAACTTTGTTTGAAAAGCCAAGCTTTTCAAGATACTCTTCGCTAAAAAGGTCTCCTAATTTCACATCTTCACCACTTTTCAAATGTAAATTCTCGGTACCCTTTTTGAAATGCCACAGACTATTTCGTAATTTATCGTTCCGTCCAATTCTGCGATCTCTTCAGCCGTTATTTCATCGTTTCCACTTTTTCCAATTATAACAGCATCATCTCCGATTTTAACACCTTCTATGTTCGAAACATCAACGACAATTTGATCCATGCTCACTCTTCCAAGGATCTTTGCGCGTTTACCGTTTAAAAGCACACATCCTTTGTTTGAAAGTGATCTTGGAAGTCCATCTGCGTATCCAAAGGGTATGGTCGCAACTTTCATTTTTTGGGGGGCAATAAAAGTATGCCCATAGCCTATCGATCTGCTTTGATCTATTGATTTTATAAAAGCCACAGTTGAATGGACACTCATGACGGGTTTTAGATAATCGGTCTTCACCTTCGTAGAAGGCTGAAGTCCGTATGCGGCTATGCCAACTCTTGAGATATTTCCAATTTTGAGATCAAGGCACGTTATTGCGGCACTGTTTGAAATGTGAACGTATTTTGGCCTTTTTATCTTTTTGAGAAATTCGTTGAATTGATTAACCTGCCGTGTGTTAAATTGATCTGAAGGGTCATCGGCGGCGGAAAAGTGTGTGTAAATCCCTTCAAAAATGAATTTCTTGTCTTTTTGTATCTCATCGTAAAGTTCAAAAGCCTCATCAAAAGTTGATCCAAGCCTTCCCATGCCTGTATCCACGTTTAGATGTACTTTAAGTTTATCGTCATCACCAAGATGAGTAGAAATTGCATCTTTTTGTGCTTTTGAAAATATCGTGATGCTTAAATCGTTAAAAATAGCTTCTTTCGCGTATTTGGTATCAAAATAATTCAGCACAAGTATTGGAAGCAACACACCACTTTCACGTATTTCTATGCCTTCTTCCAAAAAAGCAACAACGAGAAAACCTATTCCGTTTTCTTCACAGACATGAGCAAGTTTCACGGCACCATGACCGTAAGCATCGGCCTTTAAAACAGGTGCAACGTGAATGCCTGACCTTTTCGATATTTCATGAATATTGCGGAGGAAATTCTCAGTGTTTACCTCCGCATAAGTACCTCTGCTTTTCATATTTTAGTTAGATTGCGATCAAACACGCTGAACTTTCCCAGCCTTCAAACACCGCGTGCAAACCATCAAACGTTTTGTTTTTCCATCCTCGCCTTTAACACCTACGGGTTGGAGATTTGGTTTGAATGTTCTCAGAGTCTTTCTGTGAGAATGGCTTATTCTATGACCTGTTTCAATACTCTTACCGCAAATATCACACTTTCTTGACATTTCTTGTACCCCTTTCTGTATCTAAGACGATCTAAAATTAATTATAACACATAGTTTTTAATTTTTGAAAAATTAAAAGGCGGGTTTTACCCCGCCTCGTGTATTTAAAAATTCACTTAAGCGAAATTGCTCCTGTTGGGCAAGAATCTTTAGCATCCTCACAACAGCCTGAACTGCAATCATCCGCTATGACATGGGCCTTTCCATCCTCACCAAGTTTAAACACATCAGGACATAAACTTTCGCAAACTCCGCAACCTATACACGTATCTTCATCAACGACTGCCTTCACGATTAACACACCTCCAAAAATTTGTCTGTTAAATTATATCATCTTTTTTCAACCGTTAGCAACATTGGTTTCATGGACTGATTTAACGCTAACTTCGTCTAAGAAGAGTGCATAAGGGCCTTCGATCCCGTTGAAGTGTGTCTTGTAATCAAGTGTGTATGCACCTGCGTTGACGAAATAAACTATATCTCCAAGTGTTACATCTTCCGGCAGTTCAACTTCATCGTAAACAACGTCTATGCTATCACAAGTAGGTCCTGCAAGGGTAAAAGTTTTCTTTGGATGATCATCTTTTCCATCAACAACGACCGTATATCTGAGGTTTTCTATTGTTTCCATCAAACCGTGGTAGACGCCAGCGTCTATATAAACCCAGTCCTTTTTCTCTTTTGAAGATCTCAGGAGCACTCTTGAAACCAAAATTCCGGCATTTCCAACCATAGATCTCCCCGGTTCTATGAAAAGTGTCGGTCTTTCCATAAATTTAAAATATTCATCTATGCTTTCATTTATAACGTTTGCTATTTCAGCAACGGTTGGAATGTCTCTCACATATTTCACTGGGATGCCACCGCCAAGGTTTATGGTCGTCATCTTTATGCCTTCAAGTTTCGCGAACCAAAATATATCCGCAACTTGCATTAAAGCATCTTTCCAACTGTACTTGTCGTAACATTGCGAACCGACATGAAAAGAAACACCAATTGGCACAAGGCCAAGATCACTTGCGTAAACGACGAGTTTCTTGACATGATCGATGTTCGTACCGAACTTTCTGGAAAGCGGCCAATCACTGTCTGAACCATTCATCGCAAGTCTGAGATAAACTTGTGCACCCGGAGCATTTTTTGAGATCTTTTCGAGTTCCATTTCCGCATCAGCAGCAAAATAGTTTATCCCTTTGTTAAAGGCAAAACGAATATCCTCTTCCTTCTTTATCGTGTTTCCAAAACTTAGGTTTGATCCTGAGATTCCCATGTTAAGGAGCATTTCTATTTCTCCTCGAGAAGCAACGTCAAAAGAAGCACCCAAATCATCAAGCCTTTTGATTATTCTAGGGTGAGAATTCGCTTTAACGGCGTAAAAAACTCTTACGCCATTTATTTCCTTGATCAGCTGATCGTAATTATCCTCGATTATATCGAGATCCATCAATACAAAAGGACTTTCATTAGAACGTGCAATCTCTCGCACACGCTCTGAAATGTCCATATCACCCCACCTCTTTCGTTTAAAGATATCGAATAATGATAAAACCAAATATGTTATGAATATAAGTACTGAAAAGTTAAGATTTTCTTTTATACAAAACTGTGAAATTCTAAACCATCAAAAAGCGGTGAATGGTATTTCTAAATCTTTTTTAAAACCAACGTGTAAATTCAAATTTGGCAGGTAGCAAGTGGCAGGTGGCCTCCGCAGCCGAAGCGAGGACCAGACACCCAACTGTCATTCTCGAGCCCCATCGGGAATCTCATCTGATAAAGTCAAATGACTTCGTTTTTTAAAGTTGGTTTAGTATAATATGAGTAAATGGTAAATCACGCAAAATTATGAGATGGTTGTTGGAGCATATAAAAATGCAGGAGGTTTTAGAATGCTAACGTTAAACTGGAATGGGAAGATGAAATTCACGGCACATACAGAATCAAACCACGAGGTTGTAATGGATGCTTCTCCGGATGTCGGCGGAGAAGATAAAGCGGCAAGACCTATGGAGGTGCTTCTCGCAGCTCTTGCAGGATGCACGGCAATGGACGTCGTTTCAATTCTCGATAAGATGAAGACCCCTCCGAAAAATTTCAGGATAGACATTGATTATACCAAAGCAAGGGAGCATCCCAAAATTTACACGTCTATCCACTTGAAGTATGTTTTTGAGGGAAATGTACCAAAAGAAAACGCTGAAAAGGCCGTAAATTTATCTCAAACAAAGTATTGCAGCGCATCGGCCATGCTTAGAAAGTCTGCCGAAATCACCTATGAACTCGTCTTTGAAGATTGAGAGATGATATCCTCTAACTGTTTTTCATCGATGATTTTAACTCCGAGTTTTTTGGCTTTATCAAGTTTAGATCCGGCGTTTTCCCCTACGATAAGATAATCGGTTTTAGATGAAACGTTTTCTCCAACATCACCTCCGAGCTCAAGGAGGTGTTTTTTTATCTCTTCGCGTGGCTTCGAAAGTGTTCCGGTTATGACAAAACGTTTTCCGGAAAGTACAAAAGGCAATTGGAGAGCAGACACATTTCCGGCCCTAACACCGTGAGATTTGAGCTTTTCAATCATCTCTTTTGTTCTGTCAAGAGAGAAGAACTGCACAATGGAATTTGCAACTTTTTCTCCCACACCGTTTATCTTTATGAGCTCTTCTTTTTTGGCATTTTGAAGTTCTTCAAGGTTATGATATCTCTTCTCGAGGAGTCTTGCGGTTGTCTCTCCTACCATCGGAATTCCGATTGCGGTTATAAGTCTGTAAAAGGGAAGGCTTTTTGACTTTTCTATCTCGTTTATTAGATTTTGGGCCGATTTTTCACCCATTTTTTCCAATTTTGAGATGAAATCTTTATTCAAACTGTAAATATCGGCTGGATCTTTAATTTTGTTGCTTTCTATCAATTTTTTTATCAATTTGGTCCCAAGTCCATGAATATCCATGGCCTTTCGGGATGCGAAATTTTCGATCCATGCTTCCAATTTGGCAGGACAATAAGGATTCAAACATCTTAATGCGACATCTTGTGGTTCGAGCTTACCGACGGGTCCACTGCATATTGGGCATGATAAAGGTGGTTCTATCTGCTTTTCATCACCCTTGCGTTCTTCGACGACAGGTTTAACAACCTGTGGTATGATCTCTCCCGCTTTTTCTATTATGACCGTATCGTTTACCCTTATATCTCTTTCTTTGACATAATCGAAATTATGTAAAGACGCACGTTTTACCGTTGTTCCTGCAAGACGTACAGGTTCAAGTTCTGCGACAGGAGTGAGTGTTCCAGTCCTTCCGACTTGAACTGTGACTTTCAGTATCTTCGTTCTAACTTGCTCGGCTTGAAACTTATACGCTATAGCCCATCGTGGGGCTTTGGCGGTGAAACCAAGGTTTTCCTGAAGTTCGAAAGCATTTACCTTTAGTACCGCTCCATCTATTGGATAATCTATTTCTTCTCTTCTTTTTTCACACCATTCAAGGTATGCCTTTACATCATCCAAGTTTTTGGCAATCCTCGATTCGCCATTGACTTTAAATCCAATTTTTCTCATGAAATCAAGTGCATCCCATTGCGTCGTAATTCCATATTTTCGAGGATTTTCAAGGGTATATATGAAAGAATCAAGATGCCTTTTGGCAACTTCTGATGTATCGAGTTGCCTTAATGTGCCTGCGGATGCGTTACGTGGGTTTGCAAAAAGCGGCAATTCTTGATGTTGCCTTATGAGATTGAGTTTTTTAAATTCCGTGAAAGACATGTATATTTCCCCACGCACTTCAACGTCTATCGGCTCATTGAGTGTCAAAGGTATTGTTCTTACTGTTCTCACGTTATCAGTAACGTTTTCCCCAACTTCTCCGTCTCCGCGTGTTGCGGCAATTACAAGTTCACCTTTCTCGTATTTTAATCTTACCGAAAGGCCGTCTATCTTCATCTCGCAAACGTACTCTATTTCATCTCGCTCTGCAAGTTTTTTTAGCCTTTCATCGAATTCTTTCAAATCATCAAAAGAATATATGTTGTCAAGACTGTACATCAAAGATGGATGTCTTACAGACGAGAATCCATCGAGAATTTTTGCTCCTATTCTTTGCGTTGGAGAATTCTGACTTTTAAGTGCAGGATAGCTATTTTCAAGATTTACGAGTTCTTTCATGAGCATATCGTACTCGTAATCCGTTATAATGGGATCGTCGAGTGTGTAATACCTGTAATTATGATACTCTATTTCTTTTCGAAGCTTTTCGACGCGTGCCTTTATTTCATCTGGGATTTCGTCCATTTTACCTCCCTATATCCAACGTCAATTAAAATTGTGAATCAAATGATCACATCAATTTTTCAGAGGTTTCTTTTTAATATGCCAAAATTAGCATACATAGGCTGTAAATTATCGGTTTTCGTGACGTAGTCTATCAAGGCACCTATCATCGTATCGTTAGAGAATCTTTCAGGTTCAAAACCATTTAGAATCCTAACTACATTTCGTCCAACGTAAAGTCCGATTGCTATCGATTCAACGTATCCCTCAACGCCCGTTATCTGGCCTGCGAAAAAAAGATTTTTCATAGATTTTGATCTGAAAAACTCATCTGTGACTTTGTACGGTTCTATGTAAACATTGGCATGCATCACACCATACCTTACGATTTTAACATTTTCAAGACCTGGTATCATTCTGAAAACTCTTTCTTGTTCCGGCCATTTGAGCCTTGTTTGAAAACCAACTATGTTCAACAACGTGCCAGCGTAATTATCGCGTCTCAATTGAACAACGGCGTACGCTCTTTTACCGTCTGATTCCAATCCTACGGGTCTTAAAGGGCCATATCTCATGGCATCAACACCCGATCTTGCTATTTCTTCGATTGGTTGGCATCTCGAAAATAAGAACTTTCTGTCGAATTTTTCAATTGGAACGACATCGGCGTTGATGAGATTTTCTCTGAAATTAAGATATTCATCTTTGTTCATGGGACAATTAAGATAATCCTTTCCATCTCTGTCGTATCTGTTTCCAATGAAGATCTTAGACATATCCAGACTATCTGCATCGATTATTGGGGCAACTGCATCGAAAAAATGCGCTCCGTTTTTAAATTTATTCGTGATCCAATTGTAAAGCTTTTCTGAAGTTACAGGACCTGTGGCTATTATCCATATGCCGTTCGGTGGGATTTCCATGATCTCCTCTCTTTTAACACATATCTTTGGATGTGATTCTATAATGGAAGTTATCTCTTCAGAAAAAGACTCTCTGTCAACGACAAGCGCTTTTCCACCACCGATAGCGTGTTTCATGGCAATTTTCAAAACAAAAGAATCAAGATCAACGAGTTCTTTTTTAAGAAGGCCTGAGGCATTTTTGAGATCAACTGATTTCATGGAATTTGAACAGACAAGTTCGGCAAATTTGTCAGTTTCATGCACATCTGTTTTAGCAAAGGGTCTCATTTCGTGCAATATCACATCCCACCCTGCCTGTGCTATTTGATAAACAGCTTCACTGCCGGCAAGTCCTCCTCCTACGACGTGAACGATCTTTTCATTCAAAGACGTTTCCCTCCGAATTCATGAGTACCAAATACAGTATTACGCTATCTTTGAAAGCTTTTGGATCAAGGTACGTTATGTCTCTTATTTTGTTTAATCTGTTAAGAATGGTGTTGCGATGTATTTTCATAACCTTTGAAGTTTTAACAGGACTTGCGTCATTTTCAAAAAAAACTTTCAAAGTTTGGAGAAGTTCAGGATATTTTTCGAGTTTTCCCATCACGGCTTTCTTCATTTCTTTGTTTTCCATGATATCTTGGATCAAAAAGGCAGGAGAAAGTTTTGAATAATCGGATAAGCCTGATGGATCTGATCCGTAATGAAGGGCGGCAATGGATTGATGATAAGCTATCTCTGGTGTTGGATCCACTGAAAATCCAACTTTGGATCCATATGGAACTTTTTCAGCTTTTCCATCGAAAATGAAAAAATCTTCTCCCGATTCAAGGTGTTTAACAAATCTACCGCCGATCTTAGCCATTTCACCTCTTAATTGAATGTCATCGATTTGATAAGGTATGGCAGCACACAAAACAGGTTTGTCTCTTCCTTTAAAAGCATCTATTATCTCGGTAGGAATTGATTCTTCTTGATAACCATCTGCTGTTTTTACAACCTCTCCCAGCACATTTTGAACGAAGATGGCCAAAGTTTCTTCCGAAAATTCGTATCCAATCAAAAGCACGCATCCCTTGAAATTTGTAAAATTGAAAGGAATGACAAGCACGTGTTTTTGATCATGAACAAGACTAACTCTCACGCCCGTCTTTAACGCAACAGAAACGGCTTGCGAAAGATCGGAAGAAAGTCCTATCGTTGAGAATTTTGGGATACCTTCTCTGTCTGTGCAAATAACATCTCCATTGAAAAGATCGAGCAGTCTTTCTCCGATTTCATTCCATATTTCCATGCATTACACCTTAACCTTTGGAAGGCTGAAGATGCAGCCGCAGTAATTTTGCCTGTAAATTCCAAGTGTTTTGCAATAATTGACGCTTTCCAAAAAACCATTCTCTTTCCTAAAAGCACTTTCAATGTAATTTATGCCTACTTTTTTGGAAAATTTTTCTCCCATCTCATTTATGAACTTCACATCCTTGTGTGGACTCGTCGTAAGAGATGTGGCAAAGGCATCAAATTCATTTTCTTTGGCAAAGATCGCAGATTGCCTTAATCTTAAGGCAATGCATGCCTTACATCTCATGGATCCTTCCGGCAAATCTTCAAGACCCCTGACAGACTTAAACCATGGATCTGGATCGTATTCGGGATAAATGACATCAAAATTCCAAATGTCAGAAAGTTTTTCAAGTGCTTGACGCCTTTTCAGATATTCTTCGTACGGATGAATGTTGGGATTGAAAAAGTACCCAACAACATCACCAGACCCAGAAAGTCTTTTGTATGCTGTGGTAGCATCCGGCGCACAACAGATGTGAAGCAAAATTCTCATCCAATGATCTCCTTTACCTTTGATTTAAGAGAATCCACATCCAATCCTTCTATTCTGTAAAGGTCTTTTACAAGACCAGATTTTGTGTAATCGAAAAGTCCTATCCTTGTAAAACTTTTTGGATAAGCACGGTTATCAAGGGCAAATTCAGATATGATGCTTCCAAGTCCTGTATTCGCGTTATGATCTTCGAAAGTTAAAACGTGTTTCGAAGATATGTAAGAAGATATCCATTTTGGCAATCCAAAAGGTGTCGGAACTCCGATCACCGTAACTTTGATTCCTTCTTTGAGCAAATCATCTGCGGCTTTAACGGCAATATGAGATGTTTGTCCTGTTGAGAAAATCGTAACATCCTCGCCTTCTCTGAAAAGATCGCATTCGCCGTAAACGAACTCGTATTTTTCGTCAAAAAACGTTTCACCGTTAACTTTGGATACAACAGAAATTTTCGATCTACCAACTGCCAGAGCATAATTTCCCCATGCTTTTGCCATAAATCTTACAGCTCTATCAGTCTGATTGGCATCTTGAGGTACGATGAGTTTGAAATTGTATATGTTTCTCAAACTACCTATGTAATCAACGCAATGATGAGTTTTGCCATCTTCTCCGACATCCGTGCCTACGTGGGTTACGATCAATTTCAAATTCGTGTGGTTTATGTCATTTAACCTTTGTTGGTTATATGTTTCGTCTATTCCAAACACGCCGAAATCCCCAAAAAATGTAATTACGCCCTGACTTGAAAGAGCACCGGCAACCGTTGCGGCATTGTGCTCTTGAACGCCCGCTTGAAAGAAAAGATCCGGTACTACACGTTCGAAAAGATCGGTTTTTGTGGAAGGTTTGAGATCGCAATCTATAACGGCAATGGGGGTACCATGTGATTTGGAATTCGCAGCACCTATATCTGCAAGAGCACGACCGAATGCATCCCGATTTGCCACAGATTCGCCTGATTTGTATATTCTTTTTTCACCCGTATCGATCTTGACTTGATAGGGTTTTATGTCAAAATGAGGCATTGAAAAGGTCTTACGCCTTTCAATGTACTTTTGAATGTCATTTTCAACGCCTAATTCTTTCAAAGCTTTGCCTGCCTGTTCGAGGGAAAGCGCTTTACCATGGTATTCAACGTCGTCCTCCATGAAAGAAACTCCCTTTCCCATTATAGTTCTACCTACAACCACCGTAGGCTCATCTCGATTGTCAATTGCGCATTTTATGGCATCGTACAATTGGGCATAATCATGACCGTCGGCCTCGATAACTCTCCATCCATCTGCTTCATAATCCGCTTTTATGTCAACGAACATGACGTTGCGTGCATGTCCACTTATCTGTGCATCGTTGTAATCTATCACGACGGTTAAATTTGAAAGGCCGAATTTTTTTGCAAATCTTCTTGCTTCCGCAACCTGTCCTTTAGCCTGTTCAGCATCGCTCATAAGTGCAAAAACATGATAATCGATATTTTGTATCTTTGCGGCCAATGCCATACCGCACGCCGCACTTAATCCCTGTCCGAGGTTTCCCGTTGTCCATTCAACACCGGGAATACCTCTTGTTATGTGTCCTTCAAATGGAGAATCGAAATACCTGAAACCTGTTATCGCGTCTTCAACGTTGAAAAATCCAAGTTCGCCAAGCGCAGCATAAACTCCAGGAGAGGTATGACCATGGCTTACTATTATTCTGTCTCTCAAAGGATTCCAAGGATCCTTTGGATCTATCCTTGCGTTTGAAAAGACCGTCAGATATATATCTATGGAACTCATTGAACCTCCCGGATGGCCTGAATCAGCGACTGTTGTCATTTTTATTATGTCTCCGCGGCAACGTTTTCCAAGCAATTTAAGTTTCTGTATCTCATTTTCTGGTAGTTTCTCGTAATAAAATCTTTCTTTCATTCAAAACACCTCCGCATTTATTTGTGTTCGAGCAATCTTGTATATGCATTTTTAGCATTTCTTTTCCTTTTTAAACTTTCAAGGGCAGAAAAATCTATCTTCGAAACAAGAACTTCTTCAAGAAGTCTACTTTGTGCCTGTTTTATTATACCGCTCATCGATTCTGTTGCTTCTATCGGGGCGTAAATTCCACTTTGACCTGTGAAATGATCTCCAACCATGTAACTTTCCATGGAATAAGCATATTCCTGCTGCGAATAAAGCCATGCATGACCAAATGATTCATAATCACCAATCCATTTCTTGACAAGGCATGAATTCAAGATAAGATCTACATCGTCATCGATATCATCATTCATGAAAGCGACCTTCACGTTGTAGACGATGAATTTATTTCCATCAACTTGTTTACCGTTACCGTTTAAAAGATGGCATACCTTCGTACCTTTGATCAAATCGGCGTATCCTATGTACATTTTTTCCGCCAAAGCAACGTTAGAAAAGACTTTTAAACATTCGTCTTCTATTTTTGATATTTGATTCCCGGAAAGCGCTTCTTCAGGTACGAAATAAAGTTCTGTATTCATTCCGGCTGGAAAAAGTACGAGTTGAGATCCTTCCATTTTTGCCGCTTTTACAACTGACAAAACTTTGACATAAAAGTCTTTAATACTTTTGAAATTCTGATGTTGAAATTGTATAACTCCCACATATTCAAGTTCACTGGGTTCATGAGTCATGTAATTCAAAAAAGCATTCGTTTTTCTTCTTGAAAAAAAAGATCTAAAAAAATTTAAGATCTTTTCAAAGGTCATTTTTCTGCCTGTCCCTTGTTATTTTGAGTATATTCTTTCTTTTCTGTAGAAATGGAAATCATCGTGTACCTATCAGAAAGCACTATCATGCCATCGTTAGTTTCCGTCATTTTCAAGAAAAAGGAATAGTTAACATTCTCAGGTGGAGTTACATTCACGATAACCGTTGGAATTCCTGTTGTCTGAGCACATCCCCAGCCACTTGCTATGAGTTCGTAAGGATTGTAACTTTGGCTTTTGAGATACCCTACGATGAGATCTATCTTTAATTCGGCTATTTTAAGCAGAAGTGCACGCATTCTAAGTTCATCGTTGTAAAGTGTGCCAATTTTCAAAATTGAAGTTTCAAAGATAAGTTCGTCCAATGTTATGGGCACACGCCATCTCCTTTGGAAAATATTGAAATTCGAATCGTCAAAAACAATTCCATCGTTGTCCACCTTTAACCATCTACCAATCGTTGAGAGCGTACGATCCGAAGTTATGCCAAGGTCGAATTTCGTGAATTCAGTAGATGAAAGGATGGATCCCATGTAAATTCTGAACATTCACATCGCTCTCCTTTTAACACTTCATACCAGATGAAACTATGAACTTACATATCTCTCTTACAACTTCGACAATAGAATTTTCTTTTATTTGAAAAAAAAGAAAACTTGTATTCAACTTTTGATTACTTTCGGCTATTGCTTTCACGAGTTCGCTCTGAGTGTAAGGAGCCAGCCTGTTTATATCAAGTACGCTTGCGGTTATTTCAAACAAGTCAAGATTCAAAGAGTCAAAAGAAGTAGCCTTAACAGTTTGCAAAATCTCTGGAATTAAAATTCCGTAGACTGCGAGATCGTGTGAATAACCTGCTATATTTAGATCAAGAATATCTGCTATCTTGGACAATTCCGTTGCATCCATCGAAAGCAAAGCATCTATGAGTATGGGTGATTTAGGTGGATATATGTAATAATTCCGTCCAACGAACTTTCCAAAAGCTTTTAACGTATCGAGGTATCCCATTTTTTCCAACCTACGTTCATTTTCCGGATTAAAATCCAAGGCACTTCCTATGGTTCCTGATGGTGATATGCTCTTCAAATCAACATCTTTTGGTATTGGTGGAAGAAAAAAGGGAATATCAGAGACATTTACAAGCAAAATATTTTTGAATCCTTTTTCAAGAGCCATGTTAACAGGTGCATTGTTGTAAACTCCGCCATCTATGTAAGTCTGACCGTTTATAATTTGTCTTTGAAAGATGGGATAATTTGCACTTGCAAGTACGTAATCCAAAAGTTGTCCTTTTGGAATTTGAGAAATGTACAACTCAACCGGAGAAAATTTTGAAAGATCGTAAGTTACAAGGCCGAAATCTATTCCGCTGTCTCTGATCTTCTGTTCATCGAGATTTTCCTTTACCATCTCGATCAGTGGCTCTACATTTATAAGATGAAAGGAAAACATCTCGCGTATTACATTTAAGTACACGTTGGTGGTATTAGAGGAAGCATTTATCGACATGACATCCGAGTAAGAAAGATTTTGCCACATCTTGTAAAGTTTTTCGGTCTCTCCTTGACAGTAAAATGCTCCATTCAACGCCCCAACTGAAGTACCATATACACCTTTTACGTCAAGGTCCAACTGATTTATCGCTTTAAGGGCTCCAGCTTCGTATGCTCCTCGTGCTCCACCACCTGTCAAGACCAAAGCCCACGGAGATGAAAAGGCCATAAAAGCACTCCCTGTCAAAATCAAAATGAGAAAAAACCATTTCATTTATATCATCTCTTTTAGATTATACCATATGTTATGGTAAAATTTTGGGTAGGAGGTTAAAATGGAGAACGATGAAAAAGATGAAAAATTGATGAAAGTTATTGAAGAAAAAATTTCAGAGTGTACGGCGTGTCAACTAAGTCAAACAAGGACAAATGTCGTGCCAGGAGAAGGAAATATTCATTCACCCATAGTCTTTGTCGGTGAAGGACCTGGCCAAGAAGAAGATCTTTCAGGAAGACCTTTCGTTGGAAAAGCAGGTCAACTTTTCGACAAAATCCTTGAATCCGCAGGATTCATAAGAAAAGAACTCTACATAACCAACGTTGTAAAATGCAGACCGCCCGAAAACAGAGTACCTTCCTCAGAAGAAGTTCTCTCTTGTTCACATTTTTTAATGGCCCAATTGGCCGTGATAAATCCTCAGATAATAGTCCCACTTGGAGCAACTGCCCTTAACTTTTTCATGAAAGGATCCATAACTGAATCACGAGGAAAGTTTTTTGAATGGAAAGGCGGCATAAGACTCTTTCCCATGTTTCATCCAAGTTATCTCTTGAGAAATCAGTCTAAAGAGCAAGGCTCTCCGAAGGCTTTAACGTGGGATGATATAAGGATTTTGAAAAAGGCATACGATGAGATAATGGCGCATGGCAAAGACGGCTTGGTAGTCTAAAAAGACGAAATCTGTCAAGGAGGAACGATGTGATATCGAGAATTAAAGGCACAAATGACATAATCGAGGATTCAAGAATATGGGAATGGCTTGAAGGCAAACTCAAAAATGTCGCCTTGAATTTTGGCTTTATCGAGACACGAACACCGATCTTCGAGGCAACTGAGCTGTTCAACAGAAGTGTGGGAAATGAAACTGATATCGTTCAAAAAGAAATGTACACTTTTGAGGACAAAGGAAACAGATCTATAACACTCAGACCTGAAGGCACTGCGCCGGTTATGCGCGCTTTCATAGAAAACAACCTTTTATCTAAAGGCCTTCCTCAGAAACTTTTCTATTACGGACCCATGTTCAGGTATGAACGCCCTCAGGCTGGACGAATGAGACAATTTCATCAATTTGGCGTTGAACTTATAGGATCACCTTTGCCGATTGCCGATGCCATGACAATTCTTCTGGCAATTGAAATGCTTAAAGCGATAGGTTTAGACAAATTCAAACTCAAGATAAATTCAACCGGGGACGAAAAATGTAGACCTAATTACGTTGAAGCGCTTAAGGCTTACTATAAACCTTTTTTCAACGATCTATGCGATGATTGCAGGGTTAGATATGATAGAAATGTGTTAAGACTTCTTGATTGTAAAAAAGATGCAAAATATGCTGAAAATGCGCCAAAAATAACGGATTATCTCTGTCATGATTGTAAAGTGCATTTCGATAAACTTAGAAAATACCTCGACGAAATGGAGATAGAGTATGAAGTCGATCCATCGATCGTAAGAGGTCTCGATTATTACACAAGAACGGTCTTTGAATTTAAATATCCTTCTCTTGGAGCACAGGACGCCATAGGAGGAGGAGGACGTTACGACAGACTCATAGAAGAACTCGGTGGCCCCAAAATTCCCTCAATTGGCTTTGCATTTGGGATAGAAAGGTTAATCCTCGCACTCGAGGAGGAAGGAAAACTTCCGAAAGCAGAAGATTTGGATGTCTATATCGTATCCATAGATGAAGATCAAAGAATCGAAGCCTTGAAGGTCGCAAGCGCGCTTTCACGTTATTTTAAAGTAGATGTCGATGTTATGGGAAGAAATGTCAAGGGTCAATTTTCTTACGCTTCAAAAGAAAATGCGCGATACACCGTTGTTATAGGCGAAGAAGAGATAAGGACCGGTCTTTATACTTTGAAAAACATGAAAACGGGGGAACAATCAAAGGTAAGATTGTCAGAGATGATAAAAGAGATAAATGGTGCAAAATAGATAAAAATCGAGGAGGCAGATCATGCATCTTGATCTCGATCAGAATTTGGTGAGGAAAGCAAGAGAGCTGGCAAAGGCCGTTACGGATGATGTACAAAAATTCATAAATCTGAGAAGTACCGACTCAGTCGAAAGAACGGTGACGCGACTTTACGGAATTGATGGCGTTGATACCGATGGTATCCCACTTCCAAATGTCGTCGTTCATGATGTAAAATCACACGACGGCCTTAAAAGAGGCATAACTTACTGGATTGCAAATGCCTGCGTGGCAAAATCGATGTCCCCTCAAGAAATTGCCGAGTCAGTTGGCAGAAAAGAATTTTCTCTTGTAGAAATCAGACCTCAGAAAGAAAGTATCGTTGCAGAAAAAATCGATGAGTTAACGGAAGAATCCATAAGAAAGTTGGAAAAAATCAAAAATGAAAGAGATTCCATGCTTGAAACGCTCGGAAATCCAAATCAACCTTACATTTACGTCATAGTCGCAACTGGAAACATATACGAAGATGTGATTCAGGCAAAGGCTGCAGTAAGTGAAGGAGCGGATATAATTGCCGTGATAAGATCAACGGCCCAATCTTTGTTGGATTTCGTTCCGTTTGGTGTCACAACTGAAGGATACGGTGGAACTTACGCAACTCAAGCAAATTTCAAAATCATGAGGGAAGCTTTGGACGAAATGGCTTCAAAAGTGGGAAGATACATCAGACTCACGAATTACGCATCAGGCCTTTGCATGCCGGAAATAAGTGCGATGGCCGCACTTGAAGGTCTTGACATGTTGCTCAACGATTCGATGTACGGAATTTTGTTCAGAAACATAAACATGATGAGGACCTTTGTCGATCAATACACGTCAAGATTTATATGCGCCTTTTCTCATATAACCATAAACACGGGAGAGGACAATTACATAAAAACATCAGATCCAATTGATCGCGCACATACCGTTACCGCATCGCAACTCATAAATGAACAGTTCGCCCTTAAGGCCGGAATGAAACCTGAATACATGGGAATAGGTCATGCCTTTGAAATAGATCCCGATGTGGAAAATGGATTACTTTACGAGATCGCACATGCACTTTTGACAAGGGAACTCTTTCCCAACGCAACTCCAAAATACATGCCTCCAACGCGTTACATGACCGGAAATATATTCAAAGGATATGCGCAAAATACCTTGTACAATCTTGTATCCATCATGACAGGTCAATCGATACATCTGCTTGGAATGTTAACGGAAGCAATTCACACACCGCTTGTTCAGGATAGGTACCTTGCCATCTCAAATGCGAAGTACGTTTTTAACAATGCAAAGGCGCTTGGAAAAGACATCGAGTTCAAAAAAGACGGTTTCATACAAAAAGAAGCAAGTAGGGTGCTTGAAAACGCCATCTCACTTCTCGAACACGTGAAAGAGGTGGGCTTGATGGCTTCGATAGAAGAAAGTGTATTTGGAGATATCTCAAGAAAGATGGACGAGGGAAAGGGTGCCGATGGCGTATTCGTCAAAGACGAGGATTACTACAATCCCATCTTTGACAAGATGGAAACAATGGTAAGAGGTGATGGATTATGATACCCAATTTGGATCTTAAAAATATCAAGCCCTACGGTGATCAAACCAACGATGGCGTGATTCAGTTATCTTTCACACTTCCAATACCGGCAGGTGCAAAGGCACGCGAAGCCGCAAGGATGCTCGTTGAATCAATGGGCTTTTCGGATATCCAAATAGTACTCACCGAAGATATAGGAGAAGATTTTACCTTTTTCGTGATTTACGCGAAAACCAACAAATACGTCGATTACACATCCATCAAAACATTTGAAGTTGAAATAACTAAAATGGGAATTGAAGAGATAAACGATAAAATATCGAAATATCTGAAACGTCAGGTTGTAATCGTTGGTGCAACGATAGGTTCTGATGCCCATACTATAGGACTCGATTCAATACTTAACATGAAAGGATATCACGGAGATTCAGGCCTTGAAAGATATAAAGCTTTTAAAGTTTACAATCTCGGCAGTCAAGTACCGCCTTTGGAACTTGTAAGGAAAGCAAGAGAATACAAAGCAGATGTCATACTCGTTTCCCAAATCGTGACGCAAAGAGAAATTCATATAAAGCAACTGACAGATCTTGTCGATATATTAGATGCTGAGAAACTAAGAGATAAGGTATTGCTGATAGTCGGAGGACCGAGGATAACCCATGAACTTGCAGTCGAACTGGGATACGATGCCGGCTTTGGTGCGGGAACAATGCCATCTGATGTGGCGGCTTACATAACGGATAGGATTTTGAAAAGATCGTCTTAGACTGACGTGTAGCGTTGTTTTCAAATAAAAATCTTTCTAAGGAGTTAACATTAACATGAAAGAAAAAGATAGACAAAAGATGGCAAGAAAAGCCTTTGAATCAAAAGATCTCACGCTTCACAATCAGGCCCATTCAAAGCAATCCATAGCGGAAGAGTCTTGGCACAAAACCACTCAAGGAAGGTACATGAATCCTCTTGTTTACGGTGCAAGTGATGGAATAATAACGACTTTCGCCGTCGTTGCTAGTGCCATGGGAGCTCATCTCAGTCCTCAGATTGTTCTGATAATGGGATTTGCAAATCTTTTCGGTGATGGTTTTTCAATGGCCATGGGAGATTACCTTTCTCAACAAACATCGAAGAAGTACAGCAAAAGTGAACGACAGCGCGAAAAATGGGAAGTGGAAGTAGATCCCGCTTCTGAAAAGTTAGAATTAGTGGAGATATACAAATCAAAAGGTTTGGAAGAAGAAAAAGCCAAAGATCTTGTTGATATTCTAAGTTCAAACAAAGACTTATGGGTTGAGACGATGATGCACGAAGAGCTCGGTATACTTGAGGACGAAAACGCCTCTCCATTTGCAGATGCAATTGTTACCTTTTTTTCTTTTGTCTTTTTTGGATTCATGCCACTTGTAACTTACATTCTCGCAAGTTTTATACCTGTTTTCGCGCGAAATACGTTTTTAACGGCAACGATCTTAACACTTGTAACTCTGTTCATCGTTGGTGCTTTGAGAAATGTGGTCACAAATGTAAATTGGATTAAAAGTGGCCTTGAAATGCTTTTGACGGGAAGTATGGCCGCTTTTGTGGCTTACGTCGTTGGATTTTTGATAAGATACGTTACAACTTTGTAAGGAGGTAGTATTATGAAATATTTTCTCGCGACAAGGCCTTATGTTGTTGGAGCAAGCTTATTACCCTTCACAGTTGGTGCTCTATTTGCGTTTAGAGAAGGGTATTTTTCATGGGTACTTTACGTGCTTGGAGCCATTTCTTTGATGTTCATCCATCTCGGTTCTAACAGTGCCAACGATTATTTTGATTACAAACATGGAATAGACAGGCCTGGAACTTTTGGATCGAGCGGAAGCAGGCTTCTTATGAATGGAAAGATAACTCTAAAAGCAGAGAAGTACGTAATGATAGCGTGTTTTGCTGTGGCTTTTATTTTCGGAATCGCGGTTATTTTGCTTTCAACGCCTTACATCTTGATCTTTGGTTTGGCAGGAATAGTTGGAGGTTATTTTTATACCGCCGATCCCGTTAATTTGAAATACCATGGTCTTTCAGTCCCGACCATATTCGTGATATACGGCCTTTTGATCACAACGGGTGGTTATTATCTCATGGCAAGGACCATATCACCCGATGTGTTGATCCTTTCCTCGATAATAGGCTTTCCGGTCACGAATATAGTACTGTCGAATGAGATAAGAGACACAGATAATGACAGGCAGATTGGAATAAAATCCATGACGATTTTGTTCGGAGATATTTTCGGTGCTTGGCTTTACCTTGCGATATTTCTTCTTCAATTCATTTTGTTGTTTTACATGATTTTAATTCAAAAAATTTCTTTATGGAGCTTACTTTCTTTCCTTTCAATACCTTTTTACGTGATGATTATGGTGAAACTTTTCTCAAAATCACGTGGTAAAATAGACGGCAAGGCGATCATGAATATAGATATTTCAACTTCTAACGCGATGTTGATCTTCGGATTGGGTTTAGTAATAGGACTTATCATAGTTAATTTTCGAACATGGAGGTGATTTATGGCCAAAAAGGTAGTAATCGTAGGAGGAGGATTTGCCGGAGTTGAATTTGTCCAAGCGTTGGGTAAAAGATCATCCTCGAAGGACGTTGAAATTACACTTTTTGAAAAAGAAGGATTCCAAACTTTCAGAACTGAAATACACAAATTTGCCTGTGAAAGAATACCTTTAGATGCTTTGAAGATGCCTATCGATAAGGTTTTGCCGAAATCTGCAAAACTTGAAAAGGCCGAAATTGAAAAGGTTGATCTCGTTAACAGGAAGGTTTTCAGTCATGACAAAGGTTTCGATTATGATTTTCTTGTCATAGCAGTCGGTAGCGATCCTAATTTTTTCGGAATACCCGGTATGAAGGAAAATGCTCTATATTTTTGGACTCTTGAAGATGCGCAAAGGATAAACAAGCATGTGAAAAAGATCTTTGAAGATGTCAAAAATATCAAAGATCCAAACGAAAAACAGAAGATGCTTACGTTTGTCGTTGGTGGTGGTGGCTTTACTGGCGTTGAACTCATGGGAGAGCTGATGGAGTGGATCGATAAGCTTTCCAAAGTTAACGGCATTGATAGAAAATCAGTTAAGTTAATGATAGTCGAAGCTTTGCCGAGAATTCTTCCCAACATAGAAAACACAGATGTTGTCGATAAAGCCATTAAATACATGAATGAGCATGGTGTTGAAGTTAAGACCAATTCAATGATAGTTAACGTTTCGCCAGATGGATTTACGCTTAAATCGGGTGAATTCATACCGACAAAAACACTTGTATGGTCTGGTGGTGTTCAGGGCAGCGCTTTTACAAATCAACTTGATCTTAAAAAGGATAAAAGAGGCAGAATCATTGTGAATGAATACATGGAAACATCGGATCCGAATGTCTATGCCATAGGAGATGTTGCTTCCTACGTTGACAAATCCAACAAGCCTATGCCGGGACTCGTTGAATCTGCCATGCAATCCGCTCAGATAGCTGCAAACAACGTGATCGCCGCTGTAAAAGGAGGAGGGAAAAAGGCACTTGATTTAAAACTGCATGGAAACATAGTGTACATTGGAAGCAGATATGGAGTTGCCAACGTAAAATCCCTCGGTACTTTTGCAGGATACAGGACTATTCCCATGAAACATCTTGTGAATATGCAGCACATGTTTCACGTTGGAGGATTTGGTCTTGTCATGAAATATCTTAAGGATCAGATCTTTTGAATTTGTGGTATGATCTTTCCGTCCAATTGCAGGAGGTAACTACATGAGAAGAGCGATCTTGTTGGTGGTAATTTTGTTTTTTGTTTCAATTTCCATTTCCTTTGCGTCCTCAACGACCTCAACTGCTACATTTATGAATGTGCTTGGAGGGAAAATCATAGTCCTTGATCCGGGCCATGGAGGTGAAGACACGGGAGCAATAGGGCCGACAGGATTGCTTGAAAAAAACATAAATCTTCAAGTTGCACTTGATCTTGCAAGCATTCTAAAAGTCCAGGGTGCAAGTGTTTATCTGACAAGAGCAACGGATGTGTACGTTTCTCTTCAAGCAAGAATAGCACTTGCCAACAACCTCGGGGCGGATCTTTTTTTATGCATGCATCATAATTCCATAGAAGGTGCCCCAGATATAGACAGACCACAGGCCTTTTACTGGAGTACGACGGATAATTCAGAACTTGCCGCGAAGATTTTTCTTGAGGCTTTTGAAAATTTCACCGGGGTTCAAGGTGATCTCATTCAAGAAGAATATTACGTGTTAAGATACGCGCAAGTCCCTGCTGTTTTAATAGAACCATTCTTCATGTCGAATCCGGCAAGGGAAAAGTGGCTTGAAAATCCAGTTAACATATGGAAAGAAGCACTCGTTTACGACAACGGCATTTTAAAATATTTCAAAACGATATCTAATGGTTCATGATATGATATGATATAATATCAAAAAACGATTTAAGAAGGTGGATCTTTTGGGAAGGTTGCATTTTGAAGGAAAAACTTACGATGTAAATGAAGGAGTATTGAAAGATCTTTTAAGAGAAAATCACCTTAATTCAAAGATAGTTGGAGGGTATATAGGGAAAACACTTTTAGATCTTTTTCACATCGTAAAAAAAGATGAAGAGATCTATCTTTTCACGATTGAAGATCCAAAAGCTGCCGAACTTTACAGACATACAATGAGCCATATAATGGCTCAAGCCATAAAGCGTCTTTACAAGGATGCAAAACTTGCCATCGGTCCAACGATAGAGAATGGTTTTTATTACGATATCGATGTTGATGTACCGTTGAACGAAGAAGAACTCAAAAAAATAGAAGCAGAGATGAAAAACATCATCAAAGAAAACCTTCCTCTCGAAAAAATCGTCATGAGTTCCGATGAAGCGATCAAGTACTTTGAATCTCAAAAACAGCCTTACAAAGTTGAAATAATAAAAGACATAGGCGAACCTTACGTTACATTTTACAAACAAGGAGAGTTCGTAGATCTTTGTCGTGGTCCTCATCTTCCATCTACCGGTATGATTAAAAACTTCAAACTGCTCAACGTCGCGGGAGCATACTGGCGCGGTGATGAAAAAAACAAGATGCTCCAAAGAATCTACGGAACGGCATTTTACAGAAAAGAAGATCTTGAAAGTTATCTTACAATGCTTGAAGAAGCCGAAAAACGCGATCACAGAAAATTAGGACCTCAACTTGATCTTTTTTCGATCCATCCTGATGTTGCGCCCGGAATGGTGTTTTTTCATCCCAAAGGCACCGTGATAAGGCGTGAACTTGAAAGATATTGGAGAGAGGAACACAAAAAGGCCAATTACGTCGAAGTTGTTACCCCGATGGTTATGAATGAAGCCCTATGGAGGCAATCGGGCCATTGGGATCATTACAGAGAAAACATGTATTTTACAGAAAAAGAAAATCAAATGTACGCTATAAAGCCAATGAATTGTCCGGGCCACATAATGGTATACAAATCTCAAACGAAAAGTTATAAAGATCTGCCTTTGAGAATGTGTGAACTCGGAACTGTACATCGTTACGAAAGAAGCGGTGTTATCCATGGCCTTTTCAGAACACGTGCCTTTACTCAAGATGATGCGCACATATTTTGCACTCAAGATCAAATTGAAAGCGAGATAAAAGGCGTGATATCCCTTGTAGATAAAACTTACAAACTTTTTGGATTCCCTTACAAAGTTGAACTTTCCACAAGACCTGAAAATTCTATGGGTTCAGATGAAATATGGGAAATTTCCACAAATGCCCTTAAAGGCGCTCTTGATCACATTGGCCTTGATTATCAGATAAACGAAGGAGATGGCGCATTTTACGGGCCGAAAATAGATTTTCACGTTAAAGATTCAATAGGAAGAACATGGCAATGTGCGACGATACAACTTGATTTTCTGATGCCGGAGAGATTTGAAATCTCTTATATTGGTTCTGATAACCTTGAACACAGACCTGTTATGATTCATAGGGTTATATACGGCTCGATAGAAAGATTCATAGGGATCCTCATAGAGCATTATGCTGGGGCCTTTCCGACATGGATTGCCCCGATTCAGGTAATGGTTTTGCCGATATCTGATAAGCACCTTGAGTACTCTCAAGGGATTTTGAAGGCACTTGGTGAAAACGATATAAGGGCTGAGATAGATGGCAAACCAAGAAAAATAAATTACAAAATAAGAGAAGCCCAACTTCAAAAGATACCTTACATGCTAATCGTTGGAGATAAAGAAGTTGAAAGTGAAAGTGCGGCTGTAAGACTAAGAAACGGTAAAGATCTCGGTGACCTTAAAGTTGGTGATTTTATATCCAAGATTTCTGAAGAAATAAAAAGCAGAAGTCAAAATTCGATCTTCGGAGATTGATATGACTCATGAAGATTGGAATAAACCATCCATAAGAATAAGAATTTCTGAGTCAGATGTGCATTACTCAGGAGGACTTGTTGATGGCGCAAAGATCATGCAACTTTTTGGAGATGTTGCAACAGAACTTCTTATAATTTCAGATGGAGATGAAGGACTTTTCAGAGCCTACGATATGGTTGAATTTTTGACTCCCGTTCATGCGGGAGATTACATAGAAGTTTATGGTAAGATAATCGAATTTGGAAAGACATCAAGAAAAATGTATTTTGAAGCTTACAAAGTCATTGAGCCCGTTGATGGAAATGGTGCATGTGACGTAATTGAAAAGCCTTTACTTGTTGCAAAAGCAAGCGGAACGTGTGTTGTTCCTCTTGAAAGGCAAAGAAAGAGTCAAAGGGTATGAACACAGATAAGTTGATCATCACTGCTGCTATTTGCGGTGCAGAGGTTACAAGAGAGCAAACGCCTTACATTCCGTTGACTCCTGAAGAAATAGCAAATGAAACCTTTTTATCTTACAAAGCAGGGGCTTCCATAGTGCATCTTCACGTAAGAGATGAAGCGGGAAAACCAACACAGGATATCCGAATTTTCAAAAAGGTTATCGATCTCATAAGGAATAAATGTCCTGACTTGATAATTCAAGTGTCGACAGGTGGAGCGGTTGGAATGACACCCGAGGAAAGGCTTCAATCGATATACTCTGGTCCGGAAATGGCATCTCTTGATGTCGGAACGACGAATTTTGGAGACGATATTTTCGTAAACGATATGCCTCTTATAAGGCATTTTGCGTCCAAGATGGCAGAAATTAACGTAATGCCAGAATTTGAATGTTTTGAATTAGGTCATATTTCGAATGCTTTAAGAGTTGTAAAAGAAGGTATAATAAAAGGTCATCTGCATTTTGACTTTGTTTTAGGCGTACCTGGTTCATGCCCTGCAGATGTGAGAAATGTTATGCGCATGGTGGATTCGATTCCTCAAGAAGCCACATGGACAGTTTCCGGGATTGGAAGGCATGAATTTGAAATGTCCATGATTGCCATCGCGATAGGAGGTAATGTTCGGGTAGGGCTCGAAGATAACATCTATTTGTCAAAAGGAGTTCTTGCAAAATCCAATGCAGAACTCGTTGAAAAAGTTGTAAGGATGGCGAGAGAATTAGGCCGTGAGATTGCCACTCCAACTGATGCAAGAAAAATTTTAGGCATAAAAGTTTCTTAGAAAGGAGGCACAATTCAAGTGTTAGACAAAATCGTATTAGCTGCAGCCCCAGTTACATCAGCTCCTCAATCGACTACCCCTGCAACGAGTGGTGGAGATGCGGGGATATTGACAATGATAATTTGGCTTGTGGTTATCGTTGCGATCTTTTATTTTCTGCTGATCTTCCCTCAAAGAAGGCAGAAAAAAAGTTTTGAGAATTTGATGAACAACCTTAAAAAGGGAGACACAGTCGTAACAGTTGGTGGAGTTATTGGAAAGGTAACAGATATAAAGAGCAACACCGTTAAATTAAGAAGCGGAAGTACGGAAATAGAAGTCACGAAAAGGGCAATTTCATCTGTTATCAAAAGCGATGGTTCTACCTCTTCTGAAAATAAGAGTATCGAAAATCCAAAAGATACAGATCTGTCAGAATCAAAAGATTCAACCGAAAAATGAGTGGAGGTGAACAGGCCTTAGGCCTTTTTGATGAGATACGATAGAACAAGGGCGGTAGTAGTAATTGGTGTTTTATTCGTTGTGGTGTTCTTTTTGTTCTACCCAATGAACCCTTCCAACACAGGCTTATTTGCCAACATACCTCTGGGATTAGATATCAAGGGTGGGTCTTTACTTGAATACACTTTTTCAGGTAACGTTACTCAGGATACGGCAAATCAAGTTGTAACAATTCTGAGAAGAAGGCTTGACGATGCCAATTTCACAGAAGCAAACGTTGCTAGTCTTGGGAATAACGGAATAAGGGTTGAAATTCCTGGCATAGATAATCCGCAAAAGGCCGAATCCTTAATAGGTCAAAGAGGAGAACTTTACTTTGCCCAGGTACTTGATACGGTTGTCTCGTCAGTTCAGCCCGCCCCGAAAATAGGACTTCAGTATGCTGGCGCACAATGGCTTAAAACATCAGATCCGAGTGTTCCCAAGAATACGTGGTATCTTGTGAACAAAAATATTCAAGTTGGTGCAGGAACACTCCAATTAAGTGGAAGTGATGTCTCGAATGCCGCTGCTGCAATGAACACGGCAAATGGCGGTTGGGAAATAGATCTTTCTTTTAACTCGAAAGGGTCACAAGATTTTTACCAGATAACACAGGCTCTTGTCGGAAAACCACTTGCCATAGTACTTGACAATGTCGTTTTAAGTGCCCCTGTAGTTCAACAGGCAATACAAGGTGGTCATGCACAAATAACAGGAAATTTCACCTATCAACAGGCACAAGAACTTGCAGCTCTTATACGCAGTGGTAACTTACCTGTAACCTTGAATTTGAGCGAGGAACAAACTGTTGGACCAACCTTGGGCGCTGATGTGGTGCGTACAAGCATAATCGTTGGTCTAATAGGAATGGCAATAGTGCTTGCTTACATGCTTATCTATTACGGACCTTTGATGGGTATGATCGCGGATCTCGCCCTCATTTACAACGCGTTCTTCGTGCTGGGAATGCTTGCGCTCACTCATGGAATTCTTACTCTTCCCGGTATGGCAGGTATCATCCTCACCATAGGAACGACTGTGGATGGAAACGTCATAATCTTCGAAAGAATAAAGGAAGAAATGAGAACGGGTAAAACTTCCAAAGCATCAATAACGGCAGGCTTTACAAGATCTACGGCTGTTATATTGGACGCGAATATCACAACTTTGATAGTTGCCTTCACGCTTTATTATTTTGGTACCGGATCCATAAAAGGTTTTGCGGTTACCCTTACTATAGGTATAATCGGAACGATCTTCACGTCTTTGGTCTTTTCAAGAGTTATGATGGACCTTATTGCGCCTATCGTTAAAAACAAATACCTCCCATTAACGCCAAATGCCGAACAGGTTAACCCTGTTAACCCAAATCAGCCTCAGCCAAAAAACACGACTTTTAACAACAGAACTTCCAATAACAAAAACAAAAAGGGAGGTAATCAAAGATGAGGAAGATGATAAATTTCGTTGGGCCAAGGTATATATTCATCAGTATATCTTTGGCTGCCATAGCACTCTCTATCGTTTTTATACTCGTAAAAGGATTTAATTTTGGTGTTGACTTTGCGGGCGGAACCATGATAACGTCTTCTTTTAACAAACCAGATCTTTCAATTGCAGATGTGAGAAGTATATTTTCAAAAGCCGATCCGGCCTTTGCAAATGCGAGTATAATTAAACTTACGTCTATGACGGCTAATGGTACAACCACTCAAAGATCTCTTTTCGATCTCACGGTAAAACAATTTTACAATGCATCTGCAAGGGCGAAATTGAATTCAGATGTTCAAAGTGTTGCGAGTAAGCAAGGGTTACAGACCAATTTCGAATCTTTCGAAACGGTTAGTGGCTATGCGGCAGCCGGTCTCAGACAATCGGCGATATGGGCGTCAATTGTCGTTATGATACTCTTGCTTATATACATAGCCATAAGGTACCAATTCATCTTTGGAGTTGGTGCTTTGGCTTCTCTTGCCCATGATTTGATAATCACGGCAGGACTTTACTCTATGTTTTGGATAACATTCGATAGTACGGTCGTAGCCGCATTACTGACTTTGCTTGGATATTCGTTGAACGATACTGTCGTTGTTTATTCAAGAATAAGGGAAAACTTGAAAAAGATGCATGGCAAGCCAATCGATGAGATAATAAATGTTTCCATAAACGAAACGCTTTCAAGAACTATAAACACATCTTTGACAACATTCATAGTGGTCTTCACGCTATTTCTCTTCGCAAGTTCGACTTTGAGGCCATTTGCATTCGGAATGAGTTTTGGAGTCATAACTGGAACTTATTCCTCGATATACATAGCAAGTCCGTTGTTGATAGGATGGCTTTCAAGAAGAAGAAAGACCCTGGTAAAAAGATAAAATTTTTACGAATATGTAGTTCACAAATAAAAAAGCCCCTAAGGGGGCTTTTTTGATCTTTTTAATTCTCAATCACTGATTTCTTTGAAGATCCTTTGTGACTTCCTGCTGGGCAAGTTGTAGAGCCTCTTGTGGCGTCTTTTTGAAGAACATTGCGTCAGAAACAAGAGTTCCAACGTCATTTCTTATCTGACTCCATGCCGCTATGCCTGGATCAGAGGAACCATAAGGAATTTGAGACACAAGTATATTGGCCATTGGATTTGATGATGCGTAATCCTTCCACGCTTGCGTTTCTACCGCACTCTTTGTTACAGGCAAATAACCCGTCTTTATAGCCCAGAAAGCCTGAATTTGAGGGCTTAGCAAAAATTTGACGAATTCCCACGCAGCTTGTTGTTCCTCAGTTGTTGCCGTATTGAAGATGGCAAGATCTGTTCCGGCAAACGGTGGAGCCTGTGTTTTCCACGATGGAACGGGTGCTATGGTCCATGAGAATTTCCCTCCGACGCTATTTGCCGTGTAAGAAAGCCCTGCCGATGTGTCTATGTACATTGCTATCTGACCATTTCCAAATGGTCCATCCAAATATCCACCCTGTCCAAGCACATCACCGGTCTTTATCATGTTGACAAGTGTTTGAAGCGTTTCAAGTGCGACGGGCGTATCCAAAGTGGCTTTCGTGTAATCCGAATTTATAAAGTCGGCTCCATTTTGCCTTAAGAAAACTTCGTAAGTGTCAACTGTTGTTCTAAGCCCAAGGGCATATTGAATGACCTTTCCAGACGAATCTTTTATCGTCAGGAGTGGAAGATCATTTATGAGTTCCGGAACTGTTTTCGGGATACTGACCCCTGCAAGCGCAAGTGCATCTTGATTAACAAACATTATGTATATCGATTTGTTAAATGGCAAAGTGTAAATTTTCCCATTCCAGGTGTTGGCTTTCAAGAAAGGTGACCATATATCGTCCAATTGACTCTTAGAAAGTCCAATTTGCGGGTTGTCTATGAAGGTTTGCATAGGTTGAATAACATTTGATTTCATCAAAGCAGCAGTCCAATTTGAGTAAACCTGACTGATGGTGGGTAATCCACCTCCAACGGCACTTGCAAGTAATTTTTCCTGAAGAGTAGTATAACTGCCAACATATATGGCTTTTACTTCTATGTTTGCGTGCTGGGAATTAAAGGTATCGACTATTTGAGATAACGTTTTACCAAGATCTCCACCCATTGATTCCCAGAAAGTCACAACCGTCTTTGAAAAGATCATGCCGGTCATCAAAACGGATATGGCCAACATCACAACAAGAACCTTTTTCATCAGTGATCCCTCCTTTTTGATATATTACCAGCCTTAGCCCTATATTTTACCACACCAAGGTTTTTTATTCAACATTTCAAAGATTTGCTCAAGAGTTTTGTTTACATCACCTGAGGTATCAACGATTAAATTTGCCCTTTTTAAATACTCCTCTCTTTTCATCTGGGAGTTTATTCTTTTAAGCGCTTCTTCGTAACTGAGATGATCTCTTAAGATCATCCTTTTAATTCTTATCTCATCCGGACAATCTGTAACTACGATGAAATCAACGTACTTATCAAGTCCCATCTCAAACAAAACGGCAGCCTCTACAAATATCTCATCATTCACAATCTCAAGTTCTTTAGCCCGATGCAAAACCTCATCCGTTATTTTTGGATGTGTTATTTCATCTAACTCTCTCAATTTGTCTTTATTCGAGAAAACAATTGAGCCAAGTTTTTTCCTGTCAATATTTCCCTTTAAATCTAAAATATCTCCAAAACGTTCTACGATTTTCGATTTTACGTCTTTGCATCCAAGTATTTCGTGACCAATCTCATCTGCGTCTATAACTGGATAGCCAAGGCTTCTAAGATATCTTGAAACAACACTTTTACCTGTTGCAATTCCTCCGGTTATCGCTATTAATCTCACAAAAAAATTATACCACAAAAACATCTGCCGCGAGAATTTCCCTCATATAAATTCAAATTTGGCAGATAGCAAGTGGCAAATGGCAGATGGCTTGTGGTTTTTGGTTTTTCGTTCCTGCATAATAAATTCAAATTTGGCGGAGAGCAAATTGCCTTGCAGGTGGCCTCCGCAGCGAAGCGAGGACCAGACACCGAAAGGTAATTGCTGAAGTCAAATGACCTCATTTTTAAGTATAAATCAAATGACTTCGTTTTTAAAGTTTGTATACCGTTTGCTTTTTTCCCTTTGCCTTTTCGAATTCACAAACACCGACTGGACATTCACTCGCACCTATGTGTCCTAAAAATTCATCTTTGAAATTATCGACCAAACTCAGGATTGGCATGTTAATGGATTGACCAAGACCACAGAAAGAGGTGTCGGCTATTTCTTGCGATAAATTTTTTATTCTTTCAATATATTCTGTTTTTCCACGTCCTTTGGATATCTCATCCAAAAGTGTGTACAACTCCCTTGTACCCTCACGACATGGCGTGCACTTCCCGCAGGATTCATGCATGTAAAATCTTGCGACTTTTTTTGCCACATCTACAGCACAATTTTTATCGTCTATGACGAGCACCGCACCGGATCCAAGAGATATTCCGTCTTTTATCGATTCATAATCAACTGGAATATCAAGTTTATCAGGAGTCACAAAGGTACCTGCCGTTCCACCGGTTTGAACCATCTTGAGATTTCTTCCATTTGCAATTCCACCGCCAAAACCGTATATCAATTCTCTAAGAGTTGAACCGAGTGGAAGTTCAGCAACGCCTTTGCTATTTACGTTGCCTATCAAAGAAAAAACTTTGGTGCCTTTCGATCTTTGTGTTCCATATGATTTAAAAGCATTCGATCCGTTCAAAATTATCCATGGAACATTTGCAAAAGTTTCAACGTTGTTTATAAGAGTTGGCTTACCGTAAAGTCCGTATTCCGTTGGATAAGGAGGTTTCAGCCTGGGTCTTCCAACTTTCCCCTCCAAAGATTCCATGAGAGCCGTTTCATCACCGACCACATATGCTCCGGCACCCGGTCTTATGCTTATCTTGAAAGAAAAATCACTTCCGAAGATATGATCTCCTAACAATCCTGCACTTTCAGCATCATCTATGGCTTTTTGTACTTTTTGAATGGAATTGTGATATTCTCCTCTTATGTAAATATATCCCAATTGCGCTCCAACTGCATATCCTCCTATTGCCATAGCCTCAAGTACAGAATGCGGATCCCCTTCAAGTATGAGTCTATCTTTAAATGTGCCAGGTTCACCTTCATCCGCATTGCAAAGAACGTATTTTCTATCATTTTTGGATTTCAAAGTCATTTCCCATTTGAGACCAGTTGGAAATCCAGCACCGCCCCTGCCTCTGAGTCCGGAATCTTTCAGAATATCTATTATCTCAGTTTGTTTCATTTTCAGTGCTTTGTAAAGCGCAACATATCCATCTCGACCTATGTATTCTTCTATACTGCTTGGATCTATCAACCCAACATTTCGAAGTACTATTCTCGTCTCTTTTAACTTGGAAATATCTGCAAGTGTGAGTTTTTCTTTGTCAAGTAAAAATTTTGGAACATTTCTTCCCTTTAAAACATGCTCTTCAAAAATTTCCTTGAGTTCATCTGTGGAGTTGACGATGTAATAAACATCATCGGGAAGAATTTGAAAAACAGATCCTTTGCCGTAAAATCCGAAACTTCCGGTTTCAATTATCTCTACGACATCTGACATGTTATACTCGCTAACGAGATTTTTTATCATACTTTCATAAGATTTAGCGCCGTTAAGCAAACTATTTGAATCTAATGAGAAGAGTATAGTCATCGCTTTCATGATTCTTCACCTCTGTATTTTTGCACGATACTTTCTATCTTTTCAGGCGTTAAATTGCCATACGTCTCATCGTCGATCATCATGACGGGTCCAACACCGCATATTCCAAGACACGATGTGGTCTCAAGTGTGAAAAGTCCATCTTTTGTCGTTTGCCCAAAGTCTACATTCAAAATTTCCTTAAGCTTTTTTGTTATTTTAGGACCTTCAATGACATGGCATGGCAAACTTTCACAAAGCCTTATGAGATGCTTTCCCCTCGGTTTTGTAGAATACATGCTGTAAAAAGTGGCAAGTTCGTATATTCTTTCAACTTTAACGTCTAACTCATCAGATATTGCTTTTGCAGCTTCAAGGGGTATTGAGTTATCGAAAAGTTCTTGCGTTGCATGAAGGGCGCTTAAGAGCATGTCGCCCTTTTCAAGCTGATGCGATTCTATTTCTCTAATTCTTTCCTTTAGAACCTGAACTTTGTCCATTTTCAACCTCCTTTAGTGATTTTTTTAACAAGATGGTTTTAAACTATGGCGGAGGTGCTGGGACTCGAACCCAGAAGGCACGTAGTGCCACCGGTTTTCAAGACCGGCCCCTTAGCCGATTCGGGCACACCTCCGTCTTACGATGATTTTAACATTTTTTTTATACTCAATCAAGTTCACGAATTGAACCATAATTGTATATTTTATATTCATAATGAATGTCTTTGAGATTACATTTATCACTTTTATTAAATTCGTGATCCATAGAGAATAAGTTTTGAATAAATCTTGGTAAAATGATTGTAAATCTTTGTAGCAAAACCTTCTGTTTTTTGAATTTAAAATCGCGCAATCCCTTGTGTGGCAAGTGTTTCAGATGTTTCGCTCCAGAATCACCACATTTTGACTTTTGGACATGCTTTGGTATAAAAGACTCACCCCAATTTTACCCCTCGCCAAAGTCGATTTAGACCCCTGAGATCGACGATCTTGAAAAGCACATTTTTCCTTATTTTAAAGGGATCAACGCGATTTTAATTTGCTAATTCTTCTGTTCAATTTTTAGCGTCACTTTTTCTCTTCTGCAACCTGATTTTTCCCGTTGTCGATTTTGACAGCTTTGCTCTGATTCATTCCATGCACGAGTTTCTCCTTTGTTATTATGGCTTTTTGTGTTTGAGGATCAAATGCCCTCATCATTGACATATCAAAGACGAGATCCATTGATTGTTCGAGTTGAGCTTCTGTTTTTGGATCCACAGACGCGACTATTAATTCATCTCCGACTCTTGCATGAATCATGGTTTGGTTCCCAAGCGGTTCTATTATATCTACCTTGACGCTAACCGTGTTTTCTGGTTTTGCGGCAACGGCAAACATCTTATCGTAGATATCTTCAGGCCTTATCCCAAAAACGATCTCTTTGTCTTTGTAGTCTCCAAGTTCTTCCTCGTAAATCGTTGGAACTTTGACGACGGCATTGTTTGACAATTTGATCCACATAGCGTTGTCTTTCCACAAAACAGTTGCCTTTAAGAAATTCATTGAAGGAGAACCTATGAAACCGGCAACGAATATATTATCTGGATAATGGTATATGTCAAATGGCTTACCTATTTGCTGGATAACGCCGGTACTCATGACGACTATTTTGTCAGCCATTGTCATGGCTTCCACCTGATCGTGCGTAACGTAAATCATCGTGGCGTTAAGTCTGGCGTGAAGTTTTTTGAGTTCAGATCTCATTTGGACTCTGAGTTTAGCATCAAGGTTTGAAAGAGGCTCATCAAAGAGAAAGACCTTTGGATTTCTGACTATGGCACGACCAACGGCAACACGTTGCCTTTGACCTCCTGAAAGTTGTTTCGGTTTTCTGTCAAGAAATTCTTCTATGCCTAAGATCCTCGCGGCTTCTTTGACTCTTCTGTCTATCTCATCTTTTGGAAAATGCCTTAATTTCAAACCAAAAGACATGTTTTGATAAACATTCATGTGAGGATAAAGTGCATAGTTCTGAAAGACCATCGCTATATCTCTGTCCTTGGGCTCGACATCATTTACAACTTTGTCCCCAATTTTGACCGTTCCTTTGGTTATTTCCTCAAGACCTGCTATCATTCTAAGCGTCGTTGTTTTTCCACAACCCGAAGGACCAACTAAAACACAGAACTCCTTGTCCGCGACATTCAAATTCGCGTCTTTCACCGCCTCAACTTTTTTCTCATAAACTTTCCAGACGTGTTCAAGGATCACATCTGCCATTTCTACACCTCCTGATCATCTTCAAGCATTTTTTCAACAGGATCTTCAGGTATGCCTTCTCCCACATCGAGTGTGTATATGTCTTTAACTTGCTCGAGAAAATCCATGATCTTGACATACCTTTCGTAATTCAAAACACTTGCTTCCGGTATTCCGTTTTTCGTTATGACAACATCCTGATACTTTGCTTCGGACAGCAACTTCGAAAGTTCGGCCTTTGCTTCAGCAACGTTGTAAAATTTAAGTTTGTTAAGCATAATATCACCTTGACTATGATTATAGTCATATTTTGGATCAAAGTCAAGTGCCAGTTCTATTTTCTTTCGAGTTTTAAAATTTTAATTCCGCCAAAGAAAATCATTGCAATGCCACTTATGATGAAAACGGCCGTCAAAATTGCAAAATCTTGGTAATGCATGGCTTCAATTCCAAGTGTGTATCTTAACCCTTCGGAAAAGTAAGATATCGGAAGCATTTTCGAGATTACTCTCATGTAAAAGGGCATTATGGAGTAAGGAAAGAACACGTCGGAAAACAGCATCATCGTTATGGAAAGAATCGTTGAGATGTTCAATATTGTCCATAAATCTCTTGAAAGCAAAGCTAAAATGACACCTATTCCGAGAGAAAGGATAATGCCGCTTGAAATAAAGATAAGGAAAGAAAACCAGTTTATATCATACGAGGTTGAAAATACGATTTCAGAAAGTACGACTGTCAAAGATGCAGATATCAAAGATGCAATGAATCTCACGATTGCAAGAGAAAAAAAGAAAGAGCCTCCATTTAAAGGCGTTACCGCTAACCTTTTCAAAACCATATTTTGTCTGTAATTACCCGCAATTATGGCCATACCGAAAATACCGGCTATGGTTATCGCTATCGATATGACGCCTGGCACTATGAACCCTATCACAGTTAAGTTGCCACTTTTAACGGATAACGATCTTATCTGAATGTAAGGTTTAACGTTTGAAAGTGCGTTTACAACACTACTTGAGATGACATCCTGAAGAATTTTCAAATAATTGTTGTACTGCCCAAAAGACTGATTGTAGACAAAAGTAAAGTCATCGTTTTTGAAAATTATTCCCATTTGGGCTTTCCCATCGTCCAAAAGTTCATTAAGATCATCAACGCTTTTTGTGAAGATGAATTCAAGTCCTGTACCAGAAGAGGCTTTAGTTATGGCATTCTCAAGAGATGAAGATGAAATAAAAGCGGCGATTTTAACGTTGACTCCAGTTGCACTTCCCGACAATCCTTCTATCACAAAACCAAGTATCAACATGAAGAGAATGGGAAGTATGAAAAACATCAAAATAGCCTGGCGATCACGTATAAACATTTTAAAAGCTTTACCGAATAAATTTTTCATTGGATCATTTTCTTTCTGCTGCTCTCTTTGTAAGGGCAAAACCCATCGATATCATAAGCCACAGTCCCGGGATTAAAATATTCATCCACATGGGAGATTGAGATTGGGAGACTCTCAAAAGTTCTCTCATTGCATTTGTGGCATACCAAAGTGGATTGGCATAGACAAATATCTTTATGTACCAAGGAAGGTTGAAAAGTGGGAAATATATACCGGCCAAAAATTCAAGTGGTAAGTTCACAACACTTGAAAGCGCACTTACGGCGACAGCACTTGAAACGGCAACTCCTACTGCGAATCCTATTGCCGTGTAAACGGCACATGAAAAAAGGTAATAAAAGAAAGCAGTCAAAGAAAAAATATCGATCCTTGATCGCATGACAAAAACAGCGAAGAATGCAAGACCTATGTATTGAATTACCATTATGGCGGTTCTTGAAAAGGTAAAGCCAAAAAAGAAACTGACAGGATTCATGGGAGTTGAAGCATATCTTCTCATCACCCTGTTTGCTCTTAAAAACGATAATTTAGGGGCAACCAACAACAGTCCCGTTGTAAATGGTGCTATGACGAGAATTCCGGGCGTTACAAAATCCGTGTAAGATGGTGATCCCATGATCTCTCCAAGAATCTCATCTTTTATAACTACCGAAGAAATTTTTTGGCCGAGTGTGCCGGCGAAGAAAGCGTTTATTTTCCCTGTAAGGCCTCCGATCATTTCCTGCGCAAGACTTGAAGAAGCCCTATTCGGAACGTAAAAGACATCAAGTGTTGCAGGAGAAAAATTCATGCCAAGCTTTGAAAGCAAAACAGATCTTGCGATCGACGCATCGAAATCTTTGGGTATGACCACCAAAATATCCGCATCTGCGTAAAGCACTTTTTCAATCGCTGAATCTTTTTGATCCGGATTCATTTCCGTAAGCGTAAAAACGGCATTTTTATTTGGATATGACATCGATTTAACGATATCAACAATTCTGTCTGAAAAATTAAGACCTGACGCTCCTGACTCATTTATAAGTATTATCCTGAAGTTAAGTGCTCCATTTGTACCAAGATTTGAAAATGCCAGGATAAGCAAAACAAGTAAAAGAATGGGAAATATAACAACCCAAAATATCGATCTTCGATTTCTTAAATCTGAAAGCAGATGAAGTTTGAAAAATTTCCAGAATGCTTTCAATCTCTCAGGCCTCTTCCGGTCAAAGATAAAAAAACATCTTCGAGAGTGGGTTCTACCAAGGAAATATCCGTTATGGTGATGTTGAATTTTTTTGACCACTCCACGAGTTCTTCAAGAGTTTTCGTTATGTCATCCGTTTCAATTCTGAAGTGATCGTCAACAACATTAACGTTTGATTTTAAATCGTCGATTGTCGATTTTAAAGGAATTGAATTACATCTAAAATCGATCTCACTTTTCCCACCGTAGTTTTTCACGAGATTTTTGGGCGTATCGGAAACGATTATCTTTCCCCTGTCTATGATAGATATTCTATCACAAAGCGCTTGGGCTTCTTCCATGTAATGAGTTGTCAAAAAAATCGTCTTTCCATTATTTTTAAGCATCCTAATCAATTTCCACACAGATTCTCTTGATTGAGGGTCAAGTCCAACCGTTGGTTCATCAAGGAATATTATCTCCGGATCATTTACAAGAGCCGTTGCTATCGCAAGACGCTGACGTTGTCCACCGGATAAATTTTCCGTGTAATCATCAGCTTTTTCCTCCATTTGAACCATTTCAATTATTTCTTCCGGAGATTTAGCCTGTTTGAAAAAAGAAGCAAAAAGTTCAAGTATTTCTCTAACTTTAAGATGATCAAGAAAACGTGTTTCTTGTAGCACGACTCCTATTTTCTCCTTCACATGGGGTGGAATGGCGTTGTGTATCTTTTCGTTAAAAAAAGTTATTTCGCCTTCTCCAGGTTTTCTGAGTCCCTCCAGAATCTCAACGGTGGTTGTTTTTCCTGCACCATTGGGTCCTAAAAAGCCAAAAATTTCTCCCCTGTAAAGTACTATGTCTATGCCCTTTAAAGCCTCAAAATGACCGTATCTTTTTCTAAGCCCTTTTACTTCAACTATCTTTTCCATTTATCATCACAAAATGAATTATACAACAAAATCTCATGTATAAGCGTGGTAAAGCATAAATGGTATAATTGTATTGTTTCTGTTGAAAGGAGAAATATGTTTGAAAAAGTATCTTCCGGATGTGCAAAGTCAAAAAGATTTGAGAAATATATACATAGATAAGGTAGGAATAAACGATATAGTCTACCCAATAGTCGTTTTAGACAGAGAAAATTCTTACCAAAGTACGGTTGGTAAGATAAACATGTACGTTGATCTGCCGAAGGACTTCAGGGGCACCCACATGAGCAGATTTGTAGAAGTACTTAACAATCACAATGGGAAAATGACCATTCAGAATATGGAAAACATTTTAGATGATATGAGAGAACATTTAAAATCCGCTACGGCACATTTTGAAGTTGAATTTGATTACTTTGTCATGCGTAAGGCACCTGTGTCAAAAATAGAAAGTTACACTCCTTACAAAGCCAAATTCATATGTAAAAAGAATGACGATTTCGATTTTGTGCTCGAGGTAATTGTACCTATTCAAACGCTTTGTCCATGTTCAAAAGAGATAAGTGAGAGGGGTGCTCATAACCAAAGAGCCAAGGCAGATGTTTCCATCAGAATGAATCACATAGTTTGGATAGAAGATCTCATAGATGCGGCAGAAAGCTCGGCATCAACGCCACTTTTTACGCTACTCAAACGCGAGGATGAAAAGTATGTGACAGAAAATGCTTACGATAACCCAAAATTCGTCGAAGATGTTGTCAGGGATATCTCTTTAAAACTTGAAAGTGATAATCGTGTCATTTGGTACAACGTAAAAGTTACAAGTTACGAATCAATTCACACTCACAACGCTTATGCATGTCATGAGAGGTGGAAGGATCTGAAAAAATGAGGGAAGCACTTTTTTTCGAGATTCTGAAAGACGATAAAGTAAGATGCGATCTGTGTCCACATCATTGTTTGCTGAAAAATGGTCAGGTAGGAATATGTGGCGTAAGGAAAAACATTGAAGGAGCGCTTTATTCCCTCAATTATGGTCAAATTTCAGCAATTTCTGTGGATCCCATAGAAAAGAAACCACTTTTTCACTTTCATCCGGGAAGTGAGATACTCTCGGTAGGCAGTTGGGGATGTAACATGTCATGTCCTTTCTGTCAGAATTGGGAAATATCTCATGCTATTCCGCATGTCAGGGACTTTTCTCCAGAGCAATTGGTGTCTCTGGCCAAAGATCATAACTCTTTTGGGATAGCCTACACCTATTCGGAACCAGTTGTATGGTTTGAGTATGTGCTTGACTGTGCACGTGCCGCCATGAAAGATGGACTTAACAACGTTCTCGTGACAAATGGCTTTATAGAGGAAAAACCTTTTAAACTTTTAGCCCAGTACTTCTCGGCTATGAACATCGATGTCAAGTCATTCAATCATGAATATTACAGAAAAGTACTCGGAGGTCAACGCGATGTCGTCATGAAAAATGTTGAAACTGCACAGAAAGCCGGCATTCACGTTGAGATAACAACTTTAATCGTGCCAGAAGATAACGATTCCGAAGAGGAAACAAAAGGAATTGCCGAATGGTTAGGATCGATAGACAGGTCGATTCCGCTTCACCTTTCACGATACTTTCCCAATTACAAGTACGATAAGCCGCCAACGGATCCGGACGTACTTGAAAAGTTATGGCATGTTGCCAAAGAATATCTTGATTACGTTTATATAGGTAATGTACCCGGAATGCACGAAGACACTATCTGCCCCAAGTGTGGCAAAACCGTTATAGAAAGAAATGGATACAACGTTAACGTCGTAGGTCTTGATGAGGAAGGGAGTTGCACAAATTGCGGTTACCAGATAGCGATAAGAAAGTGAATTTTTTATCCATAAGAGTCATGATCATAACCTTCTCCATCTTACTCATAGTCGCAATAGTTGTCTTTGAAGCTTTTTGGAAAAAACCACCACAATACTACGTCCAGTATGGTGTGGCATTGAGTACCAACGTTACCATCTCCTACGCGACTGAAAAGGGAAATGCCAAGCAGGTCGTTGAAACGATGTTTAAAGAATTGGACAACATAAACAACACTTTTAATCCATGGATTTCTAATTCAGAACTTTACAATTTAAACCATTCAAATGGTCAATGGACTCGAGTTAGTCCTGAGTTACTTGATGTTTTGAAATATTCAGTCCAGATTGCACAAAAAACGAATGGCTATTTCGATCCGACTATAGGAAGACTTGTTGATCTGTGGGGATTCAACTCAACCGATTCCAAAAAATGGCACTTACCTTCATCAAGCGAAATTGCCAATGTTTTGCCTCACGTGGGTTACCAAAATATACAGTTTGATGGAGATAAGGTAAGGCTTTTGAACGGCGCATGGGTTGATCTGGGAGGCATAGCAAAAGGATATGCAGTTCAGTTACTTGTCGAAATGGCAAAGAAAAACGATCCGAATTCCACGGGATACGTGGATATAGGTGGAGATATAGGAATAATAGGGCCAAAGTATGGCAATCAACCATGGGTCATAGGCGTTAGAAATCCGCGTGGGACCTCTAACGATGCCTTAACATACGTCAACCTTTACAAAGGATATATAGCAACATCTGGAGATTACGAACGCTACATAATCATTGGAGGAAGAAGATATTATCACATTCTCAATCCTAAAACCGGATATTCGGACAATTATTTTCAATCTATAACGAGTATATCGGACAACGGAATGCTTTCAGATGCTTTTGGAACTGCCGTTATGGCCGCAGGTCCGAATGATATAAACCAATGGTCAGAAATGTTGGGAATTGGCTATTTCGCCGTTTACGAAAATGGTCAAACTCAAACCAATACGCTTTGGAACGAATATGCGAAATGATGAATATCAAAAAGTAAGCAAAAAAATAACGACTTACAGCATGCTTGTGGCAGTCGGAGCTGCGATATATATACTTGAAAATTATGCTCCATTTCCTGTGCCTATCCCGGGAGCACGCTGGGGATTTTCCAATATGGTGATAGTCTACGCTTTGCCGGATACCCCTCTTTCTTGGCTTGTAGTTCTTACGATCGGAAAATCACTCATAGGAAGTTTACTCGGCGGCACCTTTCTTGCCCCCACCTTTTTGATGGGGTTTATCGGTTCGATAGGATCGACCTTTGCCATGTATCTTTCTTTTTGGTCAGTTAAAAAAGCTGGACTTATTTTTCACAGCGTAATAGGAGCCTTGTTAAACAACGTTATTCAGGTTTTGATAGGAGTCCAAATAGTAGGAACATGGGCTATCATGTCTTACCTACCGTACATGGAAATAATCGGAATTTTTTCTGGGATCGCCAATGCGATCGTCGCGGGTGTGCTCGTCAAAAGGATAAAATTTGAAAAATGAAGGGAAGATTTTCATGAAAAAACGCAACATCATAATATCCATTTTTACCGTGGCAATCGTGGGAAGTGTTGTTGCATCTGTCTTTCTTGCGAAAACTCCACCAAAATACTACACTCGTTACGGTGTTGAACTTGGTACCGACGTTGAAATATCTTATGCCACAGAAAAAGGAAATGCCAAAGAGATAGTCGATAAAATGTTTAATACGTTTCAGAAGTACGATCTCATTTTCGATCCGTGGATTGCAGGTTCTGAGCTCTACAACCTTAACCATTCAGATGGAAAGTGGGTTAAAGTTTCTCCGGATTTACTCTATGTCATAAAAGAATCGATAAATTTTGCTCGAATTACAAATGGCAAATTCGATCCAACAATAGGAAGACTTGTTCCGCTTTGGGGATTCAACACGGATAACACTAAATCTTGGCATTTGCCAACGCCTCAGGAAATTCAAACGGCTTTGGAGCATGTTGGATACAAAAATGTTGAGATAAAAGAAGATGAGGTGAGACTTTTAAACGGCGTGTGGCTTGATCTCAACGGTATGATGGAAGGATACATAGATCAAATGCTTATAAACATGGCAAGGCAAAATGACCCAAAATCTTCGGGTTTTGTGGATGTTGGCGGAACAGTCGGAATAATAGGACCTAAATACGGGAATCAGCCATGGATAATCGGAATTCAAAATCCAAGAGGCAATCCGAATAATTCAATAGCCTATGTTAAACTTTACAGTGGATATGTCGGAACATCTGGAGATTACGAAAGATACATAATCGTCAATGGCAAAAGATATTACCACATATTTGACCCAAAGACTGGCTATTCCAACGACTACTTTGAATCTGTTACCACAGTCTCAACAGAATCGGTGTTTTCAGACGGTTTTGGAGTTTTTTCTATGGTTGCCGGACCGTCCGAGATGGAGAAAATGGCTTCTGAATTGGGAGTAGCGTATTACGCTGTGAATGAAGAGGGGCAGATAATCAAAAATGAAGAGTGGCAAAAATACGAATACAAGCCATAAGATATTTTCAAAATGGGATCTTATTCTTCTCATATTCCTAATACTCGGTTTTGGGTTATGGATTGGTTTTAGGCAATTCGCACCATCGGCTGCAAAAGCCGTTGTTTTGCTCGACGGAAAGGTCTACGAAGTTATACCTCTTGACAAAAACGCATATTACAAGGTTTACAGAGGAGATACATACCTTATGACACTTGAAACAAAGCCAGGAGCCATAAGGGCAACTTATTCAACAAATTGGATTTTCCCTCAAACTGAAACAAATCAGGTAAGTGTTGCAACGGGATGGATATCCAAAGAAGGTGAAACGATAATAAGCGTTCCAAACAAGATAGTTGTTTACACGGAAGGTGCAAAAGAAAGAACTACGTATGACGCTATGACTTTTCAAAATTAAAGGTGATAAAATGATAACTTTAGCTTCCTCTTCTCCAAGAAGAAAAGAATTACTTCAAAAAATTTTTAAAGACGTTGAAGTTGTCCATCCAAGTGCAGACGAATCGGTTTTAGAAGGTGAATCAGCACGTGAGATGGTGCTAAGACTTTCTGAAATGAAGGCTGATTCGATACAACGCAACAACGTGATACTTGCAGCAGACACAACTGTTGAAATTGACGAAATCATCCTTGGAAAACCAAAGGATTCAAATGACGCGATCAAAATGCTTAAGATGTTGTCGGGCAAATGGCATACGGTTTATACCGGCGTTTGCATAAGATTAAAAACAGAGAGAATTAATTTCGTCGAATCGACAAATGTGAAATTTTACGATCTTGATGATGAAACCATAAAATCATACGTCAAAACAGGCTCCCCTCTTGATAAGGCCGGCGCATATGGAGTCCAAGAAGACATGGGAATGATACTCGTCGAAAGAATTGACGGAGATTTCTTCAATGTCATGGGATTGCCAATTTCGAGGATATGGTGGGAAATAAAGAAAAGAAAGATGCTTGTTTAAAGTAGAAGTTGTTTTGAAAAAAATTCATTATATGGTAGAATCTTATTGAGATTGATTCTCAATAAGGAGATGGTATAAATAATATCTCTTGACAGATGCCCAGAAAATACACGTTGTATTCTAATCGAATCTGGTCTTTCCGACTCTTTGAAATCAAAACTCATGAGTTTGGGATGGTTACCTGGCCGTGAGATAAAAGTTATCAGAAGAGCTCCATTTGGAGACCCGACCATTTACCTTGTTGATTCGACTGAAATATCTCTAAGGCAAGACGAAAGCAGGATGATAAAGGTTGAACCAATCTATCCTGCTCCTCTTTCCGTTGTGCCAAAGGGTACCTACGTTGTTTTGAATTTCATGGCTGGAAAGTTTTTCACTTATAAAACTGCAAGTTTGGGAATCGAAATCGGAAAAGAAATTCAAGTGCTCTCTGATACGCTTAATTGTAAAGTTTCCGTTATGGTTGGAGAAAAAAAGTTTTTAATCAATCATGGAATGGCTCAAAAAATCCTGGTGGAGAGGAAAAAGTGAAAGAAATAACCGTTGCCCTTATGGGAAATCCAAACGTCGGAAAAACATCGTTTTTCAATGCGCTTACCGGTGCTCATCAATATGTTGCGAATTGGCCAGGTGTTACGGTTGAAAAAAAGACTGGCGTTTTAAAATGGAAAGATTACATCGTGAATGTCGTGGATCTTCCCGGAATATACACGCTAAACGCAAGAAGTATTGACGAACAAGTTGCGCGTGATTATCTCTTGAATGGAAAACCAGATATGATCTTCAACATCGTTGACGGCACAAATTTAAGAAGAAATCTTTATCTTACAATCCAGATAATAGAAACCGGCATAAAGACCATCCTTGTCCTAAATCAAATGGATGAAGTTAAAAGCCTTGATATAAAAATAGATACCCATGAGCTTTCAAAAAGGCTTGGTATACAAGTTGTCGAGACGATAGCGACAAAGGGAATAAATGTTGATGATTTGATGAGGGTCGCTTTTATTCAAAACGAGAAGACCAAATACATGATATATCCCGATGAACTCGAGAAGAAATTTTCATCTTTTGAAGATTTAATTCGTAAAAATCAAAATTTGAGCGTTTTTCCTTCACGATGGCTTTCAATTTCTTTGAGAGAAAGAGATCCTTACGCAATCTCGATCGTCCAAAAAGCGGGGATAAGTCCGGTCGAATTGTCAGATCAAGGTATACACTTGGAAATAGCAAAGGCGAGGTACAATTTCATTGATTCCATAGTAAAGCAGATTGAGGTAAGGCCGAAGGAAATATGGACTCTGACAGATGCCCTTGATCATGTTTTTACACATAAAATTCTTGGCATACCGATCTTCATTTCCGTAATGTGGATGATCTTCGAATTCACCTTTGCAGTTTCAACACCACTTAGCGATCTGCTAAGTAAGGGTTTCGATGTTCTTGGAGGGTATGCACATTCTATACCAGGCTGGTTTGGATTATTTGTCGGAGATGGTCTCATATCAGGAGTCGGATCCGTGCTCACCTTTGTTCCTTTGATATTTTTTCTCTTCTTTTCCATGGGAATTCTTGAAGATTCAGGTTACATGTCGAGGGCTGCTTTTTTAATCGATAGGATAATGCACAGATTCAAGTTGAGTGGAAGGGCCTTTATTCCTTTGCTTTTAGGCTTTGGCTGTAATGCTTCTGCCATAATGACGACGAGAACCCTTGAAGGGGAAAAGGAAAGGCTTGTGTCGGTCCTTATAAATCCATTTGCAACGTGCAGTGCACGTCTTCCAATTTACGTCGTCTTATCGGCGGCCTTTTTTGGAGCGTACGGAGGTTTTGCGATCTTTTCCATTTACCTGATAAGCATATTCATCGCTCTCTCCATGGCGGTTGTGTTCAATTTCATACTCAAAAACAAAGAAAGTTCTCCTTTTGTGATAGAAATGCCGAGATACAAGTTGCCGACGGCAAAAGGTATCGGAATATACACGTGGTCAAGAGGGAAACACTTTTTGAAAAAGGCAGGAGGTATAATTCTTGGGGCCACGGCCGTTGTATGGCTTCTTTCCAATCTTCCGCCAAATTCATCCATTGGCAATTCCTTTGCGGCGCAAATAGGAAAGAGCATAGCGCCAATTTTGGCACCCCTTGGCTTTGACTGGCATGTAACTTTATCTCTGATCTTTGGCGGTGTTGCAAAGGAAGTAACGGTCACCACCCTTGGAACTTTTGCAAATGGAAGTCTTGAATCGTTCTTGCCAAAGATTTTAAACCCGATTACCGCTTACGCACTTATGCTTTTTGCCTTGCTTTACATTCCATGTGCCGCAACTCAAGCAACGATGAAAATGGAGACTGGCAGTTATAAATGGCCTATTTTTTCAGTCATTTGGAGTCTTTCTCTTGCTTATGCCACCGCTTTTGTCTTCGAGAAAATAGCCTATATGGTGATCTGAAATGTTCAAATTGATGGTTTTGTCATCAGTAGGATATGCAATTTTGGCCATTTTCATGGTACTTTCTCACGATTACATGGATGCATTTGTCGCTTTGACGATAACGCTTATCTTCATCTTTGGACTTTACGATGATTTAGGCAAGAGTAAGAGTGGGATTGCCCATGCGATAACCGGCAGTATAATGGGACTTATTTTTGACACTTACTACGTTATAGCACTTTTTGCAGCATCTTTTGATGGTTTTATAAACGATGGCGTTTTTGAATTCAAATTCTTTTCAAATCTTTTCATCGTCTTGATACTTTTTGCCTTCAATTTGTACCTTTTCTTTCATCTTAGGGTTAAATTTAAAAATCAAAGGTGAACCCTGAGGGCTTGATTTTCTTTGATTTGAAATGATAATATAAGATATGTCTAAGGCGACGTAGCCAAGAGGTCAAAGGCGAGGGTCTGCAAAATCCTTATTCATGGGTTCAAATCCCATCGTCGCCTCCGCGTATAACCCATTGTTTGTACCAAAACAAATCCCCTTCAAAATGAAGGGGATTTGTTGTATTTACTGATAAAAGTATAAATCTGAAAATAGTATATGGTACGTAATTTGTAGCAAAGAAGAATATTCTCACAGCAAATTATTCATCATATAATCCGTTGTTTGTTGCATCAAAACAAATTCTCTTTATTTCAAAAGAGATATTTTTAACCATTCGACGATAATAAACATACATGAGAAGAGTTACAAATTGAAAGAAAAACAGAAAACAGGACTAATCGGAGTAAAAATAACCGAAGAGAAAGATAGTGTCGTATATGATAAATAATTTTATTATAGCTTTCACAAAATCACCGTAAGAAATCCACATTTTTCGGCCGTAATTTTTCAACATTTCTGAACGTAATTGACACTAAATGCAGTTCTTACTTGCAAATAGTAGTTAAGCGTACTCATAAAGTGCTGATTCTGCTGACCGTTTTGGATGGTTGCCACTTAACACCATGACTCTGAGTATCTCTGTTCATCTGAGAACTTGAATCTGTTGTCTTTGGAAGGATCTGGAGAAATAACTTCCAGTACGTCAGAAATGACGTAATTGACAATCGTATCCAAAGTCACTTCAATTTGTGGTACCATAATGTCAGTGTCTTCTTTCTATTTTTTTAGGTAACTCTATGATACCTCATAGGGTAAAGATTGGAGACACCTTCTTTGTAACAAAAGAAATACTGAATTGAGATTACAATGCTTTTATGCTTTTCAATGACCATCTAAAAATTCCTATTTAAAAACGTTGGACACTCTATTTCTATATCCAAAGAAAGATCTGTACGGAGCTTCGTTGACATTTATATCCAAATGGTTATATAATGGGGTGTGAAATTGAAAATAAAATATTTTCCTGAAGAACAAGACGAAAACAGATCGAGCGTAAAAAAATACATAGAATCTTTGGAAAAGAAACACAAAAAAATCTACGACCTAACTCAAATTGACCTTAGAACAATTGAGCAAAACGGTGTAAAAGCCATAAATGATTTTAAGAAACAAGGAATATGCAAATCACTCGGAGATGGATTGTATGAACTTCGTATACCCAAAAATGCAAGAGGTGGTGTTTTGAGGATATATTTTCAATTTCACCATTTTCAAAAAGACACTATCATAATTCTTGATGCTGAATTCAAAAAGAAGAAAAAAGGAGATACTAAAAAGGCAAGAAAAAATAAGAATTGAAAATTTAAAATTCAAATATAAAAAGAGGTATAAATATGAATAAGAAAAAAATGGAAGAATTAAAAAGAAAATCTAAAAAGTACTATGAATTTGAAGAGAAAAATCCAGACAAGATAGAGGAATTCGAAAAAAATTCTGAAAGAGATCCGTTAGATGACTTCATCGTCGAAGTTATTAATGAACGCCTTGATCGAAATTTAAGCCAGGAAGACGTCGCTCAAAAAATGAACACCAAACAGTCAGCCATATCCCGTTTCGAGAACCTCGGCAGAAAACCAAGCTACGAATTCATGGAAAAGATCGCAAACGCCCTTGGTGGAAACCTGTATCTGACGATACATGGAGATTACACGTTAACGGTTCCAAAAGAATACAGGGAACAGTTGGACCTTTTAAGCAAACAAAGAAACCAAAACCCAAAAGAAATATTGATGGAGCTTTTGGAACAAGGATTCAAACGTATAACCCTTTCAGATGAGAGCCCAGCAGTAAAGCTATAGATACCCTAGGGAATTTCAT
>DYLQ01000004.1:0-8134 GCA_020722015.1 Thermotoga sp. | reverse complement strand
TGTGGAAATATCTTTTTCACTGGAAAACGAAGAGGGCAAGTTTTTGGACGTTAAATTGTCTATAATCGGGCAATTCGAAGCCTTCGGAATGGATGAGAAGCCCTTCGAAGAATTCGTCAAATACTCCGCGTTTCCAATCTTTTGCAAATCGCGCGTTCTTACATAATAACGATGACCTCACAACATGGGTTGACCCCTCCGGCGATCCTTCCCATGATCAACCTTGTAGAACTTTACAAGCACAAAGAAAACAGAGAAGCAAGTAAAAACAACGGTTGGATAAAGACTTTTCATGATGCAGCGCTAACCATGGCATTACTTATTAGCACTAAAGCAATCGATAGGAACTGCTTTTGGGATCATAAGCGGATGATTGTTTATTCGAAAATTAAACTTGAATTAGTATAAACCAAACAAATCCCATCCATTTTGAAGGGGATTTGGTTTTTGTTGAAAAAAGCGGTCTTCAATTTTGTGCACCTTAACTTTTCGATGTGAAAAATTTTCTTTTCAAAATCCACAGGACAAATGCCAGGCTGGCTATGACGATTAAAAAGATTACCCTGCCTGAATTTATTTCATGGCTGATTTTGCCTCCTGGAATGATCTTAACTATTTTTGAAACGTCAAATTCCATATCTCCGTCATGCTCCAAAGACATGGCGACAAAAGTTCCTTCGACTGTCAACAAATCGCCTTTAAAATCGTAACTTGCCGTGTATTTTATTTCTTTTGCAAGGGAATAAGGCATCCAAAAACCAAGAGTTTGAGAGCCATCCGTCATATTCACCCACGCGTAATTCCCTCTTTTCATAACACTGCCTACAGCCTGTCCCTGAACCGTTAGGAATTTACCGTTGTAGATATCAGGGTTGTTTATCATATCGGATATGGTTGGCAACGCAAAGGTAATCGATGCAAAAAGCATGATAAATGTGAAAAGGACAAAATGTTTCATCTTCTCTTTGCCCCTATGAACGGATATGCCACAAATGCTATGACTGCCATGAATTCAAGTCTGCCAACCCACATCAGAATTATATAAAGCACCTTCAACACGTCTGGCATTGAAGGAACGGTTATTCCAGATGTCAATCCCACATTCCCAAGTGCCGAGGCAACTTCAAATGCGGCTTTTTCTATCGGATATTTGTAAATGAGAGTTATTATGAGTCCGACGACAAATGAAAGTATGTACATCATCGTTATTACCATGGCATTTTTGACGATTTCGTTGTTGAGATCGATGTCTTCCTGATTATGGAACTTCTGAATTTTAACAGTTTTTGGTGACATGAAGAGCTTTTTCGTCTCAAAGACGAATGATTTGGCTATTATCCCAATTCTCATCCCTTTTATTCCACCGGCAGTCGAACTTGTACTTCCGCCTATAAGCATGGCTATGGTAATTCCAACCATGGCAAGTGTTCCCCACGATCCGAATTGCGACGGATATATGTTCATAAAACCGGTTGTCGTATGTGCAGAAATCAACTGGTAAAATCCTTTCGTAAAAAGAATGACCGCATTCGGATAAACGTTATTCCTGACAAGGCCTATTGCGACTATCGTAAAGGTTATAAGTACCGTTATGAAAAATGACTGTGTTTCTATATTTTTATAAATTTCCTTACGATTTTTATTCATGACGGCATAATGAAGTGCGAAATTAAAAGAGCCTATTATGAAGATCACCATCGTTATAAGCATGTAAAGCATGCTGTGATAGTAAAGTATGTTCTGTGAGTGAGGTGCAAATCCTCCAGTACTCCATGCTGACATGAAGATCCATAAACCATTCAAAAGTGCACTTACAGGTTTCAAACCTATTGCAAGGCCTGCTATGAACAAAGCAAGCGTTCCAACACCGAGATATATCATGCTTATGTCCCATATCGCTCTTGCGGTTTTTGTAACACTTGGGAGAAGTTTTTCACTTTTTCCTTCTCCCATGTACATCATGTACCCACCACGCATGCCTATGAGAAAGCTTAAAGACAACACTATCATACCCTGGCCACCGATAAATGTAAGGAGCGCCCTCCACATGTTCATTCCTATTGAGAGATCATACATCCTTTGGATCAACACAAGACCTGTTGTCGTGAAGCCACTCATCACATCGAAAACTGCGTCGAGGAAAGAAGCATAATGGCCGGAAAGATATCCGGGAATTGCATCGATAACGGTAAGAATAAGCCAGGCATAGGCGGCTATAAACATTCCGTGAAGCCAATCCATCTCTTCATCGTGATCACGGCACAAAATTTCAAGTGCAAAACCAAAAGCAAAGGAAACGGCCATGCCTATCCCAAAATCTATGGCTGTATTCCATTCTTCAAAGAGCAAAGCAGTGACAAGAGGAATGGCCATTACCCATCCCATCGTTTCGACGATCTTGGCCGTGTGGTAATTTATCAATTTTAAGTCTGAATAAACTATTTTTTTGCTCACGTCAGTGGGTAAGTATATAACCTATTAAAAAGGCCGCAACGATGAGTACAGCGGCATAACCCACTTCTATTAAAATGCCGATCGAGATATCTTTCACTTTTTCAACCTTTTGTTTCATCACTACCACCTTCTCCGACAAGGACTGATTTTATCTCGTTGATTTTGTCTTTATTTGACATGATTATGACAAGATCGTCTTCATCGATTTGTGTATCTCCCCTTGGTACCACCGGTCTGTCGTTTTTTATGATCGTTATGATTATGCTGTCTCGTGGCAATTTGATTTCCATTATCTTTTTACCAATGGATGGCGAATCGTGGGGTACTTTTATTTCAAGTATATTCAGATCTCCATGATAAAAGGTTAGAAGCGATCTTATCGATCCAAGTAACACTTCTTGCTCGATGATATTCGCTATGAAAGCCGTTGAACATACGACATTGTCAACTCCCAACACTTTCAACACGTTTTCGTTTTTAGGGTTGTTGACCCTCGCAATTGTTTTTGAAACTTTGAAATTTTGCTTTGCGATCTGACATGCGATGAAGTTCACCTCGTCTTTTCCAGTAACGGCAGCAATGACATCGGCATCATCGGCTCCGGCCTCCTTGAGATCGTTAATTTCCGTTCCATCGCCGTTGATGACATTCACGTTGTCCATCTCTTCCGCGATCATCGCACATTTAACAGGATCCATTTCTATTACCGAGATCTTATGCTTTTTCCCGTAAAGTGTTTTTAAAAGGTAATATCCTACCTTTCCACCGCCAACTATTATTATCTTCAAGATTCATCACCGAAATATTTTGAAACTCTTTTGGCATCTTCCAATCCGGACAAGATCACGATGACATCTTCTTTTTGTAAATCATCATTTCCATTTGCAATTTGAAACTCCTTTCTTTTTATGGCACAAACTCTGACACCGAATTTAGACTCGATTTCTTCTACTTTGAAAACTTTATCTTTCTGGATTCTCACTTCAAAAATAGAGAGATCATTCCCGATATTCGCCAGTAGTTTAGTTCCGTTTGAAAAGAGCGTGTTGTACATCTCTTCTACACCGATTATCGTAGGACACACAAAATCAACGTTAAAATCTTTGTAAGTGTTGATCTTCGATTGAAGGTAAACTCTTGCCACAACTTTTGGAACTTTATAAATCTTCTTGGCAATTTCAGATATCATGATGTTCGTGTTGTCATCACGGGTTGACGCGATCACGGCGTCGGCTTTTTCAATGCCGGCCTTTTTGAGAACATCTTCATCGATGCCAACTCCGATGATAGTAAGTCCGTTGAAAGACGGTCCGAGTTTCGCAAATGCGGACTTTTCTTTGTCAATAACCACAACATCATGACCCTTATCCGCGAGCTTTAGGGCAAGAGATGCACCGAAATAGCCGCAACCAACTATTATGAAGTACACATATATCGCCTCGTTAGATTGATTATACTACATATCAAAAAAAGCAATCGCCTCACAGATGGCTTCATAATCGAGGCGGACACCGAAAGAAAAACTCCGAAATTAGCTTCTTTCCACGAATTTTTCTATGCCCTTTAGAATCCACTCAGGTGTAAGATGTGCTTCTTCGATGACCTCATCAAGAGTGCCACCCGTACGCCATCTGTTGTCCCAATCAGACGACATGCAATAATCCACGTATTTTTTCATGGCAATCCAATCCTCAACGGCCTTCGTAGATTCATTGGTTATGACCATTGACTCCTCCCAGTCTTCCCACGGTAAGATCTTATCTCTGTATGCTTTCGGCTGCATGTCAAAAAGTTCTTTTGATGGAATTGAGACGATCTTCAAATTGTATCTTTCATCAAGTACATCGATGATCTTCATCAGATTGTACGTGGATATCGTGCCTCTCACAAGGATCGTGCCATCTTTTTTGCCACTCTTGAAATCTCTTATGAGATATGCCCCTTTAGCAGCCTCGAAATGAGAGGGCATTTTTAACTTTTCTCTGTCCGGAATTTCTATGGGCGGCCTTGTCAGATGAATTGCCACTATCGGCACATCTTTTGAGAATGCCGCTCCAAGCAAAACCGGTACTTCATTCGCTTCCCAGGGATAGACGTTTATCACATGCCCTTTGGGGAAAAGCTGTGTTACGACCGTCGAGAAGATTCCGAAGTGAGTTCTCGAATCATCCGCAGTCTCTGGCCCGGAATGGCCCACAACCCAGAGCACTTTGCCAAGTTTAACGGGACAATCCTGCGCCATTTGAGAAAATAACCTGTATGGGCCGTATTTAAGATATGCGAAAGCTCCGTAAGTAGATGTCGCCATCCAGAAGCCGTTGAAATTTTCGTACGGTTTGTCAGAAAGATTTACACTTGCGACACCCGCGGAGATCCCGGCATTTGCGAATTCCGTTATTTCTTGCGGCAAGAGTACACCGTCTAAGTTTCTGTCTCTGTCGTACCAACCATATCCTTTGAAATCGCCAAATTCTTCTCCGAATCCGGAAAGATTTGTGGATTCCGTCAAGTCGGCAGATGCGGCCAAAAACAAAGGTCTTCCGTATTTTTTGGCACTCTCCGCGTTTATCCATGCACCCCACGCTTTAAGCGCTTGTCTGTTTGCGACCTTCGAATTTGGTTTGAAAAAGATCTCGGAGGGATAAGTTTTGAAGTCGAAAAGCTTTTTGTCTTCGAAGATCTTATCGTTCAAGTTAGAGAAAGATTGGGATATGCTTTCTCTTTTCTCAACGATTTCGTCTGTGATTCGCTCAACCAAACTCTTGTTTTTAAGAATAACATCGATGACCCTTCTGAGGTTTTCAAAGGTTTGTTCGGCAAAGTTATCCGGAACGGGCTTTCCGTAACCTGCAAATTCAACATCGTATTTGTTCATGAATTCTTCTCTTGTTTTCCAGAAGATATCCGAGTTTGCCTTGTGAGGAGTACCGTGTGATTTGTTGTCATACACACCGTAACCGTATCCTTTTTTGGTTTTAAACCATGCAGCGTTCGGAGTATTCGTCGTCTTATGCTTTTCAAGTCTATCAAAAGTACCGGATATCTTTTCCCAATCATGTCCGTTTTCGCATCCTGCCACATTCCATCCGTACGGCTTGAACCAATCATCTGGCGTACCATGGATTTCTCTGCTTATCGGATGATCGTCTATTCCAAAATCGTTCCAATCTATAAGCCAATAAAGGTTATCAAGGCCGAGTGCGTAGGCCGAGTTTTTCGATTCATGGGATGCTCCGGCGCTTAACGCGCCTTCTCCTTCAATCGCCCATACCTTTATGTTAGAAAGACCTGCACGCTTCAACGCGAAAGCCTCTCCGACTGAAGCCGGAAGTCCGTGGCCTGCCGGGCCTGTGTTGAACTTCAAGAACAAAGTCTTTCCAGAAAATTCTGCATGACCGGAAAGACCATTCCTGTGTCTGAATTTGAGTAAATCTTCCAAAAGCACTATTTTAGACGGATCTATGAAAAATCGCTCATCTTTCGTTTCTTCGAATCTTTTTTTGAAAGCCTCTCCGATTATCGTCAATGAGGCGTAAATCAAAGGAACGGTATGACCTGCAGAAAGTATAAACCTATCCGAAAGGGGATTTTCCGGATGGATAAAATCAAAGTGAGAATAATCCGAAAAAACCATCGACCAGAACGCATGCATCTTCGAGCGCGATCCGCCGGGATGGCCAGATTGCCTTAAGTTCAGTGTAAAATCTATAAGTTGCCCCGTTACGTCTTTTATGATTTCAAGATCTTCAAAGTTCAATTTTTTCACTCCTTTCAAAATTTCTTCATCCTAATACAAACCCAAGCGATGATATCGTATCACCAAGGCCGACTGTTATTTTTGGAGATGGTACAACCTTTGTCGGAAAGAGAATGAAATTAATTCCATTTCTTCTCCATTCTTTGTATTCGTACTTTTCCGATATATCTATCATGTCCTTAAACCTTTCCAGATTTATCTCTCCGTCAGCGGCCCTTTGAGCTGCGGCAAGTGCGGCGAATGCGAGTGCTTTCTTCTGTGATTCGGCATCGTAGATTGAATCATCAAACGCAACTATATAAAATCCAAGAGCATGAAAATGTACCCTTGATAATTTTCCCTTCATCATTTTGAAAATGAGATCCGAGATCTTTTCAACATTCAAAGAAAGTATGTCTTCATCGTCATATCCCATATCCCTTGCGATCCATGAAAGTTCGACTTCGTTAAGACCAAGACTGTCGAATTGCGGAAACAATTTGTCTTCGACTGCCCTTCTTACCCTGTCTCTCCTTACAGAAGCAAATTCCAAGTGGAATTTAATTTCGGCGTTTTTCATTCTCATCTCTTTTATGAATTTCAAAAGCTCGTCAAGCCTGTTATCAACCGTATCTCTATCCGAATATACATCTTGCATGATGTGAAAACCCGATACGAGAAAATGGGAGATCTCACCGCCATGATCGATTGCGTAAGATCTGAAAGGCTCTCTTACGTCTAATTTGGAGTTAACGGGATTCCACGAGGCTATGAACCTGTTAGATCTCGGGCATATGTAAGATTTACCGTTGACGGAGATCGATTGACCTTGAGAAAATTCGAAAATCCAGTGTATGGCGTCAATTCCTTTTCCTTCGTACGCATTGGCTGGATGCTCAAGGCCGTTCTTACCGACGACGAAAAGGTTTTGAGAATCAGGAAATAAGGTCGCTATCTCTTTTTTCAAGGGATACACGTAAACGAGTATCTTTTCAAACGGAAACGGCACAAGCCCCTTCGCCATATTTGCCGAAGTTCCGCCAAGCCTGATTGTACCTGTCCCAAATACCTTAATTATCCAGTCGTAAACATCTTTTGAATCGATCATCAACTGAAGTGCACTTCCGTTGACAAATGAGAAAACAAGTCCTCTCAGGAAATCTTCCACACTCTTTATCGAGTCAGGAAGTTCTGCGAGATTTTTTGCGATCTTAACGTCTAAATTGCCAATCTTTTGTGGATCAACTCTCTCAAGGCCATCTATCACGGAATGAAAACCCAAAGCGATCATTTTTGAATCTTTTGCCTTTTTGATTCCCCAATCGATCGCATCATCGTACATCTTCATATACCACCTCCAAAAATCAGAAGAAGGAACTTACGATAACAGTCGTCGTTACGGTGTTTCCTGCGAAAAATACCGCTGTTATCGCAAGATATCCGAGAACTTTGTAAATCATTTATTATAATGTTTTTTCATTTCCGAATTAAAAGGTAAGTCCATTATCTCGTTCAAAACCTCTTTTGCCTGTTTATCTGACTTTGTTCTCGGATCTCTTATTAAAATCTCTTCAAGTATCTTCCTGTCTCCGGTTATGAAGGCTTCAAGTGCCATCTCCATCCTCATTATCCGAGGTGTCAGATACATCTTCTTTATCCTATCTGTCAAATCCGGTTCTATTTTCTCGGGATGAATGCCACTTTTGTCAACCGTAACAGATACCTCTGCCACAACGTCATCCGGTATCCCTTTTATCGTACCTTTGTTCAAGATGTTCAAGTACAATCTTGCTTTTTTCCCATTTGCAATCGCGTTTATGAAAGGTATTTGTTGCTCGCCGCTGGTTTTATCTTTCGGGAATTCTTCAGGCCATGCGTTTGTGAGTTTCACACTCGAATCTTTCGAAATGGCTATTATCTTTTCTCGAATTTGTCTTAGCTCTT
>DYLQ01000024.1 GCA_020722015.1 Thermotoga sp. | reverse complement strand
ATTCCCATCTTATCTATCCTAAGGCGAGTGATCTTGGAAAGCATAATTTTCCTTATTTTACCTAAAGATGTTAAATTATCTTAATTTATAAAAGATTTGGAAGGTTTGATGAAACTTTCAACGATCTCACACCAAAGATCCGCTTTTTCGTAAAATGCCGCATGTCCCGTTTTGTGTAACGTTACAAGTGATGAGTTTTTGATCTTTTTCGCCATTTTTTTCATCTCATTCTTCGGTGTCACCATGTCCTCATCGGCACAGATTAAAAGTGTGGATACATCTATTTCCTTTATTTTTTCTGACAGATCAAAGTAAGCTCCGGATCGGCTTAGCCTTGTAAATCCGTCAAGCCAATTTTTATTCGTAACTTTTGAAGCGTTTTTTATTCTTTCTTCTATCCAATCGCCATTTGAATTGTAAAAGGTATGTGAATATATGAAAGGAAAAGAAATTCTGAAAAGCAATTCCGGATCGTTTCTTTGGGCCGCCATCTCCCAGCTTCTGCCGAGCTCTCTCAGATAATTGTCGACTTTGTCCACCGCATTCGAAAGTACGAGTTTTTCAACTCGCTGAGGATGAGAAAGGACGAAATGTTCGGCAACATGCGCACCGTAAGAAACCCCGACGATATTGGCCTTTTCGATTTCAAGATGATCCATCAACTCCAAAAGATCTTCGGAACGGCACGATATATCGTAATCTTTTTCCATCTTCGAAGATCTGCCCTGATCTTTGAAATCAAAGGTTATGACATTGAAATTCCGCTTTAATTTGTCAACATGGTATGCCCAACTGGATGTTGACATCATTATGCCATTTAACAGAATGAGAGGAGCGCCTTTGCCGACGCTTTCATAATAGATTTCTGAATCAACGTAAGGCATTTTTGAAATTCACCAATATGTCGATGAACTTTTGTGGATTTTCGATCATAACACTGTGTCCGATGCCGTCAAGGATTTCGAATTGTGCATTTGGGATCTCATTTGACATTTTTTGAAGGCTTTCTTTCGGAACTATTGGATCTAAAGTACCCCACAATATTTTAACGGGTATCTTTATTTCTTTTAGCCTTTCGGAATAATCGTATTTTTCGAGTGCCCTTGCATTCCCGCTGAAGGCTTTTGGGTTCATCTTCAGTGCTTCGTTAACAAGGACTTTTGCCATGTCTTTTCTGGTTGGCATGGTGCCTGTGAGAGAAAATTCAAGCGCTTCAGGATGTGCTTTAAAACTCTCGAGTATGGGATAAACGTTCTCCGGCGTTTTTAAACCATTTGCCGGAGCAGAGTCTGCAAGGATCAATCCCGAAAATGCGTTGGGATGATCTATAACGCATTTCAAAGTTACGGCACCTCCGAGTGAATGGCCTACGAGAATCGGTTTTGGTATTTTAAGCACTTCTGTGAATTTCCAAAGGTAATTCGAGTAAACTTCTATTGAAATTTGATCTATTCTTCCCGAGTTTCCGAAGTTTGGAAGGTCGATGGCATAAACTCTCATTTCGGAAATATCCATAACCTCTTCAAACCACTTTGAAGATGCAAAGTTTCCGTGAACATAGACGACAGAACTACCACTGCCTTTGACTTCGTAAAAAATCTTTACACCATCGATCGTTATAAACATTCCACACCTCCGTTTGATGTCCGCATCTTTTCTTCACTTTCTGAACTGTTTTCGCCGTTTTCATGCTTTCTTTCGAACTTTGCCAATTTTAAAAGCTTGCACGAGTCCTTTCGGAAGAAACAAAAGTATCAATATAAGAGCGATGCCCTGGATTATCGTTATGGAAAAGTTATATCCGGAAAGTAAAAACGGAAGTCCGACGAAAAAGGCCGCACCTATCATGACACCTATTACACTTCCGGCACCGCCGACTATGACGATCGCAAGTAGATCGAGCGAAAGCGTGAGATCGAACTGAGAAGGCGATATGAATCCTATGGCAGATGCGTACAGGCTGCCCGCAAAGCCTGTCAAGGCTGCACTTGATGCAAAGGCAGCAAGTTTGTATTTGAGCAGATTCACGCCGAAAGCCGTTGCGGCTATTTCACTGTCTCTCATGGCAAAAAGTGCAAGTCCGCTTTTTGAGAATGAGACCCTCGAGATGATCACAAAGGCCAAAAATATGATGAAAAGTACGATGTAATATTGATAAATTGGATTTGAGGCTTTGAAGATCCAAAAGCTCGGTGCGGGTATGTTCCTTATGCCGTTGTAACCGCCCGTTATTTGAAATACGCCTATTATTTGCTGGATTGCTATCCCAAATGCCATGGTAACGACCGCAAGGTAAAACCCGGAGACTCTGAGAGCCGGAAGACCTACCAAGATCCCTATCAACATCGAAAGAAAGCCTGAGACCAAAAATGCGATCAAAAACGGTATGTGAAAATTCACGATCATTATCGCGGATGTGTACGCTCCTATGGCAAAAAAAGCCGCATTTCCCAACGAGATCTGACCTGCCCATGTCGTGAGTATGTCCATTCCTATGGCAGCTATCGTGTATATGCCTATCAAAACAAAGATTGAGATTAAAAAAGGATATCCCAAAAACGGAAGGGGAACAAGCACAAAAGGTGTGAACCAGAGGTATTTTTTCATGAACTCTCACACCCTCCTTGCCTTTGCGCTTCCGAGCAATCCCTCTGGCTTTATAAGCAAAATGGCCACTATTATCGCGAGAGAAAAGGTTGTTTTGAGATTTGTGGATATGTAAGTGCCAACGAGATTTTCAATAACGCCTATCGATATTCCGCCGATGATGGAGCCAGGAATGCTTTCAAATCCACCTAAGACGGCGGCGGTAAAGCCCATTATTTGAAGACTCAACATCATATCCGGATAAACAAAGGTCTGCGGTGCGACAAGTACGGCCGCAAGTGAGCCTATTGCACCAGATATGATCCACGAAATCGACATCATGAGGCTTGAATTTATGCCCATCAACTTTGAAACCTCTTCGTTTTGAGCAACCGCTCTCATGGCCTTTCCCTGAAATGTGAGGTTCAAATACAGTATAAGTGCTATTATGACACCCGTTACAAGGCCTAAGATCAAAAGATTTTGTTGTGGTATGACTATGATGCCGCCGCTGAATTTCAAAATCAAAGGCAAACCGTTCAAAAGATTCGGTATCTGCTGATAATTGTTTCCCCATACCTGAAGCGCTATGCCCTCAAGCAACAAAAGCAGGCCAAGCGTTATTATGACCATCGAAGCGGGAGATATGTTTCTCACAGGTCTTAAAAGTCCACGCTCCACGGCATAACTGACAAAAGCGCCGAAGGCCACGGAGATCAAGAACGCGAAGATGTAATTCATTCCGATCACGGAAAAACATGTGAAAAAGATGTAAGCCGAGATCATGCCCATGTACCCGTAAGCGAAGTTCATAACGCCCGTTACCTTGTAAGCGATAACGAGGCCAAGGGCCACTATGGCATAAAGAGCGCCTGTTATTATTCCGGCGATTATCTGTTGAAATATCATGCTAACCTCCCAGATATTTCATTTTTAGAGTCTGAAAGTCTATTTCCTTGGCATTTCCGGAAAGCGCAAATCTTCCATTTTGCATGACGTAAATCCTGTTGGATATTTCCGTCGCCACCATGGCATTTTGCTCCACAAGCAATATGGCCGTACCCGATTTGTTTATGGCTTTGAGTGAATCGAAGATGAAATCGACGAGTTTTGGCGAGAGGCCCAAAGACGGCTCGTCCAACATCAAAAGTTTTGGCTCATTCATCAAGGCACGTCCTATGGCGAGCATCTGCTGTTCTCCTCCGGAAAGCGTTCCTGAAAGTTGTTTTCTTCTCTCGGCCAATCTTTCAAAAAGGCCATAAACCTTTTCCGTGTTTTGCCTTATCATTTTTTTGTTTTTTCTTATCGTATAAGCACCCATTAAAAGATTGTCCTCTACGCTCATGTCGGGAAAGATACCTCTTCTTTCCGGACATAAAGTAAGCCCCAAATACGGTATTTTGTGAGCATCTGTTTTTGATATGTTTTTCGATAAAAAGGTGATTTTGCCATCACGCGCAATCAGACCGGATAAAGCTTTCAGCGTCGATGTCTTTCCCGCACCATTTGCACCTAATATCGATACTATCTCGCGATCATCGACAAAAAAGCTTGTTCCGTTGACGGCCCATATCGGTCCGTATTTCACGACGAGATTTTCAACCTCGAGAATATGCTCTGTCGCCAAGATACGCTTCAGTCACCTTTCTGTCTTGAATTATTTCCGACGGACTTCCCTCCGCCACCTTTTCACCGAAATTCATGACGGTTATCCTGTCAGAAATCGACATGACGATTTTCATATCGTGCTCTATCATGAGAATGGTTAGATTGTAAAGAGATTTTATACGCATTATCTCCGACTTCAATTTGTCAGATTCAAAATCATTCAAACCGGCAAAGGGTTCGTCTAAGATGAGCAATTTGGGTTTTGATATGACTGCGCGCCCTATTTCGACCAATTTTTGTGTACCGTAAGGCAGAGACGAAACCGGCGCGTTTAAATGTCCTTTTATGTCAAGCATTTCTGAAATTTCAACTATATTTTGGAGAATCTTCGATTGTTCGGACTTGTAAAGCTTTGTGATGAAAGCCTCATCAAAGAAATTGTAATTTATCGTGTGGTATGCACCGATGAAAAGATTTCCCATAACCGTTAGATTCTTGAAAAGCTCAAGGTTTTGGAATGTTCTTGCCACGCCAAAATTTATTATTCTGTGGGCCGGTACTTTCAGCAGATCCACGCCTTCAAAGAGGGCTGTGCCGGTTGACGGCACAACCCGCGTTAAAGCATTCACGACGGTGGTCTTTCCCGCCCCGTTTGGTCCTATCAAAGAATGAAAATTTCCCCTTTCGATATCCATCGAAAAATCGTTGACCGCTATTAATCCTTTAAATCTTACGGAAAGCCCTTTTATCGAAAGCAAAATCATTTAAGAGTTATCCACCCACTTATGGGGACAAACGTTCCATTTTCAATTTTCATGAAGTACATGGAAGTTTTCCCTTCTCTGTCAGTTGGTGTGAAGGTTATGCCCTGAGCAAGAATTCCGTTCCAATTGTCAAAGGTATCAAGTGCGTTAACAAGGCTTATTCTCGTCGGATCAGGACCGGCCAGTTCAAGCGCATGGCAAAAAACCTCGGCCGCTATAAATCCAGCCGCCGCGTAAGAACTCGGAATTTCATTCGGATAGGATTTTTGGTATATCTTCATGTATTGTTCGAATTTTGCCGTGAAGTCAGGATTATCCTTTGTCGGTATGGGAACCCATCCGGTCAGAATAACGCCTTCGACTGCTTTTCCACCAAGTTTTATGAAAGCCGGATCGGCATTCGGATATATCGTCACAATTGGAATGTTCATGCCATACTGTTTAATCTGGGTTACTATTCTTATGGTATCGGTGATGAGACCTGCGATGACCAACGAATCAGGATTTGCGGACATGAGTTTGATTATGTCCGAACTGAAATCGGCACTCGACGGATTGTAGGCTATAGTAATGTAAGGTTTCATGTTGAAATCGGCAAGTTGTTTTTGAATTCCGTCAAGTTCCTGTTGACCTATGTCGTTATTCATGTACATGACGGCTATCTTTGATTTGTGTTCATTTTGAACCAAAAATCTCGCTATGAGATGACCCTCGAGATCGTAATTCGGTTGAACTGGGAAAACGAACTCTTTCGGAGGATTCGAAAGTTGTGGAGCACCGCTGCCTTGGTAAACAAAAGGTACCTTGTTGTCGTTGAGATAATTCATAACGGCCAGGCATCCAGGAGTTCCAAGACCGCCAACGACGGCAAAAACATGATCCTGCTCGACCATTCTTTTCACGTCAGTAACGGTTAGAGCCGGATTGAGTTGATCATCGTAGACCAAAAGATCTATTTTTCGTCCGTTGATGCCACCCTGATCGTTTATCCAGTTGAAATACGCCTTCATGCCTTTGAGCATGCCCTGTCCAATTATGGCGTAAGGCCCGGATAATGCCTGAAATGTTCCGATGACGACTTTATCCGGATAGATGCCAAAACTTGAGGTATCGGCAAAAACAAATGTGAAAAGCAAACCCAAAATCACAGAAAAAGCGAAGATCTTTTTCATCCCATACTCTCCCCTTTCAAAATATCAAACTTTTTTTATTACAACGGCAGTGCCCATTCCACCGCCTATGCAAAGTGTTGCAAGACCGATATTCACATCCCTCTTCATCATTTCGTAAAGCAAAGTGACCGTTATTCTGTTTCCGGAACACCCTATCGGATGGCCGAGTGCTATCGCTCCGCCGTTTAGATTCGTTCTTTCGGTGATGTAATCTTTGGAAACACCGTACTTTTCCGTCCATTGTTTTATCACGCCCAATGTCTGCACCGCAAAAGCTTCGTTGCCCTCTATAAGCTGCACATCTCTAAAGGATAAACCTGACATCTTTAAAGCGTTTTCGGTCGCCGGAACAGGTCCCAAGCCCATCACGATGGGATCGACTCCGCCTTGTCCCCATCCGATTATCTCTGCCATCGGCTTTATGCCGTGGTCTTCCACGTATTTCTCACTTGCCAAAACAACGGCACTTGCACCATCGTTTATACCGGAGGAATTTCCGGCTGTAACGGTTCCGCCTTCCTTAAAGGCCGGCCTTAACCTCGATAAAACGTCAAAACTCGTGTCCCTCGGACCTTCGTCGGTGTCAAAGATTCTCGTCTCTTTCTTATCTTTTACCTCAACCGGAACGATCTCGTCTTTGAATCTTCCGTTTGATATGGCCTGTTTCGCCAGTTTTTGACTTTCGGCGGAGTATTCGTCCTGTTCCGCTCTCGATATGTTAAGCCTTTTTGCTATCTCTTCGGCGGTAATTCCCATGTGAACTTGGTTGAAAACGTCCGTAAGGCCGTCGTATACCATGTGATCGACAACTTCCATGTTGCCGAACCTTGAGCCAAATCTCGTCTTGTAATTCAGAAGGTAAGGAGCCTGAGACATGTTCTCCATTCCGCCTGCCACAACGAGATCGGCATTCCCGACGGCTATATCCGTCGCACCTATCATGATGGATTTCATTCCGCTTCCGCAAACCATGTTCACCGTAAATGCCGGTACTTCTACCGGAATTCCGGAATATATGGAAGCTTGCCGCGCAGGGCCCATGCCTTGACCTGCGATCAGAACATTTCCGACGACAGTCTCATCCACATCTTTCGGATCGACATGTGCTTGCTCCATCGCCGCTTTTATGGCTATAGCTCCCAATCTGGCAGCTGGGATATCCTTCAGACTTCCTCCGAAAACACCTATCGGCGTCCTTTTTGCACCTATTATGTAAATTTTCATATCACGCTCTCCTTTCTTAAAAGATCAGTCCTCCGTCAACCCCAAGTACCTGACCTGTTATGTAATTTGCTTCGTCGGATGCCAAAAACAAATAGGCATTTGCGACGTCTATGGCCTCTCCCATTTTTCCAAGCGGTGTTCTTGCATTCATCTGTTCTATGACCTTTTCCGGCACATGCTCTGTCATGGGAGTCTTTATGAAGCCGGGAGCGACGGCATTCGAGCGTATGTTGTATCTTGCAAGTTCCTTTGCCCAAGTTTTGGTCATGCCTATCAAGCCGGCCTTTGCAGCGGCGTAATTCGTCTGGCCGATGTTGCCGTATATGCCGACAACGGAAGATGCATTCAATATGACTCCGCTTTTTTGATTCATCATGTAAGGAACGACTGCCTGAGTTACGTTGTAGATACCTTTTAAGTTTATCGCGATGACGGCATCGAAATCCGCCTCCGGCATTCTGACAAGAAAATTATCTCTTGTTATACCCGCGTTGTTTATGAGAATGTCAATTCGCCCAAGTTCTGAAAAGATCTTATCAACTATGGTTTTAACCTCATCGTGTTTTGAAACGTCCATTTTGTAAATTCTGTAAGCATCACCGATTTCCGATTTTGCTTTTTTTAAGGCTTCTTCGTTGTAATCGCAGGCGGCAACGATAGCGCCTGCTTTTATGAACAGTTTTGATGTTTCAAGACCTATTCCGCTTGCGGCTCCCGTTATGAGTGCCACTTTCTCTTTCAATTCCATGATCTACCTCCTCACAAAATTAACAGTTCATATCATGTTTTTTGAAATTGCGAATTTATTCAGTTCTTCTCTGAACGTCGGATCTGCTATCGATATAAGCATTTTCGCCCTTTCACGAATGCTTTTGCCTTTAAGATGGACCGCTCCGTATTCCGTCACCACCCAATCAACGTCCTGACGTGGAACGGTTACGCCCGTTCCTTCCGGTAAAAAAGGTACTATTTTGGATATCTTCCCATCTTTTGCGGTGGAATGAAGTGCTATTATACCTTTACCTCCCTTTGCCATGGAAGCGCCGCGATGGGTATCAAGTTGGCCTCCCGTGCCGCTGTAATGCTTAAAGCCAATACTTTCAGATGCCACCTGCCCTGTCAAATCAACCATGAGTGCTGTGTTTATGCTTACCATCTTTTCATTTTGAGATATCACATATGGGTCGTTGACGTATTTACCCCTTAGGAACAGTATTCCGGGATTGTCATCCACGAAATCGTACATGCTTTTTTCTCCGAGTCCGAATGTACATACCATCTTTCCGGGCCAAAGTGTCTTTTTTCTGTTCGTGATAACCCCTTTGTTCAAAAGTTCCACCATGCCCTGTGTCAGCATTTCCGTGTGAATGCCGAGATCGTGCTTGTGCTCCAAAAAAGATGCCACGGCATTTGGAATACCGCCTATCCCAAGTTGAAGGGTGGCGCCATTCTCTATGAGATCGGCTATGTATCCGGCTATAAGTTCATCTTCCTTGGTTGGAATCGCATTCTTTATCGTGGGAATGGGATAATCGACTTCCACCACGTGATCAACCTGAGAAATATGAATTTGTGTGTCTCCGTGAGTTCTTGGTGCATTTGGGTTAACCTCAAGCACTATTTTGTCCACATGTTCGATCATTTCCATTTCGTAAACGACGCTCAAAGACAGTGTCAAATATCCATGTTTATCCATAGGAGAGGCAATTCCCCAGTATATGTCCGGCTTGTCATTTTGAATTTTGTCCGTTCCGGCCAGATGCAGGTTATTGGGTATGTAAGTTACGGTTCCAAGTGAGCTTTCTGCGGCTTCTCTTGTCGGATTGCTGTAAAACCAAGATTCGTTGAGAAATCTTCCGGAGAATTTCGGATCCTTTTGAACCGGAAAATCCACCACGTCAAGACATGAAAAGACGCGTAAATTTTCAAATTCGTGTCGGCCAAGATTGTTTAAAAAGGCTTGAGGCTCCATTGCCGCCATTCCAAGCACGACGGTTTTATCCCTGGTAAGCACTTTGTCCATGACGTCATCGATATCCGTGACTTTTGATCTGTAAAGTTCGAGGTAATTCATTCCAACACTCCTTTAAGACCATGCATTAAAAATCTCGATATATTTTCGAGGTAATCTTTCATTTCCTCAAAATCCATTTCTTTTTCTATTATCGACTCAAGACCAAGTTGATGACCGATGCCCATGAGCATGTAAGAAAGTAAAACCGGATCGAATGATCTGTATTCGTTGTTTTTAAAGGCCCTTTCGAGTGGCTTGATGTAAGACTTGGATATTTGCGAATAGTAATAAATCGATGTCTTGGAATCGACGAATTCCATTTCCCTTATTATCGAATACATCTCTTTGTGATGCTTGAAAAAATCCAAAAACCCCATGTATCCGGCTATTTCGGCGTCTCTTCTGTCCGTAAATCTCCATACGTATCTTCTCAAATTTTTCTTTAACTCCTCGAGTGTTGAAGAAACGAGTTCTCTCAAAGCTTCTATCTTCGAATTGAAGTGCACGTAAAACGTACCCAAACCTACCCCTGCAAGATTCGATATATCGGATATCTTGGTCTTGGAATACCCCTTACTTCCGAAGAGTTTTTCCGCGGCTTCGAGTATTTTCTTGTGTGTTATTGACCATTGCGATTTGAAAGTTTGCGTATCTTCGATCTTGGGAAGCACTTCGAAGGCCTCTTCGTCTATCACGTGATCATCCGTATCTATGCCGTTGTAGATAAGATCGAAAACCGATTCTATGACTTTATCGTCGATTTCACGCTCATTTGAGATCGTGTATTCTATCGCCGTGAAATTCACAATTCCCATCACGAAAAGATAGAACGCTCTTTTGGAATTGTGATTGAAGATTTCAAGGAATTCTTCAGATAAAAAATTGTAAAGGCCATCGTAAAATTCCATTGATATTTCAGGGAAAAGGAATTCAGCGTTTCTGAAAACGGAATACGCGTTTATCTTTTCCGAGACGGATTTAACAAGTGTTTTGATGAATACTCTGAATCTTTCTTCATCATCGTGAAGCTTAACGTTCGACATCGCATCATGAATGTTGCGCTTGAACCAATCTGTAAGATCGCGAACGATCTGGATCAGAAGTTCCTCTTTGGAGTCAAAGTACTGGTAAAATGAAGCATTGCCTATGTTGCACGCTTTTGATATCATGGCGGCAGAAACTTCCTGATACCCGTTTGTTCTGAAAAGTTCAATTGCGCTTTCGATTATTTTGTTGTAAGTGGTTATGCCCCTTTCAGATGTCGGAACTCTTGGCATGTACTTTCTCCTTTCCCCAGACGATCGTCGTTGCAGACCATATGTAACCGATTCCCGCACCGACAAAGACAACCAAGTCTCCGTCTTTTACCTTTCCCTCTTCAAGGCCGAGAAGCAGCGATAATACTTGATCGTTTTGACCTGTATGACCGTAATTTTCAAGGTAAATCGCCTTGTCACTTGAAAGGTTTAGCCTTTTTAAAACTTCTTCGTGGGCCGATCTTTTCATGTGTAGTATCGCAAGGTAATCTATGTCAGAAACGTTATATCCGCTTTGCTCAACTGACATGCGTATGACTTTCACAAAATTATCCATGGACAGTTTGTCGAGTCTTTCCTTCATGGAATCTGGATTTACAACGTCAAGATAGCCTCTTCCGTCGGCAATGCCTTCACAGTTAACAGGCTCTTTTGTGCCTCCCATGGGAACGACAACATCTTCCGAAAAAGTACCGTCTGTTATGGTAACGGTTTCGAGAATGACATTGGAAGCGTTCCTTTTGATTATCATAGCCGCTCCTCCCGCTCCCAAATCGCACATGAACCTTGTTTTAGAATTTTTGTAATTGACAAAATCGCAGTTTCTGTAACCACTTACAAGAAGGATGGTGTTTATCTTCGGATCCGAGGTGATCAAACTTTTTGCCACTTTCATGCCTACCATCATACTTCCGCATTCGGCTTCCATGTCAAAAGACCATGCGCGTTTCGCACCGATTTGTTCCGCAACGTAAGTGCCTGCAAGCCAGATGGGATAGTCTTTGTGTTGTGAACCATTCCATATCACCGCGTCTATCTCAAGCGGATCGCAATTCGCCATCTTTATGGCTTTGATCGCCGCCTTAACTCCCATCGCGGCGGTATGATCTTGCGGACCAGGCATCGGTTTCTTTTTTATGCCAAGTTTTTCTTCAACAACCCACAGCGGTAGATCGGAAAGTTCCGCTATCTTTTGAGAATCCCAAAAATTATCGGGAATATACACACCCATTCCATCTATGCCAACCTGCATCTTCACGCTCCCGTAATATGAATCACCATTCATAAGATAAATGAATCACCTTTCATAATTTATCATTAAACGTTACTTAAAATCAAAGTCAAAAAATGACAAAAAGATGTCTTTTTGCTTTGATTTTGGTGTTTATGGTCTGTTTAAAGAGCGGCCCTTTGTTTTACGATGATAATCTCCGAAAATCTTGCCTTATGAAGCAAGGGCAATTCATCTGGAGAGTAAGTTCTCAATGCATTCTTGAAGAAATGCGATCCGTTCCCGATCTAATCGGGAATCCCATACGATAAATTTAAATTCAGTTAAAACTGGGATAAAGATCGAATTGTATGCTTGAGTCGAAAATGAAAAGGAGGAGGGGTTTAAATTGAAAAAAGTTTTTTTCGTGCTGTTAGTTTTGTCTGTACTTTCTTTTTCGGTCTTCGCAACAACCAACATCGTGATAGTCGGTTCTACGACCGTACTTCCGATAGCCCAACAATGGGCTCAAGCCTACATGAAATTAAATCCGAATGTCAACATTTCCGTCGTTGGAAATGGTTCTGGAAATGGAATCAAAGCGCTTCTTGATGGAGTTGCCGATATCGCAGACTCTTCAAGATGGATGAGTGATTCAGAGATAAAATATGCCATTTCAAAGGGATTTTTCCCATTCCCGGTAGTTGTTTCTTACGATGCGATAGCACCTGTAGTTAACGCAAACAATCCTGTCAGAAACCTATCACTTGATCAACTTAAACAGATATACGAAGGAAAGATCACCAATTGGTCTCAAGTTGGTGGTCCAGATATGTCTATCGTAGTCGTAACAAGGGACAACAGTTCTGGAACCTTCGAGGTGTGGGCTGAAAAAGTCATGAGAGGTGGCCTTGTCAAGCCGGGCGCTTTAACAGTGGCATCGAATGCTGAAGTGGTTAGAGCGATTGCAGGTAACAAAAAGGCTATAGGATACGTTGGTCTTGGCTATCTCGAAAGCAGTCCAAATATATCTGAGGTTGCCATAAGCGGCATGAAGGCAGATATCAAAGCCGCGCGTTCCGGGAGCTATCCTCTTGCAAGGGCTCTTTTCATGATAACACGTGGTATACCCTCCGGTGAAGTCGCACAATTCGTGAATTTCGGACTTTCTCCAGTCGGACAGAAGATAGTCTCCGAAGTGGGATTTGTCCCGATATACGAGGTGAAATGAGTCAACAAAAAAGATGAAAAGTAAAATAGATCTCCTTATTTTGATATCTGGTTGGATTTCGGTTGCCATAATCGTGGCAATCACCTTTTTTTTGTTTTACAACTGGTTCCCACTTTTTAAAACCACAAATCCGATTGAATTCTTTTTTGGTACCTTGTGGTATCCAACAGCAGTTCCTCCATTTTATGGCATTTTACCACTTTTAGATGCAACGCTATGGATTTCAACCCTTGCGATTTTGATAACCTTCCCTTCCGCTTTTGTACTTGCGGTCTTCATGACGCACGTTGTACCGAAAAGAATGCAATACATTTTGAAGGTATTTCTTGAGATCTTTTCAAGTATGCCTTCTGTAATACTTGGCCTTATAGGGTTAAGTATCGTGGCGCCGTACTTTCAAAATACACTTAACATGGATACGGGTCAGAATATTCTAAACGCTGCCCTCATGCTTTCGCTTATAACCATACCCATGCCTACTTCTATGATGGAAGATTTCATAAACGCTTTTCCGCCCGAACAAAAAGAAGGTGCGGAAGCCTTGGGAGCAAATAAATTTGAAACTCTCACGAAGGTTATTTTACCAGGTCTGAAGGGTCCATTTGCATCAATAGCGATGCTTTCTCTTGGGAGAATCTTCGGTGAAACCATGATAGTTCTCATGGTTGCCGGAAATGCCGCGATTTTTCCGACGAGCATCTTTCAACCGGCAAGGGTGTTATCCGCTACGATAGCCTCAGAAATGGGTGAAACACCAGTCGATACACCTCATTTTTACGCCCTCTTTGGAATAGGCGCTGTTCTTTTCATCTTAACCTTTCTCATAAACGTCGTTGGGGAAATTGTCAGAATTAAATATGAAAGGCAAATGATGAAAGAATGAATTTCAAAAAACGCATGATAAAGCAACGCATTGCTTTTCTGATTTTGTCTGTAATCTCAATTGGAATATTGTTTGCCATCGGATCGATCTTTTTCGTGATATTCGTGAATGGCTTAGGCGTTTTAAACTGGAAATTTTTGATCTCGATAACTTCCTTTGATTTTAAAGGAATACCTCATGGTGGCATAGGCCCTGCGATAGTTGGTACTTTTATGGTAACAGGCCTTGGTCTTGCTTTTGCGGTTCCGATAGGAATTTTAGCGGGAATCTATCTTTCCGAGTACAGAAGCAAGGGAAAGATATTCAACGTTTTGAGGATTATGGTTGCCAATTTAGCCGGTGTCCCTTCTGTGGTTCACGGTCTTTTCGGTTTAGCCGTCTTTGTGATTTTATTTAGATTTGGACTTTCAATTCTCAGTGCGGCTCTTACACTATCCATACTTGCCCTTCCCATAATAATAATGACGACAGAAAATGCCATGAGAGACATACCGAGCGATCTCAGAGAAGCGGCTTATGCACTTGGTGCAAAGAGGTGGCAAAGTGCTCTGTTTGTGATCTTACCAGTTGCCATTTCTAAGATCATGACGGGTGTCATACTCGCAAGCGCAAGGATAGCCGGTGAGACGGCTCCGATACTTTTCACCGGTGCAACACTTTACCTTGCACATTATCCAACGGCTATAAATCAACAGTTCATGGCCTTGCCTTACATGATATACGGCCTCATGACGACAAGCATGAACATATCGGCAAGCATGAATTTTGCTTACGGTATAGCCATTATTCTTATCATCTTGATAACTTTGATGAATATTGCCATCGTGATATTAAGATTAAGGACAAGAAAAATTTCATCGTGAAGGAGAGTTAAAATGGATGTTGAATTGAAGATCGAAAATTTATCCGTTTACTTTGGACAAAAGCAAATACTCGATTCCATCTCATTTGAAATACCCACTAAATCCATAACGGCCATAATAGGTCCTTCGGGATGTGGAAAATCGACTTTTTTGCGAACGATAAACAGGATGAATGACAGATTTGATGATTTCCACTCCAAAGGTAGTATAATTTTCGATGGTAAAGATGTGCTTTCAGCGGACTATCCAGTCGAAGAACTGAGAAGAAAGATAGGAATGGTCTTTCAAAAGCCAAATCCGTTTCCAAAGTCTATATATGAAAATGTCGTCTTCGGACTTAAAATACATGGCGTAAAAGAAAGAAGCGTTCTCGATGAAGTTGTTAAATCATCGCTCGAAGCCGCCTCACTTTACGAACAAGTAAAGGATAAGCTTTCGATGAATGCCTACAAGCTTTCCGGAGGTCAGCAACAGAGATTGTGCATTGCAAGGGCATTGGCCGTAAAGCCTGAAATTTTGCTCCTTGATGAGCCTACCTCGGCGATAGATCCGCTTGCAGCAAAGCAGATCGAGGAAGTACTTGAGCAGATAAGCAAAGAAATAACCATTCTGATAGTTACCCATAACATTCAGCAAGCCGCAAGAATAGCAGATTACATAGCCTTTTTCTACATGGGTAAACTCGTTGAATTCGGCAAAGCCGAGAAACTTTTGAATGCTCCCGACGAGAAGCTGACAGATGATTATCTCACGGGAATGTACGGTTAGGAGGACTTATGGAAACTGACAATTTGAGATTGTCAAATTACGAACATGGACTTGACACGCTGAAGATGAAACTCAACGAGATGTTCAGTCTGTCTCTTGAGGCCTTCGAAAAATCGTCAAAATCACTTGAGACACTCGATGCCAAGATGGCTGAATCGGTGATAAGCGGAGATGATGAAATAGATAACCTCAAAAGGAAAATAGAAGAAATAGTTTATGAAATACTGCTAAGATTCCATCCACTTGCATCCGATCTCAGGCGTGTCATAATGGTGATGAAAATAGCCAGTGAACTCGAGCGTGTTGCGGATCAGGCCGTCAACATCGCTCAAGTGGCGCAATTTTTGGAAGGAAAGACTTTAATAAAGCCATTGGTGGATATACCGAAGATGGTCCAAATTGCAAAGGAAATGCTTCGTGGTGCCATGCAATCTTATTTTGAAGAAGATGTTGAACTTGCCAAGAAGATATGGCTTATGGACGATGAAGTTGATACTTTGGATCGGAAGGTCGCCGATGATCTCGAAGAAATAGTCGTAAAAAGATGTTCAAAAGAGACTATATCTCAGGCCGAAAGGCTTATAATAGTTTCAAGGGCCATAGAAAGGGTTGCCGATCATTCAACCAATGTATGCGAAGAAACAACTTACATGATTTTGGGTAAGGAATTGTATACTCTCTTGTGAGATGAGAAGATGGATCGTATTTTAATCGTCGAAGACGAAGAGGATATGGCTGAGATAATAGCCTACGCCTTAAAAAATGGTGGATTTGTCTATGATGTTGCTCCAAACATTTCAACGATGTGGGATAAAATAGCGCTGTCGCATTTCGATCTTGTTTTGCTTGACATAGGTCTTCCGGATGGATCTGGTATGGATGCGCTTAAAACGATGAAGACCAAAAAAATCAACGTGCCCGTTATAATGCTTACGGCAAGAAGAGCGGATATAGACAAAGTACTTGGCCTTGAGATTGGAGCAGACGACTACATCACAAAGCCATTCAACCAATACGAACTCTTGGCTCGTATCAAAGCAGTTTTGAGAAGAACAGCATCGGAAAAAACGTCCGATAGAACTTTCAAATACGGCAAGACGGTGATAGATCTTGATTCTTATTCTGCAATGGATGAAAACGGAGAAAAAATAGAATTCACAAACAAAGAATTTGAACTTTTGAAATTGCTCATTTCGTATCCAACTAAAGTATTCAAGAGAGAAGAAATCCTCGACAAAGTCTGGGGAATGGATTTTTTTGGAGAGTTCAGAACGGTAGATGTTCACGTTAGCAAGATAAGAGAAAAACTCGGAGAATCGATCATAAAAACCGTAAGAGGAGTTGGTTACAAACTTGGTGACATCTCTGACGCCTACGATGAGAATAATTGATTTCATAAACGAAGGAATAATACTGACAGACGAACATCTTAACGTGGTAGATCATAACGAATCTATTGTAAAATCGTTCAAAGTTTCATTTCAAAAAAGTGTTAAAATCACGGATGTTGTCTCTTTTTCGAAAATGAACAACGCCCTTCAAATTGCACTTGAAGATTCTGTTTTCACAGAACAACTTCCCGTTTATTTTTGCACGACAAAGATAGAATGTAAGGTCACAACCTTCAAAGATGGAGAAATGGTGGCATGGATTTTCGAAAACGTGAATGAAGTTAAGACGCTTGAAAGTGCAAAGGCAGATTTTGTCTCTGCCGTTTCACATGAATTCATGACCCCTCTTGGTATAATCGAAGGGTTTCTTACCATGATAAAAGATCCTAAATTAGATGAAAAAGCGAAAACAGATTACATCGAAAGATCGATGACACAACTTAAAAGGCTTGAAAAACTTGTGGATCAACTTTTATCTTTGAGCGAGCTTGAAATGAAATCTTACATTCCGAATTTTTCCCTTGTCAATATCCATCAGATGGTCAAAGAAGCAAAAGCAGAGATGGATTACAAAAGTAAGGCAAAAAATATAAATGTGATTTTAGATGTACCTGAAGATCTTTTTGCTTACACTGACGGAACAGCACTGTACAGGATAACCACAAATCTGATTTCCAATGCCATAAAGTATTCGTACCCAAACAACGAAGTGAATATTTTTGCTTTTGAAGATGAAAATTCTATCAAATTATCCGTTCAAGATAAGGGAATAGGCATAAAAGCCGAGGAAATTTCAAGGATCTTCGAAAGATTTTATCGCGCTTCAAATTCATCCGAGACAAATGCAAAAGGCATGGGATTGGGACTTGCTCTTGTGAAACATCTTGCCAACATCATAAACGCAAAGATAGAGGTTGAATCGAGATACACGATGGGATCTACCTTCACCGTCGTCATTCGCAAAACAAATCACACGCTAAGCCGACCTTGAATCTTGATTTGGCGTATCCATCCATTATCTGCACAAGATCGCCTGCAAGGCGATTTGTACTTTTATAGAAAAGATCGGTATATAATTGTATATTGAGGTAGGTGATAGAATGTCGATTTACGAGATAGGTGTGATCGTTGTGTCGGTCTTCCTTTTGATACTCTTTTCCGGTTTAAATGCGACAGTCCAAAATCTCAAAGCCCAGGTGTCGAATGACACTGCGATGGTTCAGACGCTTTCCGGAGAGCTGAACAACCTTAAATCTGAAATAAATCCAATGAAATTTTCGAAGTCGTTTATGCAGTATCCAATCTTATTCGAGAATGCACCAAGGACTCTTCCGTCTTTGCCCCTAAATACCGTAACAGCGACAAATCTGGAAGCTTTCATTCCCATTTTATCTGTAAACAACGTTTACGAGATAACCGAAATGAACGGACGGTATTTTCTCGCCTACCCAATGGTAGAAGGATCGACCTTTTCAATTCAAATTCTTGCGTCCCCATACTTTGACAGGGTCTTGAAAATAGTGAACATCCTTAGAGGTCAAAATATACCGGCTTTCAACATCAAATACGGAAACCAGTTCGAACTTTTTGTTGGCGTTTTCCCAAATTACACATATGCCACACAGTACGCAAGTACGATATCATTGACGATCTTTCCCACAGTTGGATCGACATCATCATCGTGGCTTATCAGGCAGATTCCTTGATTTTTGCGTGTATCATACCGAATATAACTCTCCAGAGATTGAACACAAGTTCTGAAATAATTGCCATTAAAAGACCGTAATTCACGTAGATATATCCAGCTATCAATCCAATCACAAAAAACATTGCCGCTTCAACGAGGGCTTCTTTTAGCCCGTTCTTTAAATATATGAGAAAATAAATTAAAGCCGCTATTATGGCAAAGAGAAAAACATTGACGGTTACATACCAGGCCAATATCTGTATTTTAAAAACCCATTCAGAGGTGTAAAAAAGGGCTATATGTCTAAAAACCAAGTTATCGGTTATTGGAATGAAAATGAGCCAAGTTATTGGAGAAAATTTCGTGCTTTGAAGTTCGAAATTCAGATCGTGAATCCCATAAGATATAAATCCAGCCACAAGTGCAACGATTATCGGTAAAGCACTTGAAAAGTTAAAAATCCCAACCTTCGTATTTCCCGTTACAAAAGTTGCAACTATGGCAAGAGTAAGGGATACCATAGATGCCCAGAAGACATTTTCCTCATTTTTTCTGCTTTTTCCCAAAAGTAAAGGCAAATAAACCGCCACTATTATTATAACTGCTTCCAAAAAATTGATCCAACTCACAATTGCACCTCCTTAGTTATAGTGTATAATCTTTGAGAAAGGGGGAGGTTTCACTTGTATTACTCAAAGGTTAAAAGTGCCATTCTCGCGGGACTCGATGTGTTGGATGTTGAAGTTGAAGCCGATCTTAACATGCGATCTGTCAAGCAGGAATTGGAAATAGTGGGCCTCGGTGACACGGCGATAAAAGAAAGCAGAAAAAGGGTCATGAGTGCCATAAAGAACAGCGGTTTCGAAGTACCGCACGGCTACATCACCGTCAACCTTGCTCCCGGAGATGCAAAAAAAGAGGGGACTTTGCTTGATCTTCCGATAGCAATAGCGATCCTTATGGCGGCAGGTAAAATTGAATCGCACGGGGAATGGCTTTTGATAGGTGAACTTGGTCTTGACGGCAAATTGCGACGGGTAGATGGAGCACTTCCCATAATGATAGCCAAATCCCCGTCTGTAAAAGCGATCATCCCCTCTGATAACGTCCCTGAAGTTTCCTTACTTAAAGGTAAGTTTATATACGCTTCCGATGATCTTCAAACAGTGGTAAGAATAATGTCACAGGCGGATGAATTCAGACAAGTTGAATTTAAAGGTATAAGTACCACCGAAAGCGATTACGACGTTGATTTTTCGGAGGTAAGAGGTCAAGAGTTGGCAAAGCGCGCACTTGAAATCTCTGCAGCCGGCTTTCACAATGTACTCATGAAGGGTCCTCCTGGTGTCGGTAAAACGATGCTTGCAAGAAGGTTTCCGACAATTCTTCCTCCTATGACCTTCGATGAAATTTTAGAATCAACCAAAATTTATTCGATAGCAGGTCTTCTCGATGGAAAACCCATAACATCAAGGCCATTCCGTTCACCCCACCACAGTGCTTCTCTTGCCGCAATGGTCGGAGGTGGTGATCGGGCAAAGCCTGGTGAAATAACACTTGCACACAACGGTGTTATATTCATGGATGAGCTTCCAGAATTCAGAAGAGATGTGCTTGAGGCATTGAGACAACCTTTAGAAGATGGAATCGTCACAATTTCAAGGATAAAAGAGACTCACTCGTATCCCGCGCGTTTCATACTTATAGGAGCCCAAAATCCATGCCCGTGCGGTTGGTTTGGTGTTGAAGACGGAATTCACCATTGCACATGTTCGATACCAGAGATAGAAAGGTATAACAAGAAGATATCCGGACCGATTGAGGACAGGATAGACATTTTCATCGATGTTCCAAAGGTTGACTATGAAAAATATACCTCAATGAAGCCTTCGGAATCTTCAGCCAAAATTAGAGAGAGGGTTATCGATGCGGTTGAAATACAGATGAAAAGGGTAGGAAAGTTAAATGGGAAGATGAGTGCGTCTGAAGTTTCAAAATTTTGCAAATTGGGAGATAAGGAAGAGGAATTTTTCAAAAATGCATCCAAGAAATTGGGGTTGACGGCAAGGATGATGGAGAAGATGCTGAAAGTATCGAGAACGATAGCAGATCTTTCTAAAACAGAAAATATATCCCTCTCGCACATTGCCGAAGCTTTACAATACAGAAAGAGAGAGAATATCTCCATTTAGGAAGCGAGGAAAAGAATCCTCCCCATTTCAATGAAGAGATGAGAGTGACCGCATCAAATGCACGATGGTTTGTATTTAAGATGATATATAATATACAAAAGGGAATTAAAAAAGGCCGTTAGAAGAATGAATAGGTGTTAGAATATTCATGCCGGTCACACTCCGTAGATTTTTGTTGTTCAACAATATTCTAACTCGAATATGGTCGGCTTTCCAATAAAATTGCTTGTCAAATAACACTAAATCTGATCTTAACGTTGCTTGTTACATTCACGCACATTATGAGGAGATTTATTATATAATAGATACTCAAGTTAATGGAGATGATTCAGATGCTTGTTCAATTGGACGATATAGTCGAAAGAATTAAAAAAGGCAAGAAATTCCTCATAATCGGTCACATAAAACCAGACGGTGATGATATAAGTTCTGTTGGTTCTTTAACTTTTATCCTCAGAAGAATGGGTAAAACCGCGGAAGGGTGCATAGCGGATCATATACCATGGTTTTACGGGGATTTGGATGGCGTTTCGGAAATAAAGAAATTAGAAGACTTAAGGAATTACGATTACGATACATCTATCACAGTTGATGCTTCAGAATTATCCAGAATCGGTGATGGAGCTCTGCTGTTGAAGAATGGAAAACCCGATATAACACTCGATCATCACAAAACGAATGTTGGTTTCGGTGAACTTGATTTTCACGATTCTGCTTATGCTGCAACAGCCGTTATCATTTACGAGATAGCGCAGAAATTGGGTGTTGAGTACGATCTCAAAATGGCCAACATGAATTTGCTTGGAATCGCAACCGACACCGGATTCTTCAAATATTCGAATACAGACTCCAAAGTGTTTCGTTATGCAGCCGATCTCGTCGAAAAAGGGGCCAATATACAAAAGATATCTTCTGCCGTACTTGAACATCAGACTCTCAAAGAGTTAAAGTTGTTTTCTGAGATGCTAAACACGTTAAACGTTGATATGAACGGAAAACTTGCGTGGGCTTACGTATCTTATGACATGCTTGAGAGAAATAACTGTACAGATGAGGAGACTGGCGGATTTGTTGGTGAAATAAGATCGATATACGGTGTCGAAGTTGCAATTTTGTTCATAGAATGGCCAAAAAATCAAGTAAATATATCGTTTAGATCGAAAAATTACGTTGATGTCAGTGAGATAGCCGTTTATTTTGGCGGTGGAGGCCACGTAAGGGCGTCGGGATGCAGTATAAAAGAAGCTGACCTTAAAGAAACGATGGATAAAGTTATAAACAAAACAAAGGAATTTATGCTCAAAAATGAGCAATTGGCGGGGTTAAATTGAAAATAGTCACAACCAATTCTAAGGCACGCCGTGATTACGAAATTTTAGATAAGTTTGAAGCCGGCATTGAACTTAAAGGCACAGAGGTGAAATCTTTGCGTAATGGCAGTGCCAACATAAATGATGCTTATTGCGTAATAAGGAATGGGGAGATTTTCATCGAAAATATGCACATAGCACCTTACTCAGGAGGCAATATTTTCAATCATGATCCTCTTAGGAGAAGAAAGCTTCTCATGCACAAAAAGGAGATCGTCCGTTTAGACTCAAAGATAGATCAAAAGGGATTGACAATAGTACCATTGAGGGTTTATTTCAATGAAAAGGGAAAAGCCAAAGTTGAAGTAGCACTTGCACGCGGTAAGCATCTTTATGACAAAAGAGAAGATATGGTAAAAAAAGAAATAGAGATGAATTTGAGAAAGAAGATAAAATACGAGTAAGGAGGAAAGCATGGGATATCCGAGAATTAAATCAAACAAAGAAGCCATAATTCATAATGTCAAGCAGATATCCAAGATGTGCCATGATAAAGGCATTGAACTTACCGGCGTTGTCAAAGTTGCAAGAGGGGAACCTGCTCTTGCAAAACTATATCTTGAAAATGGTGTCGACATAATAGGAGATTCAAGGATTGCAAACATAAGAAAAATGAAAAATGCCGGGATAAATGGTCCTTTCATGTTGTTGAGAATTCCCATGCCAAGCGAGATAGAAGATTTGGTAAGGTACGTGGACATAACACTCGTGTCAGAGTTAAAGACAGTTGAAACCATCGGAAAAGCCGCTTTGAATAAAGGTAAACGTCAGAAGATAATTTACATGATAGATCTCGGAGATCTCAGAGAAGGTGTCTGGTTTGAAAATGCCTTTGATGAAGTTTTAAAAGCATCACAAATCAGAGGAGTAGAACTTTACGGAATAGGCACAAACCTTGGTTGTTATGGCGGTGTTGTGCCAGATATCGATAACATGAGTTTGCTCTCTGAAATAGCCAAAAAGATAAGAAATAAAGGAATTGATTTTAAAATCGTAAGCGGTGGAAATACCGCAGCTGTTTATTTGATCGAGAATGATTTGCTTCCAAGGGAAATAAACGGATATCGACTGGGAGAATCCATCATACTTGGAACAGATACGACGAACAACAGGGCCTTTCCTTTTTTAAGGCAAGATACTTTCACGCTCGAGGCAGAAATCATTGAATTAAAAACAAAGCCATCTGTTCCTCACGGTAAGATCGGAAGGGATGCCATGGGCAGAGTACCGATCTTTGAAGATCTCGGAAACAGACTTAAGGCGATAGTCGCAATGGGAGAACAGGACATCCAGCCAGATGGCATGATACCTTTAGAAAAAGGTATAAAAGTTTTGCATGCGTCAAGCGATCACACGGTTTTAGACGTGACAGAATTCGATGGTAAGCTTGATATAGGAAGCATTTTAAAATTCAGATTAACGTACGGAGCCTTGCTTAGGGCTATGACATCTGAGTACGTTGAGAAAATATGGGATTTTTGATATTGGATCTTTAATTAAGGGGAAATAGAAAATGAACAAAACAATACCCATAGTCTATGGAGGAATTTTCTTGGCCTTAGGCCTGGTTTTGTCTCTCGTCATTCACTCAATAGGAGGCCAACAATTTGGGACGATCTTTGGCCCATTGAACTTCGTTGCACTGGCCACCGGCATAATGGCAGGCCCATGGGTAGGACTAATCGTGGGAATCGTTTTACCACTTCTAAGCAGCGTGATCTTTGGTATGCCTCCTTTAATGCCACCAATAGCCATTTTCATGGCTTTACAACTCGGCACATACGGGATTTTAACGGGTTTATTTGAAAAACGTGGAATGAATGTGTATCTTAACCTTGCCATATCCATAGTAGCCGGTGGGGTAGTTTATTCTCTTGGATATTACGTAATAGGATATATGGTGGGAATTCATCTTCAACCTGTAACGGCGATTCTTTTGAGTTTTGCTTTGGGTTTGCCAGGAATAATCATCCAATTCCTTTTAATACCAACCATACGTTATTCGGTTAAGCGCGCAAGGAAATCATGATAGACATAGTCGGTGGCGTTTTCAGAGATATACTTTTCTATGGACAAACTCATGCTGACGATGTAGTTGAAATGCCAGGAGGTACAGGATACAATGTCTTTGCAGGCCTTCGTGAGATTGGGATAAGGGCAAATTTTCATTGCGCTGTCGGGGATGATTGGCCATTTGAAAGTTTAAACCACGTGAATGGCAAAAGTGGTATATTCGTTTGCAGAAATGAAAAAGATGTGCTCGCCGTTTACAGAGGCGTTAATCTCCATCTTCCGATTGAGAAGATCGAATCAAAGGTACTTTTTATAACACTTGAATGCGGGGCGGATGTGTTTGAGCAGTACGCAAAGCAGGTTAAAAACTCCGGAGGAATTGTCATTCTCGATCCTTCTCCCATTTTTGAATGGCAAGATAGATATGCGGATCTTTGCGACATTTTAATTCCAAATGAAAAAGAATTTGAAAGCATGTCTCTTTCAAAATCAAAAAAAGTTTTTTTGAAACTCGGTGAATATGGTGGGAAGTTCATAGATGATACCGTTGAAATTACCAAAAAAGTTTCTCACAAGGGAGATTTTCCCCTTGGATGTGGTGATGCCTTCGACGTTGCCGTGATTCGTGGTTTCATGATGAAGGATAAGCCAGAAAAGATCTTGGAAACGGCAGTTGAATTGGGACAAAAAGCCTCATTTTTCCGTGGCAGCTCTTCCGCAGTGATTCAGGCGATCAAAGCCTGGAAATCAGAAGAATTTTCTCAACCAAAAAATAAATGAACTACTCCCCATTGAAATGGGGAGTCTTCCCGTTTCTGATCATAAATCTTCTTTCCAATGAAATTATCAGATCTTATCGATTTTAAAGGATGAAAAAGCATGGAAATTTTTCTTCTATCTTGGATATGAACTCTTTTACAAGCATCGAATTGCAATTTACCTCTTCTTCGATTTTGGTTTATTTTCTATTTTTTCCAATATTTCCTCAACCTCATGAGAGCCACTTTCGTAAAATTTCTCTTCGCTTGAATCCAAATATTTAAGAAGTCTTAAAAATTCTCCCGCATGCACACGTTCCTCATCTGCGATATCCTTAAGCACGGCTATGGCAACCTTATCATCTGTCGATTCGGCAAGTTGAGTGTACAACTGAATGGCCTCATATTCTGCCGCTATCATGAACCTTATGGATCTAACAAGTTCTTCGTGCGTGAGCTTCTTTCCATTTGCAAGACCTGAGAAAGCATTTCCGAATTCCGGCATTTTGATTCCTCCCTTGCGAGTTTTTTTCATTGTGAACTACCCTCAGCTTTAGCTGCGGGCTTCCTGTTTCATTGATCTTTGCCTTTCATACTAACAGGTCTTACGAGATCTCCGCAGGCTTGAATTCCGGCAGTCCCTGCCGTACTGTATTTCAGAATACCTTGTGCCTTTATATTCATGGCAGCGTTTATATCCCTGTCATGGACGGTATGACAGACTGGGCATTCCCATTCCCTATCATCCAAAGTCAAGTCTTCGTTCTTGTATCCACAGATATGACATGTCTTGGATGACGGATAGAATCGGTCTATCTCCACCACCTTTTTGCCAAGCCTTTCAGCTTTGTATTTTAGTATCTCTTTGAATTTATCCCATCCTGAATCAGAAATCGACTTTGCAAGAGAGTGGTTTTTCACCATCCCGGATATATTCAGATCTTCCACACAGAACAAGTCAGCTTGGCTGTCGCTGACGAGTTTGTGTGTTAGTTTATGAATGAAATCCATTCTTACGTCTGAGATCTTTTCATAGACAAGCGCTACTTTATTCCTTGCCTTGTTTCTGTTATTTGATCCTTTTGTCTTTTTGGAAAGGCGTTTTTGGTATCTTGAAAGCTTTCGCTCGTATTTGGATAAGACTTTGGGATGCTCTATTTTTGTTCCGTTCGACAAGACAACGAAGTCTTTGAGTCCGACATCTATTCCGATTGCTTTTTGCGGATCTATGATCTTTGTTTCAGGCTTCTCATTCGTCTCAACG
>DYLQ01000065.1 GCA_020722015.1 Thermotoga sp. | reverse complement strand
CATCAACTATTGTGACTTTTCCCAATCGAGATTGAATCATCCGATTTCACTCCTTTTTTTCTGTGTTCATTTCTTTTCGGATCGGGGCAGGGAATAAACTAACCTCACATGGAAAATTAAAATCGCCTTGTTATTATAGTCAAAAGTCGTTCTTTTTTTAAAAAAGGAGGGAGGAAACCTCCCCCCGTTGGTTCATTTCAAATGAACGTTCAACGCAATCATTTCCGGTGCTACTTGCACTGAACCTACCATGTAATACGGATATTGTTCATCCGGGAATCCAGTTAAAGTGCTTGTCTGATAGACATCCCACATGGGAACTGGAAGCAGAGCAATAACAGGCATATCGTCAAGCATTATTCTTTCTATCGTCCATATCGCTTGCTTCTGAAGCCTTTGATCGGATGTCGTGTTGAACACCTGCAACGCATCGGTTATCAAAGGATTCGTGTATCTGCTGAAGTTAGATGCCGCAACTTGGCCTATCGGGGCTGTCTGTGTTGGACTGAATGCAAAGTAATACGGTGAATAAGGATTTATACCTAAGTTAAGCCATGTTATGGACATGTCAAATGTGCCTGTCTGCAAAGATGAGTAATATTGTCCGAAAGATTGTTGGACAGGATTGACCTGTAAGCCTATTTCTTTCAATTCTTGCGCTATTATGCTCGCTCCTTGAACCCAGTCGGTCCATCCGGAAACAACGCTGAGCGTATATGTCGGAAGCACCTTTCCATTCGGATCCGTCAAAAGCCCTTGCGCATTTTTCTTGAATCCTATCGATGCGAGAAGTTCTTGGGCGCCTTTTGGGTTGTACGCAATTAAAGAAGAAGCAAGAGATGTCAAGGTCGGATCAAGCCATGATTGAAGCGGATACGTTATAAGAGTCGGATTATTATATTCATTGAAAAGCGGTCCATAAAGGCTTGTCAGTATAAACTTTCTGTTTAAAGCCATCGAAATCGCTTTTCTGAAATCCGGTATGTTGAACGGATACTTTGCATCGTTGAGAATGAGATGGTTATTCCCGAGTATAGGCCAATATATCTTGTTGTTTGCAGGATCTTTTGATATATAAGTATTTTCTACACCGGGAATGTAAAGGTTGGAAATATCATATTCATGCTTTATCAAATCAAGAGTGCAAATATCGTTGGAATTAACAGACGTAAGGACAACACTGTCGATGTATGGTCTGTTAGGCATCCAGTAGTTCGGATTCTTAACGTATACTGCCGTGTTCGTAGGCTGACTGAAACTCTTGAAGATGAACGGCCCTGTGCCAACTGGATTTGAGTTCGTGTACTTCGAAGGATCTGTTACATCTTTCCATATATGCTCAGGAACTATCGGCTCTCCAACCAAGTATTGGAAGATGGCCATGTTAGGCTGTGAAAGTTTGAATACAACCGTATTACCACTTGCCGCTACGCTAACAAGATCATTTGCGGATGACCATATGCCGTTCAGATCAATGCTTGGATTTGCCTTGAGATAGTTAAATGTGAAAACCACATCTTGCGGTGTGAATGGTACTCCATCCGACCATTTAACACCTTGGCGAATTGTGACATCCAATTCCGTGTTGTTGTCAGCCCACTTGTAAGATGTGCCAAGCATGTTTGTCACATCACCGTTAAGATTGACAAAGAACAACGATTCGTAGATAAAAGAAGTTATCAACGTTGAGTTATTTGCCATGAATGGATTCAGACTGTATTGGAGTGGTCCATCTGGCAGAACTATCTTCAACGTTCCCCCGTATTTGACGTTGTTGCCCCAGTTGACTATCGCAGGACCGTACTGAGTCAGATACGGATACGAAACATCCGCAAGACCGATGCTCACTATGCCTATTAAGGCTACCATGAGAATCAAAAACTTTACTTTGCTCACAAAAATCCTCCTCCTTCTTTGCTTTATGGCGAATCTCGCCATCGTACAAATTCATTGTATACTGACTTAAATGTTTCAAACTACGCACTTTTTATAGACGTTCTCCAAAAGGTCTCATTTCTTGGCAACGTCAATGCCATCTCCACAGAGACGAGCAATAAAAAGATCATCGTCACTAAAACAATCTTTTTCACAACTAACGCCTCCCGATTTTTACAATCATGATAATTTTAGTGTGAAAATGTTTTCAAGTAAAATTGTTTTTACTGTCAAAATTATTCTTATTTTACCAAATAAATCACAATGAAATCAATTTCTTGATATGTCTTACATTTTCGAATGATATTGAAACATCATGATGGGAATCGAGATCGCCTTCTTTTTTTAATGCGGCATGTTTCATGTCAAAATCGTAAAATATCTTGAGAATTATTTAACATCATTTTACGAATATCTTAACACCAATTACATAAGCATTTGAGAAAATATAAATGGTGAATGAGTATGAAAAATGGGTATGTGTTAGAAGCTGCATTAATACTTTTAATAGCCGTTATGATTTTTGTGGCTGTCGTTATTTCTTTTGTTTCGAACACATCCATGCTCAGAGTTTCAAAAGACAAATTGATTATCGCTTCGAACGATGCAATGAGCGGCCTTCAAATAGGCGCGTCTTACGTTGCACATTTTGCAAATTCAATTGGTGGATTTGACTTAAATTTCAATGGTGAAGGCAGTGTGCCTTTTTCATCCGTTTCGTGGCTTCAATCCGGCAAATCCAACAACTTTTTCAACGCGATTTACGCTTCTACTGATGGTGACGGCTGGAAGAAAGCGCTTTCAACACTTGCGACGAATTCAAACGTTATTTATTTAAACAAAATACAGGCATTTCAGAGTTTCCTTCAAACACTTGATGCTTCAGGGACTTTTTCATCGACTCCCGATGTCGTTATAATTCAAACAAAGCTCGGCGGGTATTTTAACAATTCAAGATATTTCATCGTATCAAGGGCAGTAGTGGGAGGATCTGTAGCTTACGCATCTGGGTTCGCGGTTACGAATGGATTGAACAGATATGTTTATTTCACACAGGTTGAACCACCTTATTCCTATCCGTTTTACAATGTTACTTTTATGAATGGAGATACCGTTGATGGTCCAGTGAGAACGAATGGCACACTTGTAACTCTCGGAAGTCCTGATTTCAAATCTTACGTTCAGTACGGTAATCTCTATGAAGTTTCAAATCATAATAGAACACCGAATTTTGAAAGCGGATCGGCTCAGTTAAGTCAATCCGATTTAAATTCCATGAACATGTCGATGATAGCATCACAGTATTCAAAACAAATAAATTCGCAAGTGGCTTCACCGTCAAATCTTTCTGATTATTCAACGCCCGTTGGATTGGATCTATCCGGAGTTTATGAAAACCTTGTCAATCAATTATGGAACAATTACGGATTCAGTTCATTCGACTATGAATGGGAAAATGGAGGTTATTACACGTTACCAAGACTTGTTAACATGTTTACAAGTGATTTTGACTATTGGGCTTACTACAATGATTATGCAGATAACAATGGAAATGTAAGTTGGAATGAACTTCCTTCTGTTATATACAACGACTACAACAACGTGATATCCGCAATTTATGGGATTCCTTCTTTACAGATTACGTTCTCACCGGGTAATTCCGGTTCTAACGCCAACACAATAACGATAAGCTATGGAATTGATACTTCCAATGCAATTGCCGCAATTGATCACTTAAGAACAGATGTTAATATGTACAATTTAAGGCCAATCGGACAATATCTTTACAATGGTTTTTATTTTCAAAATGTTTATTATCCAAATGTTTATGATCCAAACGTTTATGACATACTTCAACTTGGATATTCAAACCCACAATGGCGAAAATTGTTACAGATAAATCCGACAAATGGAGTCCCAGGAAATTCTAAGCTTACGATCGAAAGTAATTCGAATGGATTACTTGGTTTAAAAAATGGCTCGACACCAATCACTTTTAACTTCAACGGAGTTATAAAAACCAATTCTGATCTGGTTATAGGTGACGGAACCAATCAGATAGTTTCCGGGAAATACACGCTATACACGACAAGAAGTACGATCATAAACGGGAATATCATATACAATTACGCGAATCAATTGCTTGGATCGGACAATTCTTCAAACAATTGGGTTAATTCTCCTATTTCAAGTTCAACTGTTGCCGAAATTCGCGCTGCCACTGGAACAGATGCTTTGAACATCGTTTCAAATTACGATGTCGCTCTTGATAATTCAATGTCGCAGTACGCTAAGATCATGGCGAATATTTACGCATTAAATGGGACATTTTGGTATCCAAATTACGCTTATCAGACCTGGCATTGGCGACACGCTACTGGTCAGCTCTTCGAATTCGGCTCAATGGCTCAATATGAAGGCGGTCAATTGTTTGGAACTTATAGCAACGGGCAAATGTCCACAGGCTATAACGCGTATTATGCATTCGACTGGCGTAATCTTTCCGGAATGCCATCCAACATGTATGGG
>DYLQ01000064.1 GCA_020722015.1 Thermotoga sp. | reverse complement strand
TGTGGAAATAAACACCCTGTCTGATGTGGAAGACGTAAGTCGTACCGTTATCAAGAATCGTACCATCTGCAACCGATGGGACGTTCGTCGATAGCATCGGAAGCAAATTAACAGTCGAAGTTCCATCGTACTGGACGAGATTTTCGTACACTTGCCATATCACTTCACCGGATGCCGTATCGTAAGCCCAGGCCGGATCCATAGAATCAAACGGTCCTATGGTCTCTTCAACAAGCGTGTTTGGATTGACAACAGAACCAGCTGCCATTGCGATAAAAGCGCTGACTAAAAGCACACCCATCAAAATAACAAGTACTTTTTTCATTCTTTTACCTCCCCATATACATTTTGAATCTCCTTGGATCTCCGCAATATGACAAATTCATATTTTACAAAAGATCCATTGACATATATGTAATTATATCCCAAGATCATCTACATGTCAAGAATTTATCCTTAGATTCTTATTATGAAGTTAACAATCGATGGAGATTTAAGTCATATAACATTTTCTGATAGATTGAAAAAGTGAATTTTTTATGATAGAATATAATTGTTAAAAAAATCACTTGGAGGATTCAATGCTGCTTTCTGAAATAACGAAAATTGTCGGCGGGAAGAAATTATGGGATTTTGATGATAAGAATTGTGGTATATGCGGTGCAACCGATATGGTGAGTGAATTACTGGCCATTGGAAAGGATGATATATTGTTGATAACAGGTCTTACAACCCCGCAGATGATAAAAGCTGCCGATATAGTCAGAGTGGGTGCGATTCTTGTGGTAAGAGGAAAAGATGTAACACCTCAATTTGTTGAATTGTCAAAGGAGTACAAGATCCCGCTTATAGGCACAAAATTATTCATGTTCGCAGCCTGCGGAAAATTGTTTTGTGCGGGTCTTAGCGATGTTAATGGGAATAGATATGGAAATTAAAACCATGGAAAATATAGACGATCTCATAAAAAAAATTCAGCCATACTTTTCAGAACTTTCGGTTGGTGATTTCATGTCTTCGCCGGTTGTTACAGTACAAGAGAATCAAACGATACTGCAAGCAAAAGAACTCATGAGATCGTGGAGAATATCTGGTCTACCCGTTGTGGATGAAAGAGGGAAATTAAAAGGTATAATAAGCATAGAAGATATAATTCATGCACTTGAAAGTGGTACCCTCGGTCTTTTGGTATCGGAAAAGATGAGTAGAAATGTCGTTTATCTTTTTAAATACGATAAGATAATGGATGCTTTCAAAAAATTTGAGTTGTACGGTTACGGCAGATTTCCGGTTATCGACGAGATAGATCATCGCGTGATCGGTATCGTCACAAAGCAAGATCTCATGCTTGCACTTTTAAAAAAGTTAAGCATTCTCTATGTTCATGATTCAAGGCGCGAAGAATTCGTCGGAGTTGACATTTATAGATCTATCCCCAAAAATCTCAAAATTGAGAGAACTGAGTTTGAATTTCAGATAGATTACAAAGATTTATCTTTGTCTGGTACAGGCGCTTCAGAACTAAAAAAGTTTTTGATAGCGAGGAATTTTTCCCCAAAATTCGTGAAGCGTATAGCAATAGCGACTTATGAGGCGGAGACGAATGTCGTCATACATTCAAACTCAACAGGCCGTATAAAAGCTTACATTGAGCCAGAATTCGTTGAAGTGAGAGTTAACGACAACGGAAAGGGCATAGAAAATATAGAAACGGCAATGAGAGATGGTTATTCAACGGCTCCGGATTACGTTAGAGAATATGGCTTTGGCGCGGGAATGGGCCTTTCCAACATGAAAAAATGCGCTGACAGGATGATCATTCTTTCTTCTAAAGGCAATGGCGTTTTCGTCGAGATGCATTTTTGGAGGCACGAAGATGAAAATTGATGTGCTCTCAGAATTGGGATTTGAGATGATCGTGAAAGGAGAGGGAGAAATTTTTCACGGATATGCGTGCGATCTTCTCAGCGAGGTCATGGGAAATGCAAAGCCTGATACGGTATGGTTTACCGTTCAGTCTCACGTAAACATCATAGCCGTTGCCGTTATAACGGGCATAAGGGCGATCGTACTTTGTAACGGCCACGATTATGGAGAAGAAACGATCGAAAAGGCTAAAAAAGAAGGAATTGCGCTTTTTAAAACGCGATTGAACACATTTGAAGCCGTAAAAAAGATTTGTAACGTGGCACAAAATGAGATTCAAGGGTGATTTTCACGTCCACACATGTCTTTCTCCCTGTGCAGATATAACCATGATTCCAAATGAAATGGCCAAAAGATTTGTCAAAGCCGGCGTTGATTGGGTCGGAATAACGGATCATAACAGTTGTGGGAATTTAAGGGTATTTGAAAATGTATTTTTAAACTACGGAATGCAAGTACTCCCTGGAATTGAGATTCAAAGTGCTGAAGAAGTCCATGTGCTTGGTTATTTCCCGTCCATTGAAGCAGCGGAAGAGTTTTCGAAAATCGTAAGATTGCATCTTCCTGATATTCAAAATGATCCTGAGACTTTGGGTTATCAACTTTTGGTAGATGAAACAGATCATTTCATCGGCATGGAAGAAAAGATATTGTCAGCTTCGGTCGACCTTGATCTTAAGAAGATATTTGAACTTATAAGGAAATTTCGTGGATTATTTGTTTATGCACATGTCGACAGAGCCTTTGGAGTTTTAAATCAACTTGGGTTTATACCGCAAGAACCAGCATTTGATGCGATAGAATGCATCGGCAAAATGGAGGATTTAGGATGCACAGTTTTTAGATCTTCAGATGCGCATCATTTAGACCAGATAATTTCTCCAAAGGTGGAAATTGAGGCGCCAAGAAGAGATTTTGAGGGATTTAGGAGAGCGGTGGAGAAGAGGCAGGTTTTCCCGATTGAGAGCGATCACCGATCATCTTATTGACATAGCTGAAAATTCCGTGAATGCCGGATCGAAGAGCGTGAAAATTAATTTTCATGAAGATGAGACAAAATTTGAGTTTGAGATTTTGGATGATGGATGTGGAATGAACGATGAACAAATCGCAAGAGTTTTTGATCCCTTCTTCACTACTAAATACAAAAAAACCGGCCTCGGTTTACCGTTACTCAAAGAGTATGCGGAGTTAACCGGAGGATACGTGAAAATCGTTTCACAAAAAGGTAAGGGTACAAGTGTTAACGTTTTATTCAAAAAAACGATAGATTGCCAGCCTTTAGGAGATATTGCACAAGCGTTTGCAACTCTTGTAACCTCGTCAAATCAAGTGTTATGGGAAATTAAAAGATGTAAGAACGATGATTGTTATAGCTTTTCTTCAGAAGATGTAAGAGGTTTGGATTTGTCAAACCCTCGAAATATAAAGATGATTTTTGAATATTTCAAAAGATTGGAGGCGTGTTTCGGTGAATAAAATCTTTGGAGGTGTAAATGATGCCTGTAATCCTTGAAGCGGACCCAAAATTCAAAGAATTGGATGAATTCATTGATAGTTTGCCTGACAAAAGGGGCATGCTTATCGGAGTTTTGCATAAGGCTCAGGAAATATTCGGATATTTACCTAAAGAGGTCCAACATCATGTGGCTGAAAAACTTCAAATTTCGGAAAGCAATGTTTTTGGTGTTGTTACTTTTTATTCTTTCTTTACCATGAAACCGCGCGGTAAATACCAGGTAAAAGTATGCCTTGGAACAGCTTGTTATGTTAAAGGCGGTCAGAAAATTTCCGACAGAGTTAAAGAAGAGTTAGGCGTTTCAGGTGATGAGCCAACGTCAGATGGTCTTTTTTCAGTTCAAGAGGTGAGATGTCTTGGTGCTTGCAGCATGGCACCCGTTATGCTCATAGGAGAAAGAGATTTTTATGGTCGTTTAACGCCAGATAAAGTTCGACAAATAATAGACAGTTACAGAAGAAAGGAGAATTTAAAATATGAGGATAAAAAGCCTTGAGGATCTTGAAAAAATAAAGGAAAAGGGATTAAAAGATCTAAGTGGACGTCAAAGCAAGAAGAGAGGAAGAATAACAGTCGCAATGGGAACGTGTGGAATAAGTGCTGGGGCAAAGGACACGTTAAAAGCACTTGTCGATGAACTCGATAAAAACGGAATAGAGGATGTCGCCGTAATTCAATCCGGATGTATGGGCCTTTGTGAAGTTGAGCCAACGGTCGAAGTTCAAATGGGCGATCAAGATCCCGTCGTTTACGGCCATGTTGATTCTGAGCAGGCAAAGCGTATCGTCAAAGAACATGTATTGGGTGGAAGAATACTTGGAGATATACTCGTCAAAACGCAAATCAAAAAGTGAGGAGGTTTATTCGATGCTTGAAAATACAATTCTGATATGTGCAGGCGGAGGATGTATCTCTGCGGGAGAAATCTCTGTCAAGGACGCACTTGAAAATGAGATAAAGAAATACGCCCTTGATAAAGTCGTAAAGGTTGTAGAAACCGGATGCATGTCTTCTTGCAGTTTAGGGCCATTGATGGTGATATATCCGGAAGGCGTGTTTT
>DYLQ01000063.1:4462-4565 GCA_020722015.1 Thermotoga sp. | reverse complement strand
CTGTCATTTTTTCAAAAATGTACTGTCATTTTGGCAATCCTTCCTGGGGAGGTTTGGTAGAAAGCCTTTTCACGCCATGCTATAATTTCGGCGCGGAGACCCA
>DYLQ01000063.1:0-4410 GCA_020722015.1 Thermotoga sp. | reverse complement strand
ACATCGAAAAACTGGAAAAGCGCAAAAAATACGGGCTTGTGTGGGATGAAGAACGCACGCGGGAGGAATTTGAACTCGCGGCGCAGAACAGCCTGCCTGTGCTTGAAGAAGTCCCCGAAAAAGCCATAAATACTGACCCTGAACAACCTACTCATATTTTGATCGAGGGGGATAATTATCACGCTCTTTCTGTTCTCAATTACACTCACGGGGAGAGTGTAGATGTTATTTTTATTGATCCCCCATACAACAAAGGCATTAGCGGAAGTAACGATTTTCGCTACAACGATAGATTTGTAGACAACGAAGACGCTTTTCGTCATAGCAAATGGCTCTCATTTATGGATAAGAGATTGAGGCTTGCCCGAAATATTCTAAAATCAACAGGCGTTATCTTTATGACAATCAGCGATGATGAGGTTCATCATCTGAGATGTTTGATGGATGAAATTTTTGGGGAAGAGAATTTTGTTGCAAATGTGGTTTGGCAAAAGAAACAATCTCCGCAAAATGACGCTACTTATCTTTCTGATATGCACGATCATATTCTTGTGTATGCCAAAAAAGCAAAGAAAAACAAAAAAGACCCTGAGGGTTGGCAAATATCATTCCTAAAACGGACTGAAAAACAAAACGCAAGGGCAGGCAATCCTGACAATGACCCACGCGGAGCATGGATTTCTAGCGATTACACTTGCAATAAAACAGCCGAACAGAGACCAAATTTATATTACCCATTGATAAACCCATTTACTAAAAAGAAGGTTTATCCATCGCGCCAGCGAGTTTGGCGTTATGAAAAGTCGACGCACGAGATTCATGTCAAGGAAAATCGGATTTGGTGGGGTGCAAATGGCGAAGGTTTTCCGAGATTAAAAAAGTTTGTTTCAGATTTGCAGAAAGGAATAGTCCCATCCACTTGGTGGGAGCGTGAATTGGTTGGAGATAACCAAGAGGCACGAAGCGAATTAAGAGAAATATTGAATGATGAGAACGTGGATTTTGATACACCGAAGCCTGTCAGACTTATAAAACACATACTTTCAATCGCAACCCAAGCGGGTGGCGATGAGATTATTGTTGATTTTTTTGCAGGTAGCGGAACAACAGCACATGCGGTTCTTGAATTGAACGAAGAGGATGGAGGCAACAGGCAGTCAATTCTCATTACCAATAATGAGAACAAAATAATGACAGAAATTTGCTACCCACGCGTAAAAAGAGTAATCGAAGGCTATGAATTTGTCGGGAGTGATAAGAAACTTCTTTTTGAAGAGAAACTTGGCCTTTCACATTTGAAGAAAATAGAATCAGTCTTAGCAGAGTATGAAAAGATTCGACAAGTTAATGAAAGTGATTTTGGCCAAATAAGAGGCGAATTCAAAGATAATACCTTGCGGTTATGGGGTATAAAGAATTTCGATGGATTCAAAGATGGTCTTGGCGGCAACCTGAAATACTTCCGCACTTCTTTTGTGCCTTCCGAACCAAGCGACGAAAATAAAGAATTGCTCACGCGCCAATCCGTGGAAATGCTTTGTTTGAGAGAAGGCACATTTGAATTTGTGACCGAAACCGATGTTTGGAAAATCTTCAAAAACAACCAGCGTTATACGGCAATACTTTTCGACCAACTTTCGATTTCCGATTTGAAGGAAGAACTCGAAAAGTTGGATAAACCTGTGAGCGTTTATGTGTTCTCGCTCGAAGATGATAACTTTGCCAGTGAATTTGCAGACATGAAAGATAAGGTCAAAGTCTGTGCCATTCCAGAAGCCATTTTGCGCGTATATCGGAGAATCTACCAATGATTCGAGACTCGGTCTATCAAACCAAAGCCGTCCGCGAATTGTGCGCCAAAACCAACCGCCTGATCGAACTCGGCGGGAATAAAACCATCGTGTTCAAAGCCCCCACTGGCTCAGGCAAAACCGTGATGATGGCGGAATATCTCAAACAACTGGTGGAACATCGCGAAGACACGCGCAGTTTTGCCTTTATCTGGACTGCTCCCCGTCAATTGCATACCCAATCGAAAGAAAAACTCGAAAAGTACTTTGCCGATTCCAAAGCCCTGCGTTGTGTTTCGTTTGAAGATTTAATAGACCGTCAGATTGGCGATAAAGAGATATTGTTTTTGAATTGGGAAAGTATCAACAAGAAAGACAATATCTACATTCGGGATAACGAGAAGGATTTAAATCTCTCGGTGGTTTTGCAGAATACCCGCGACGCGGGAAAAACCATCATACTTGTGATTGACGAAAGCCACTTTGCTTCAAAGACGGAAATATCACGGGAACTTATTGGCATGTTCCAGCCGAAAGTGACCATCGAAGTCTCTGCTACGCCGAATATGCAAGGCGACGAATCTGTCACTGTTTATCGTGAAGAAGTAATCAAGGAAGAAATGATAAAGAAGCATGTGGTCATCAACCCAGGCTTCAAAAACGAAATTATCAAGGAAACTACGGAAACCCTGTTTGTCAAAAGCAAAGGGGAAGAAGGCACAGACGAATTTGTTTTGAGGATGGCAATCGAAAAGCGGGAAGAACTCGCAAAGGCATTCGAGACGCTTGGCGTAAACGTCAATCCGTTGCTGATTATTCAACTACCCGATAAACAGCAGGGTGAAGCCGATTTCAAAGACGATGTTGTGAAGATGCTGGAAAAGAATCACAAGATCACCGTCAAGAACGGCAAACTTGCGATTTATCTTTCCGAAGATAAAACCAACCTTGAAAACATCACTCGCAATGACAGCGAAGTGGAAGTGATGATTTTCAAACAAGCGATTGCGCTTGGTTGGGATTGTCCACGCGCTTCGATTCTTGCCTTATTCCGCGATTGGAAAAGCCTGCAATTTTCCATTCAAACCGTCGGGCGCATTTTGCGAATGCCAGAATTGAAGTATTACGATAACGACGAACTGAATACAGGCTTTGTCTTTACCAGTCTCGAAGATTTGTCCATCATCGAAGATATTGCGGGAAGTTATCTCACCGTTCAATATGCCAGCCGAAGGAAAGATTACAAGCCAATTCAATTGCGCTCCGTCCATCCAAAACGATTCCGTGAAGAAACTCGTTTATCTCCGCAATTCATCCGCGACTTTCTAACCGCCGCAGACGAATTGAAGTTGAAAAGCAAGATCAACCTAAAGATAAAAAATGTAAGCATTGAAATGCTGTCCGATGGTCTTGTCGCTGACTTGGACAAACATCCAACACATATTGCCAAAATAGGTGAGCATGTCCAGCGCAGGCAAAATGTAGTCGAAATTCAAAAACTGTTCGATGCTTTTGCCCGCGAAAGTTTGAAACCAGAGTTTTTCCCTGAAATGCGCTCCGTTGGGCGTGTCAAGGATGCCATTCATTATTTCTTCAAGACGAGATTTCCGCATGAATTTACCAGCGCAACCACGCGGGCGCAGATCATCACATTGCACAAGGACAACAGGCAGTATTTTATTGACGCAATCAATCGAGCGAAAGAGATTTACAGCGCGAATGTTGGCAAGCAAAAGAAAGAACTCGTAACGACCGAAGAATGGGAAATCCCTTCATCGCGCAATTACAACAACCGCTTTGCCGAAGTGAAATACAAGGAGTCTATTTTGCAACCATTCTTTGAAGCCAAAGACGCACGCAAGCCAGAAAAGGAGTTTGCAGAGTTCTTGAATAACACATTGGCAAACGTTGACTGGTTCTGCAAGAACGGAGAATCCGATGCAGCATCTTTTGCCGTTCCATATACCGATAAAGACGGCGAGTTAAAACCCTTCTTCGTTGATTGGATTGTGAAATTCAAAGATGGAAGGATTGGTTTGTTCGACACAAAAGAAGGCATTACCGCCGAAACCGCAAAACACAAGGCGGAAGGATTAGCCGCGTATATCAAGGCGGAAAATAAAAAAGGCAAGAGACTCTTTGGCGGAATCGTTGTGCCGAAAGATGGAAGTTGGCGATATAACGACTCGGAGAAATACGATTACTTTCCCGATTTGAAGGGATGGAAGTTTTTGGAATAAGAAGGGATAAAACCATGCAATTTATATACATTGACGAAAGCGGAATGGGCCAAGAGCCATTTGCAGTTATGGCTGGTGTAGTTGCCGATTCTCATCGGATGAGAAAAACCAAATCAGAATGGAACGAATTGCTTTCAAGCCTTAGCGATATTGTTGGAGAAGAAATTAAAGAGATTCATACGAGTGACTTTTACTCAGGAAATAGCCCCTGGAGAGACTTGAAAGGACATCAGAGATCAGCAATAACTACCGCGATATTTAACTGGTTACAGCAGAGAAAACATTCTGTCGTTATTACTGCTGTGGATAAAACTTTGTTCAATGCCAATTTTGCGAATGAACCTTACTACAAAGATATAAAAACATATTGGAGATTCATG
>DYLQ01000023.1 GCA_020722015.1 Thermotoga sp. | reverse complement strand
TACGTGCTTAATTACGGAGATTACGCCGGGTACGATTATCAAAGAATGTACACGGTAGAGATAGGGATCGGCGGATCATAGACCGCCATGGTTAAACCATGCGGCTTGTAACCGCGCTATGACCAGCCTAAGGCTTGTAACACGGCCTACGTTATCCCAATCATGACACTCTCTCTGTGTGGAGTGCTTCTCCAGCTCCAGACCCTGTCGTCTGATATTAAACAGCAAGCTGACGGTGGTATGGATGGCAGTATGATAAATTGCGACGAAATGAGGCAACAAAAGAGGTGCTGTCTTCTGCCGTTAAAACGGCATAGCTTCCAGCACCAATCTTTTTGTGAATTTTGTGGTAGAATATTCTTAAATGTGGTGATAAGCGATGAGAACATTTACCGTTGAAAATTACTATTATTATGGACGCACCCGGTTTGTCGTGTGCGATCTGTAGGTTTTGATGCATATAACAAATCGGGGACTCAAAGAGTCCCCGATTTTCATAGAAAAGGAGGAGAGTTTTATGATAATCGTGATGAAGCAAAGATCGTCAGATGATGATTTGAAAAGGGTTGTCGATCTTGCAAAGAGTTTTAATTTTGAAACGAACATATCAAAAGGAGCGGAGAAAACGATCATCGGAATAATAGGTGATAACGTCTACGAAAGAAAAGAAGCCTTTGAAGCTTTAAATTGCGTTGAAGAGGTCATACCCGTTTTAAAGCCCTTTAAACTCGTTTCGAGGGAATTTCATCCGGAGAAATCCGTGATAGAGGTTGAAAATGAAAAAATAGGAGAAGGGTTTCAGTTCATCGCCGGCCCATGTTCTGTCGAATCAAAGGGTCAAATGGAAAGAGAAGCTGAATTTTTGTCTAATCTTGGAATCAAATTTTTAAGAGGCGGGGCTTTTAAGCCAAGAACTTCTCCTTATGCTTTTCAAGGACTCGGCATCGATGGACTTAAAATTCTCAAAGACGTCGGAGAGAAATATGACATGAAAATTGTCAGTGAAATGATGGCTCCGGAAGATATCTCGATCTTCGAAGAATATGTCGACGTCATACAAGTTGGGACAAGGAACATGCAAAATTACAGGTTACTTGAACAACTTGGTCATTCAACAAAGCCCGTGCTGTTGAAAAGGGGATTTATGTCAACCATTGAGGAATGGCTTTTGGCCGCCGAATATCTTTATTATCATGGAAACTCGCAGATCATACTGTGCGAGAGGGGAATAAGGACTTTTGAAAAGTACACGAGAAACACACTTGATATCTCCGCCGTACCGCTTGTAAGAATCCTTTCCCATCTTCCCATAATCGTCGATTTAAGTCATGCCACAGGAAGGCGAGATCTCATTTCGCCACTTGCAAAGGCAGTTGTCGCGGTTAACGCCGACGGTGTTATGATAGAAGTACATGAAAATCCGGAAAAGGCCCTTTCCGATGGACAACAAAGTCTTAACTTCGAAGAGTTTGCATCGACTTATGAAATGTCCATGGACCTTGTGAAAACAATGGAGGGCATATGATAATTCCAAGTGCTCAAAGGATAAGAGGAGAGATAACCGTCCCTCCGGATAAATCCATAACGCATAGGATGATCTTTTTTGCTTCTATGGCCGACGGAAAATGCGAGATCGAAAATCCTCTTATCGCCGATGACACGAGTAGAACGATGGAACTCGTCAAAAGTGTCGGGGCCGTTGTATCTTTGAATGGAAGCGTCCTCGACGTTGAGATGAAAAAAGTGCATGAACCGTCTTCTCCGATATTCTGCGGAAATTCTGGAACGACAACAAGAATAGGTCTTGGCTTTCTTTCAAGATTACCCGTTTTTTCCGTGCTCTACGGAGATGAATCTCTTTCAAGGAGGCCTATGGAAAGGGTGATAGAGCCTCTTTCGGAACTCGGTGGTATTTTTGACGGACGTAATCACGCATCAAACCTTCCTATTTCCGTAAGAGGCGGAAAGGTCGGTCATGCCGATTATACGTCTAAGGTTTCAAGTGCACAGGTGAAAACCGCTTTTGTGGTATCTGCCCTTAGCGGCGATGATATTTCAACGTACAGAGAACCATTTGAAAGTCGCGATCACACGGAGCAATTTTTGAAAGCCTTCGGTGCGATAGAGAAAACAGGAAACACGATAAAAATAAGGCCTTCGAGAATACCGGCTTTCAAGTCAATTGTTGTCGGTGACTTCTCTTCTGCCGCTTTCTTCATAGCACTTGGCCTTTGCCACCCGAATGCACGTCTGAAAATAAAAAAAGTCGGACTTAACAATACGAGAACCGGCTTTTTGGAAGTTTTAAAGAGAATGGGCGCGCACATCGAGATTTCCAACGTTGTCCAAGAATTTGAACCTTACGGAGATCTCATCGTTGAAAGTTCTGAACTCAAAGGTATAGAGATATCTCCGAAAGAAATTCCTTTGCTTATCGATGAAGTCCCCCTTGTCGGCCTTGTCGGTGCCTTTGCAAAGGGTAAAACGATAGTCAGAGGTGCTTCAGAACTCAGGACAAAAGAATCTGACAGAATAAGCGCCGTTGTTTCGATGCTTTCCGGTATGGGAGCCCATGTAGAAGAGTATCCCGACGGCTTTGAAGTTGAGGGAGAACAAAAGCTCCAAATGAGTACGGTCGATCCACTTGGAGATCATAGAATTGCCATGATGGCGGCGATCGCAGGGGTGTGTGCAAATGGCGTTGAGATAAAAAATTCGGAGATCGTTTCTATAAGTTATCCGTCTTTTTTTGAGGATTTAAAGCGGGTGGTTTTATGAAAATTCTGACATCAGGCGACTCACACGGTCAAGGCTTTTACGGCATAATAGAAGGTTTCCCGTCTCATTTCAAGCCAGATATTGAGAGGATAAACGAAAGGCTAAAATTGAGACAATCCGTTTACGGGCGCGGCGATAGGATGAAAATAGAAGACGATAAAGTCAGCATAACAACAGGTTTGTGGGATGGCAAAACAACAGGTGCACCGCTGACTTTTGTCATATCCAATAAATCGACGAATCCTCCGAATGAAAAAACAACGGTGCCAAGACCAGGGCATGCCGATCTTGGAGGCATTCTGAAATTCGATCTTGACGATACACGCATAGTCACCGAAAGGGCAAGTGCCAGAAGGACGGTTATGGATGTGGCTCTTGGAGAGTTTTCGAGAGAAGTGCTCGAAGATGTCGGTATAAAAGTTTACGGTTTCACAAGGGCCGTCGGCTCCGTTGAAACATACGCAATGGCTTACGAAGAACCGAAAATAGATCTTCACCCTATGCTTTGTCCAGATTCGTCTGCCGAGTCAAAGATGATAGAGGAAATAAAAAAAGGGTACGACCAAGGGTATACACTCGGAGGTAAGGTAACCCTTATCGTAGATGGATTGCCTGCCGGAATAGGAACTTTTACGCAACGCGAAAAGAGGTTGACGTCAACGATAGCCTCTGCACTTTTCGATATTCCGTCCGTCAGAGGAGTGTTGTTTGGAGATGCCGAGAATATCTGGAAGATGAAGGGGTACGAGGCAGTCGATCAAATTCACGGCGGATTTGTAAGGGAGACAAATCATGCCGGAGGGATAGAGGGAGGAATGACAAACGGCGAAAAGGTCATCGTTAACCTCATTTCAAAGCCTATTTCGACGCAAAAGCGCGGTGTAAAAAGCGTTGACATCTTCAGCGGTACCGAAGTTGAAACGTCTTACGTCAGGTCCGATACTTGCGTAGTTGCCGCCATAGTTGTCGTTGCAACCGGGGTTCTTTCAACCGTCATTCTTTCGGAATTGATCGAGGAGTTCGGAGGATTCACCTTTGAGGAGTTCAAAAACAGAATAGAAAACTACAGGGAGCGTGTCAAGATTGGAAGGTAGAATAGCGCTTATCGGTATGATGGGTTGTGGAAAAAGCGAGATAGGAAAGCGGATTGCCGGAATTTTGGGCTTTGAATACGTCGATTTGGATGAAGAATTCGAAAAAATTCACGGCTCGATTGAAAGGTACTTTGAGCAGAAGGGCGAAGAAAAATTCAGAGATTTGGAAAGCATCTTGCTTGAAAGATATTCAAAAATGGATAAAGTTGTCATCTCCACCGGTGGCGGTGTGATTGAAAGACCAAAAAACAGGGAGATACTCAAAACGATGCGTACCTTCTACTTGAAAGCCGATCCACAAGTACTCTGGAACAGAGTTGAAAATTCTCCGAGGCCTCTTGTAAAGGGTGGAAAAGACGCCTTTCTTTCAAGATTTGAAAAAAGAAAACCGCTTTACGAACTCTATGAAACGATCGACACGGATTCACTTGAGGCAAATCATGTGAGTGCGAAGATCGTAAAAAGGTTGGTAGAAAGCCGGCAAATCGATGAATTCAACCTTTACCAGAGGGTTAAGATCTTTCACAACATGGACGTTAGAGGATCGGATCTTTGCATCGTATCGAAAAACGTCAAGAAGATATGGGACATGGAAGGAATGGAAGTCGATGACGGGGAGAAACTCAAAAGCATAGAATCAGCCCAAAGATTATGGAATATCTTCCTTGAAAATGGTTTATCGAGAAGTTCAAAGATCATGGCAATCGGAGGAGGAACACTGACGGATGCGGTTGGTTTTGCTTCGACCACTTACATGAGAGGGATGAATTTTGAACTTTTCCCCACAACTTTGTTGGGAATGGTCGATGCGTCGATAGGAGGCAAATTTGCGATAAACTTCAACGGCGTTAAAAATCTCGTTGGAACATTCGGAAAACCTGACGTGTTTATAGATCCGATTTACGCATTAAGCCTCGATGATGAAAGATTCAAAGAAGGCATAGTTGAATCCGTGAAAATCGGAGCCGTCTACGATGAAAAGTTATTTCAATACATGGAAGACAACCTCGAAAAGATCATGACTAAAAACCTTCATGTCATAGACGAGATCGTCAAGATTGCCGTCAAAGACAAACTTGACGTGATTTTGAAGGATCCAGAAGATAAAAATCTCAGACATATCCTCAATTTTGGCCATACGATAGGCCATGCAATGGAAAGTGCATCGAACAATTCGATATCTCACGGTCGTGCCGTTGCGATTGGGATGATCATTGAATCCGAAAAATTTTCACCTCAGGTTCACGAGAGAATAAAGCATTTTATCACATCTTTGGGCTTTAAATTCGACAAAAATGAGAATTTTGAAAGATGGATTTTTTCTGACAAGAAAAAAGTCGGAAATGCGGTGGTGATTCCCGTGATTGAAAAAATAGGTAATTCTCATCTTGAAAAAATAGGCATAGAGGTTTTTTCAGATCACCGATCTGATATTTGACTATTTCACTTAAAAATGATAGAATGATTTGAATTCAACGACCAGGGAGGAATAAAATTGAAAAGGTTAACTTTATGGAGTGTGGTATTGCTCTCGGTGCTTGTGCTTGCTGTGATTTTGGCAAGTTGTTCTCTTTTCGTTGCGCCTGCACCGAAAAATCTTAGTGCAACTGCATTGAGTTCGGTTTCAATACAGTTGGTATGGAATAGCACGGGAAAATCCTTTGTAGTCTACAGGAGTTTATCCTCAAATGGGACTTTTGCGCAAGTGGCGACAGTTCAAGCGACAAACTACGTGGATACAGGTTTAACTCCTTCTACCAAGTATTTTTATGAGGTGAAAGCAAAGAATCAGTATGGACTTTCCGCTCCGTCTAACATTGCTTCTGCAACCACTTTGATGGCAGCACCGCAAGCTCCTGTTTTGAGTGTAACGTCTTCATCGACAAATACAATTTCACTTTCCTGGTCAGAAAGTTCTCCAAATGTCTCCAAATTCACCGTTTACAAGGCTTCAGGCACAGGCAGTGCATTTGCACAATTAACGGATTTGCCTGGCAATGTGCTAAGTTATACAGATAGAAATCTAACGCCTGAAACAACTTACTCTTACAAACTGTTAGCGTCAAATAAAGGTGGAAATTCGCCATTTTCAAACGTTGTTGTGCGTATGACAAATGGAATTCCGCCAAAGGCTCCGACTGCTTTGAATGTAACCGATTTTTCGACGAACACGATAAGTCTTTCCTGGGTTAATCCCGGCAACGAAAGCGGCATTGAATTTTATCAATCGACCGGAACCACTTTTACATCGACGCCTACCACAAAATTGTCGCAGATGGCTACAACTTATGTTGCAACTGATCTTATGCCTTCAATGATCTACAATTTCAAGTTAAGGGCTTTCAACAAATGGGGATACTCCGATTTTTCAAACATAGTTTCTCAGATGACCAAGGCCTTCGGATCTTATTTCCCGATAAGATCGGGTCAGGTTGATCGTGTTGAAATATCTGCAGGCGTACCACTTGTTGACACTTTAGGCGTTAATCCGACGCAAAAGGCTTTTGAAGATTTCTTCAATTCCATGTGGATGGATTTCTCTGCTTACAAATCAACACCCGCTTCTTCATTCACTGTAAATGAAGATGTGATTTACGAGGCAACTCAAACGAGTAAAAACGCAACAATGATAAATTACGAGATAAAGATTCCCGAAGCATACAAGGGAGAGCCTCAAAAGATGGAAAGTCTCTCTTTCAGTGTTACGAAGGCAGGCTCTACCGTTTTCTACAAAGGTGTTCCTGTGATAGACAATGCCAACACGGGTAACGCTTCGGGCACAACTTTCTTGAAATCGCCGGAAGGCACGGCCTTTGAAAGGGCATCTTCTTATCAGTCTCTTTCTATTGGGAATAAAACCTACCAAGATGTCCTGAAGGTTGATCTCATTTTGAATAACCTCAAGAGAGAATTTTACTTTGCGAGAAATATCGGTGTCGTAAAACTTGAAAATTATCTCTTAAATCAGCAAAAGATGTGGGAATTCATCTCGGGTTTGACCGTTGTGCAGCCCAACATCGGCAAATTTGAATATAATCCGACTCCGGCCGTTGCCGTGGCTCCAAAAATCACCGACCTGTCAACTTCAACCCAAATAACGATGACATGGACCTCGACACAGACAAACGTTAATTACGAACTTTACCTTGAAAAGATGGGTGATTGGATAAAGAAGATAGGATCATCGACGCAAACTCATTTTAATTTTGAAAAATTACCGACGGGTATTTACACATGGGTGATCGTGACGAAAAATGCAAGTGGCCTTTCCACCGCTTCGAAAGGTGCAACCTTTACAGTCGATATGGGTCCGATGGTGACATTTACGAATCCTAAACTCGAGGCACTTGTAAGATCGATTTTGAACTTGCCGGCTGGCCCGATATACACGTCTGAGCTTTCAAGGATAACATCTATCGAAAATAACTGGCCGTCTTCGAATATGATGCTTTCGAATTTGGATGGCTTACAATACCTTACCAACCTTGCAACGCTTGATCTGGTTGGAAATAACATCACCGATTTATCGCCTCTGAAAGGATTGCATCTTAAATCAGTCGATCTAAGTTACAACCATATAAGCGATTTGAGCCCTCTGGCGACGATGACGAGCCTTACGATGCTCAACTTAAGCCACAACGATATAGTCGATGTAAGCCCGCTTGCCAGTCTTGTAAACCTTACGGTACTTGATCTAAGTTCAAACAAGATAGCAAACATAAGCGCGCTGGCAAATCTCAAGAATTTGCAGTTTCTCGATTTGAGTTCGAATGCGATAAAAGACGTAACACCTCTTGAAGGCATAGGACAGTCTTTGTTAAGCCTTGACATAAGTTACAATCCTATCCCGGTTTCGCAACTTGGTTTCATAGAAAAATGGACGCAACTTCATAACCTTGGAATGAGCGGATTCAATCTCAGCAACTCCGAGATAACGTTCCTTTCGAAATTCACAAATCTTACATCGCTCGATCTCGGATTCAACGAGATAAGCAACATAACGCCTCTTGCGAGTTTAACGGGTTTACGTGAATTGTTCCTTTACTCCAACATGATAAAAGACATATCTCCGCTTGCGAATCTGAAGAGTCTTGAATGGCTTAACGCCGGGGCAAATATGATAAGCGATCTCTTACCGCTTTCAAATCTCGATAAACTCAGATTTCTCGATCTCGAACTCAACCAGATATCCGATATATCTCCACTTGTAAACCTTTCGAATTTGGAGATATTGAATTTGAATTTCAACAACATAACGCTTAAATACATGCCATCACTTTCAAAAATGCTACATCTTCTCTGGCTCATGTTGGATTCAAACAACATATCGGATTTCAACATAATATCGACCGTACCGAATCTTTGGATATTGGATATCTCTTCAAACAACATATCGGATCTGTCGCCGATATCCAACATGCAAAATTTACTCAGAATAGATCTTTCATCAAACAAAATTTCAGATATGAATGCCATCATCAACGATATGTATTTGAAGATCGGCAGCATCGTTGACGTCAAAAACAACGAAATAGATTTCAATCAATCAACGGTCGTAAATGGAATTAACATGCTCAAAAACAGGGGAGTTAACGTTATATATTAAAAGTGGCCATTGATAGCGTTGATCATTCAAAAGGCCAACATACATCAGGCGAATTCGATATTCTCCGCGGTCTTGCGATATGGGTAGTTGTGTTTGCACACAACATATTTTACCAAATACAATCTTTTAATTCCGCAAATCTCGAGCTCGCCTTTACTTTTTTGAATTTTTTCATCGTTGCGATGCCAATCTTTTTCTTCATAACCGGATATTTTTCCGTAAGAGTTGCAAGGAGGAATCCAAAGCGATTTATCTTGTCAAGGTTAAGGCTTGTGGTAATTCCCTACATTATCTGGTCAACATTTTACATCATCATGCAATACTTTCTCAGTGGCTTTATCAACTTCGGCAAGGTTTTTTCTTTGAAAGATATCCTTGGCTATTACCTGCTTGGAAATGCCGTTGAAGAGTATTATTTCATATTTGTACTTGTGATCTTTTACCTGATAACTCCCCTTTTGATTGAAATACCGCCTTCAAAATTCAAAATATTGCTTCCATCTCTTTTCATTTTGATGATGCTTTTTTCAGCGCTTTATTACGTGCCAAATTATTATGACATCCACTGGATAAGTACTTTTTGGGCATACAGAAATCCCTTCACATGGCTTTTCTTTTACGTATGGGGGATGTCAACCTTTGACAAAGTCAGCAAATCCGATTTCTACTGGAGAAAAACTCTTCCTTCCAAAACCATCGTGCTTTGTGTCGCACTTTACATTTTGAGCTTCATTGAATTCTATTTCATGCCATATAAATACGAAGACGGTATCCCGCTGATGGCTCCAATAGGTCTTGCCTTTTCCGTTGTTTTTATACCGATACTTTTGAAATTTGCCTACATCATGTCTGGAAAATTACCAATTTTGTCGAAAATCTTCAATGAGTTCGGAAGGCATACACTCGGCATATACCTCGTGAATGGATTCGTCGAAGGACTTTTGCTTGGTTTGGGCTTTATACTTTATCCTCCGCTTAGACTCAAAAGCAGTTTGGAGATAAATCTTTTGTTCTTTGCGATCGCACTTATCATCTCTTTTGCCATGGTCAGAATTACTTGGAAGTTAAGCAAGAAGATCTACGCTTTGATCTTCTGATTTTTTTGGAATTCGTTGAGAAAAGAGGAGCAAGAGATATGAAGAATCCTCCAAAGAGTTCCATACCCTTTATCTGTGAACATTCACGAAAGTACAGGTAGGTGTTGAGCATGGCAAGAACGCCAAGGAAAAAGATGACATATGGAAGGAACCTTCTGAACTTCAAAGACAGGGCAAAGACGAAAGATGCGATCAGAAATATCAAAAGTCCATACCAATTAAACGGAACAAACGGAGATCTCGGTAGTAAAAGTAAAGAAACAAACCCAAGAAAAAGGCCTACGGAAATAACAAAAACATAGAGAATTCTCATCATTTTTTCGCTTTCACCATCCTCGAAAAAGATATGATCAAAAATATCACGCCACTCAAAGCGAGGGGTATGAAATAGTTTAGGATTCTCCACTCAAGTGTCACCGTCGCAAGGAATTTGGGAGGAATTATCGTTGAAAAAAATAGGTAAAATCCGCCCTCAGCCAATCCAGCCGATCCGGGAGTTGGGGAAAAGAAGATGATAGTCGTTGCGATTGCTTGAAGTGAAACGACATCCAATATGCCTTTCGGTATATTCTCAAAAATTTCGAAAGATTGAACGGCGGCAAAAGCCAAAAAAAGATGGCTTAACGCCGAAAGCATGGCAAGAAGAAAAACGGGTATGATGTATTTCCAATTTTGAACTATCATTCCCATGCTTTGAATGTAATTTTTGAACTCTTTCTCCGCTTTTTGATTTAAATCTGGAATCTTGGGACTCAACTTTTTGCTGAATCTTAAAAGACCTATCGCCCATTTTGTCACAGCCAAAAGAGAGGCCCTGATTTTAGCACTTACGTTTATCAAAAAGAAAAGCACGATCACACCTACTGAGAGACTAAAGCCAAGCAAAGACAGAAAAAACGTGATTTCATTTCTCTCCACGATTGGAAGCACAATTAAAAATCCCATTGCCGCTACAAATACCATTGCGCTTTGCTTTATTATGTATCTCAATTCGGTTATCGAAACAGAACTTCCGAAATTTATTCCATTCCTTTTAAGATACGCTATTTGAAAAACGCTTCCTCCGGTTGAAGCAGGTGAAAGCTTGTTGAAGAATATGCCTATGATCGACATATTAAAAGATTTAAGAAAAGAAAAAGGCACAAGTATGATTTTTCTGATCAGAATGTAGGTTATAAGGGTATCCGTTATCCATGAAAACAAAAGGCTCGATATGCCCAATAATCCCCACGGGTTTACCAGGAAAAAGTTTACGATCTTTCCCCATTCGATCCCACCGCTGAAATTGCTCAAGAAATAAAAGGTTATGACCGATACTATTCCAAGAAATAAAAGGTATATGATGATACGCTTCAAATTTTTCCTCGCTATGATACAATATATTTGTACTTGATATTTTAGAACAAAAATACTTTTTTTCAAAGACGGGAGAATTAAATGATAGAACCACACGGAGGAAAACTCGTCAATCTCGTCGTTGATGAAGATGAGATCAAAGAAATTTTGCAGAATTCAGAAAATTTCAAAAAGATACCAATTCCGGATTACAAACTCAGAGATGTGGAAAACATTGCTACAGGTCTTTTCAGTCCGTTAACCGGATTCATGAAAGAAAAGGACTACATCCGTGTCATTGACAAAATGCGTTTATCGAATGACTTGATATGGACAATACCGATAACGCTTCCAATCGACGAATCAAGCTTTAAAAACATCAAAAACGGTGAAACGATCCTTTTAACCGATTTTAACGGTCATATACACGCTTCTGTCAAAGTGGAAGACAAATTCACGCGCAACGCAGAGAAAGAATCTTTAGGTGTTTTCGGAACTGATGATCTCAAACATCCGGGAGTTGCGAGGTTGAAAAAAGAAAGTACGTTTCTCATAGGAGGAGAGGTAAGACTTCTGAAAGGGTTTGATTACGGACAGCTTGAAAAGTACAGATTTACTCCCGCCGAGACACGAAAACTTTTCGATAAAATGGGTTGGAAAAGTGTTGTGGCCTTTCAAACGAGAAACCCGATTCACAGATCTCACGAATATTTACAAAAAGTTGCGTTGGAGATTTGCGACGGATTATTCTTAAATCCCCTCGTGGGCGAAACAAAATCTGACGATCTGCCGGTAGATTTAAGAATGAAAACCTACGAAGTTATGATAGACAAATATTTTCCGAAGTCAAGAGTCATCTTGGGTATCTTCACGGCCAATATGCATTACGCAGGCCCTCGCGAGGCTGTGTTTCATGCTATATGCAGGAAAAATTACGGATGTACGCATTTCATAGTAGGGCGAGATCACGCAGGTGTTGGAAATTATTACGGAACTTACGATGCCCAAAAGATCTTCGATCTTTTCGATCCAAGCGAAATTGGAATAATTCCCATGAAATTTGAAAATGCTTTCTACTGCACAGAATGTGAATCAATGGCAACTTCTAAGACGTGTCCTCACTCGGATGAATTTCACGTCTACCTTAGTGGCACAAAGGTGCGCGAGATGCTTTCCAAAGGTGAGACACTTCCAAAAGAATTCACAAGACCGGAAATTTCAAACATTTTAACGGATTACTATGACAAAAGCAAATGATGTAAGACTTCCGAATTTTTTAATAGTCGGGGCAGCAAAAAGTGGAACAACGTCTCTGAGTTATTATCTTAAACAACACAAACAGATATACATTTCGCCTGTTAAAGAGCCTAAATTTTTCACGGCCCAATTTTTAAATTTTCCCATTAAAGGTATAGGCGATGATGTAGTTGAAAAGCACATAGTCAAAACTTTTGAAGATTACAAAAAACTTTTCAAATGGACAACGCCTGAAAGAAAGGCAATAGGGGAGGCAAGCGTCGATAACCTCTACTACCATGAAAATGCGATAAAACAGATAAAGAAATACTTAGGAAACCCCAAAATCATAATCATATTGAGAAACCCAATTTCAAGAGCTTTTTCCGCTTACACCCATCTCGTGCGCGATGGCAGAGAAAATCTTTCTTTTGAAGAAGGCCTTCTTGCAGAATCAAAAAGAATGAGAGAAAACTGGGAATTCATGTGGTTTTACAAAGACGTAGGTCTTTATCATGCGCAGGTGAAAGATTACCTTGAAAATTTTTCGGATGTGAAGATATACTTAACGGATGATTTGGAAGAAAGGCCGCTTGAAATGATAAAAGATATCTTCAGATTTCTTGAAGTAGATGATGGATTTGTACCGGATATCAGCGTGAAATACAACGTTTCCGGTGTGCCAAAGCGGAGAATATACGCAAAAATTTCAAAAAATTTGAACACACTTGGCAGCTTCCTTGAAAAAAGGGCCAATTATCTTTTCCCGAAGAAGGGGATAAAGATAATAGGATTTTTCGAAAAAATACGCGCAAAGGAAGTTCAAAAACCAAAGATGAAGCGTGAAACGCGCGAAATGCTTTTGGAGTTTTATCGTGAAGACATTTTAAAAACTCAAAACATCATAGGGAGGGATCTTTCGAATTGGCTAAAGTAAAAACAGGGTTTGTCCTATGGTTTACCGGACTTTCGGGATCCGGTAAAACAACGCTTTCTTTGGAAGTTGAAAGACGCCTTAAAAAGATGGGCATACCACATGTTCAAAGACTTGACGGTGATGTGGTGAGAAAAGAACTCACGAAAGATCTTGGCTTTTCAAAAGAAGACAGGGATGAAAACATAAGGCGGGTCGGCTTTGTGGCAAAACTGCTAAGCGATAACGGAATTCCAACGCTTTGCGCTTTTATATCGCCTTACAAGGATGTAAGGCATGAAGTACGTCAAAGATGCTCTAATTTCGTAGAGATATTTGTATATTGTCCACTGGAAATTTTAATAGAAAGAGATCCAAAAGGACTTTACAAAAAAGCGTTGAGCGGGGAGATAAAAGGTTTTACCGGAATAGATGATCCATATGAACCACCCGAAAATCCGGAGATAACGATCGACACGTCCGTTGAATCGATAGATGACGGAACGGAGAAGATAATCTTTTACATAACTGAAAAAAAATTGATAGAGGCATGATTTACTTTAGCATTAAAAAAATGATCTTAAATGTTTTTTTTTAATTAAATGTTAATTAAGATCGCAAATGTCGTTTTCCTTAAATTGTTTTATATTTTCACCTCAAAAGATATAAAATTGATCGATGCTAAGATAGCATCTAATTTGAGGAGGTCATTCAGATGGAAAATGGAAATGGCGGAAGTCTTTTTAGCGATGCCTTAAAACAATTTGACAGGGCAGCGGATCTTATGAAATTAGACGATGGAATGCGACAGGTTTTGAAAAGTCACAAGAGAGAGTTAACGGTTAATTTCCCCGTTAAGATGGATAACGGTTCGATACGCGTTTTTACGGGATACCGCTTTCAGCACAACATAGCACGTGGACCGGCGAAGGGGGGTATAAGATATCACCAAAATGTTAACGCAGATGAGATAAAAACTCTTTCTTTCCTCATGACATGGAAATGTGCGATATCGAGCATTCCCTACGGCGGCGCCAAGGGAGGAGTAAGGGTAAATCCGAATGAACTTTCAGAAGGAGAACTTGAAAGGCTATCAAGAAGATTTTTCTCCGAAATAGCACCCTTCATAGGAACAGAAACGGATATACCGGCACCGGATGTCAACACAAACGGCAAAATAATGGCATGGTACATGGATACTTATTCGATGAACATTGGGCGCTCCGAACTTGGTATAGTAACGGGAAAGCCTATTGAGATAGGTGGATCTCTCGGAAGAAATGAAGCAACCGGTCGCGGAGTTGCGATTGTAACTGACGAAGCGTGCAAGTATTTTCTTACCGGCAGTGGATTGGCGGGCAGAACTGTGGCTATTCAGGGATTCGGAAATGTCGGCTCTTACACGGCTTTGATCATCGGTAGCGAATACAAGGCAAAGGTCGTCGCCATAAGCGATATAACCGGTGCATATTACAATCCCGAGGGTATAAATGTTCAAGAAGCTTTTGATTACGTAACATCCCATAAAGATCTAAGCGACTTCAACGGTGGAACAAAAATTTCAAATGATGAATTGATGGCTTTAAATGTCGACGTACTCATTCCGGCTGCCCTTGAAAGAGCCATAACTGATAAAAACGCTGACAAAATCCGTGCAAAAATAGTCATAGAGGCGGCCAATAATCCTACAACTCCGGAGGCAGACGAAATCCTTAGAAAAAAGGGTATAAAGATCGTGCCGGACTTTCTGACCAACTCTGGCGGCGTTATTGTGTCATACTTTGAATGGGTCCAAGGACTTTATTCGTATTTCTGGGATCTTGAAGATATCAGAAAGGCCCTTACGAAGATCATGAAAAATGCCTTTGGAGATATCGTTAAAACGATGGAACAGTATAAAACTGATATGAGAACCGGAGCTTACATACTGGCAATAAGCAAGGTCGCCATGGCGACAAAATTGCGTGGTATATATCCATAAGATCAAAGAATTATGTTTGAATGGGCAATCGAAAGATTGCCCATTTTTGTTATACTAAAATAATTTTAAGGTTATTTGACTTTATCGGATGAGATTCCATGTCAAGCTGGAAATGACGTATGTCATACGCCACTTGCTATATGCCACTCGCTACGTGCTATTTGCCACATGCCAAATTTGAATTTACATGCTGATTTTAAAAAAGATTTAGTATATAATCTGAGAGAAGGGGACTCACAACAAATGTTGACATCATCACAGAAACAGCATGCGAGATTCATATCGATCATAGAAGGTTCAATGGCAACGGTATGGGGTACCTTTACCGGGGGTTTTGGCGGTAATTCTTATCTTATAGGATTTTTCTTGTGGCTTGGTGCCTCTCCCTTTATCATGTCAATATATTCTGCTCTCATTCCACTTTCAAGCGTGATTCAGCCATTTTCTTTGTTACTTGCCAGAAAATTCACGAGCAAAAAACGCTTCATTTTTACCTTTACCACCATTTCAAGGCCCGTATTTTTCATTTTGGCACTCACTTATTTTTTACCATCCGGTTTTAAAATATGGGTAGCACTTCTTATTTTCTTTTTCATAGAGGTACTCACCTCTGTGGTTGGATCTCCATGGCAAGCATGGATGACAGAATTGGTCGATCCCGAAATGCGCGGAAGGTATTTTGGAATACGTAACTTCATAACAGGCCTTGTGGCCATTCCATCGCTGCTCATCGCAGGTTATCTGCTCGACGTACTTGGAAAGGGATTCTTGGCTTTTCTTGTGCTTTTTTCAATAGGTTCGATCTTTGGAATTCTCGATTGCTACTCAACAAAACATCAAGATGAAGATGAGAGTGTGAAAGCTCCCATGATAAACATGTCTGCCTTATTCGAGGTTTTAAAAATCAAGGGTGTTTACCGTAACTACATGATAGCAATTTCTTTTTGGATTTTAACCATGAATTTGGTAGGCCCTTACGCAACTGTGATGATGATAAACGTCTTCAAATACGATTACGTAACTCTTGGTGTTTTAACGATGGTTTCCACCGTGGTGGCGGCTTTTTTCCAGCCTTTATGGGGAAAACTTGGAGACATATATGGAAATTTAAAAATGTTGAAATTAAACCTTTTGATCCAAACGCTTCTGACACTCGGATGGATCTTTGCCGTTCCGTACATGTATTACATGATTCCATTTCAAATTATGATAGGAATAATAGCAATGGCAGGAACGGGATTGACCTCTTTCAATTTTCTGCTGGAAATCGCACCAAATTTCGGCAAAACAGAGGCTTTTTCAATTTACGCCAGTATGACAAATCTCGCATCTTTCGTCGGAAATTTGCTTTCTGGTTTTATCTTTGTGCTATTCGCATCGATTCAATTTAAACTCAGTTTCTGGATCATAGATGCTTACAGGCTCGTCTTCATAGTATCAATTCTGTCTTCAATATGGACACTTCGACTTGTTCTAAAGATAAAAAAATGAAACATATGCCATCCCCGATGGACTCGAGGATGGCAGACAAAAGTTAATCCTTCTTTAAAAAACGAAGTCATTTGACTTCAGCAATTGCCTTTCGGTGTCTGGTCCTCGCTTCGCTGCGGAGGCCACCTGCTACTCGCCACCTGCCAAATTTGAATTTATATGTTGGTTTTGAAAAAGATTTAGTATATATGCAACTTAAACCTTGAACTCAACAAAGGCACTCTTTGGAGCCCCGCATATAGGACATTTCTCAGGTGGAACTCCTTCTACGGTATGTCCACAAACAGAGCATATGTAAATTTTGTCTGCCGTGTAATCTTTTCCTTCTTTGGCTAACTTTTGAGCACTTCTGTACATGTCTCTGTGAATCTTCTCGGCCTCCAAAGCAAAGTGAGTTGTTCTTTCGGCTTCTTTTTCTCCCTGAAACTTGGCCGTGTTGTTGTAGACGGGATACATCTCTTCAACTTCAAAATTTTCTCCGTCAATACACTGTTGAATGTTGGATACGGACTCTCCGACCATTTTAAGGGCATTGTAATGGTTTTTGGCATGAACGTATTCGGCGTAAGAAATGGCTTTAAAAAGATTTGAAAGTCTTTTTAAACCCTTTTTTTCAGCCTCTTCGGCAAATATCTGGTACCTCATGTGAGCTTGCGATTCTCCGGCAAATGCTGCCTTTAGAAAATCCGTTGTCATCTGTTTCATTTTATTACCTCCTTTTTGAAAATGGTATTCGATTTCAATTATATCACAAAATCGAAAAGCAAATGTACTGATCATTTGTATTTTAGGTATATAATTATCAATGGAGGTTGATAACATGATAAAAAATTACGTGATTGACACGAACGTTTTGATTCATGATCCGGATGCAATACATGCTTTCGAGGATAACAACCTTATAATCCCTTTGCCCGTCATAGAAGAGATAGATAAACTCAAAGGGCGCCCCGGAGAGATAGGAATGAATGCAAGAAAGGTAGCCCGCGAACTTGATCTATTCAGAAAAGAGGGAAAACTTTTCAAGGGCGTTAAGATAGATGGCGGTGGAATTCTGAAGATCGAAGTGATAGAAGATTTCAAAGAAATGCCGCGATTTTTGTCCGACAAAGTCATGGATGATTGGATACTTTTTTACACGATGCAGATAAGCAAAAGAGATTCGAATGTAAAAACAATCCTTGTCAGCAAAGATATAAACATGAGAATAAAGGCCGATGCAATAGGCCTTGAAGCCCAGGATTACCTCAAAGACAGAACAGAAGAGATGGAGCTTTTTAGGGGATATGTCCAGATAGATCAGAATTCATCCTACGATGTCGATCCGAAGAGTTTGAATTTAAGACCAAATGAATTCGTCGTTTTCAAAGATTCTAAGATTTTTAGGTTCAAGAATGGGAAAATCATTCCTTCAAAAGTTGATTTCAACACGAATGTCTGGGGAATAAAGCCTCTCAACGTTGAACAGATCATGGCTTTGGACCTTTTGCTTGATCCCGATCTTTCGTTCGTAACGCTTTTAGGAATAGCAGGTACAGGTAAAACTTTGCTCTCGATAGCATCGGCACTTTACATGATAACAGATCTTAAAATATTCAAGAAATTAACGGTTACAAGGCCTGTCATTCCGATGGGTAAAGATATAGGTTTTCTCCCCGGAAGTGCTGAAGAGAAAATGAAGCCATGGCTTGAACCTATAAGGGATAATCTTGAGTTTCTATTCGATAACGCAGGAAAATCAACATCCAAGATAGATACTCTTAATTTCTTGCAGGTTGAAGCGTTAAGTTACACAAGGGGAAGAACGATTCCTCATCAATTCATAATAGTAGATGAAGCACAAAATCTAACACCACACGAGGTTAAAACCATAGTCACACGTGCAGGCATTGAAACTAAAATAGTTCTCACAGGCGACATTTCTCAAATAGACAGTCCATATCTTGACGCATTTTCCAATGGGCTTTCATACGCAACGGCACGCTTTTCAAACTATTCAATGGCCGGTCATTTAACACTTTCAATGGGTGTCAGATCCGAACTCGCAACTTTGGCTTCCAAAATACTTTGAGGAGATGATTTTGTGATTTTCGAACCATTCAAAATTGGAAATTTAGACGTAAAAAACAGAATAGTGATGCCACCAATGTGCCAGTACTCTTCAGATAACTCCGGTACGGTGAAGCCATGGCACATCGCTCATTACGTTTCAAGGGCTATCGGTGGAGTTGGACTTATAATCGTTGAAGCTACAGCTGTTGAACCAGATGGAAGGATCTCTCCCGATGATCTGGGAATTTGGGATGATTCACATGTAGACGGTTTAAAAGAACTCGTAAAAAGAGTTCATGAGAATGGTGCGAAGATTGCCATCCAACTTGCCCATGCGGGAAGAAAATCAAAAGCAACCAATGAACCTGTCGCACCTTCTGCCATAAGATACAGTGAACATTACGGCCATCCCCGTGAACTAAAAGAAAATGAGATAGAACAGATCGTTGATGAATTTCAGAGTGCTTCAAAACGAGCTCAAAAAGCCGGCTTTGACGGCATAGAAATACACGCCGCGCATGGGTATCTTATAAATGAATTTTTATCACCACTTACGAACAAGCGAACGGATATGTACGGAGGATCTGTTGAAAAGAGAGCTAAAATTTTGGTGGAAATCGTTTCTGCCATACGTGAGGTATGGGATAAACCTTTGTGGGTAAGGGTATCGGCATCCGATTACGCAAAAGGTGGAAATGATGTGGATGACACGATTGACATTCTTAACCTTTTGAGAGATAGGATAGATGCGGTTAACGTGAGCGGAGGCGGATTGGTTCACGATCAATCCGTTAAGGTCTATCCGGGTTATATGATAGATAACGCCGGCATGGTAAAAATCGGTACAGGACTGGCAGTTATAGGCGGCGGATTGATCAATTCGTTGGAAATTTCGGAATATGCGCTCAATTCAGAGAAATGCGATCTTGTTTTTGTTGGAAGACAACTTTTGAGAGATCCTTATTGGCCATTGAAAATTGCCCATGAAAGCGGAATAGACATTGAGTGGCCATTTCAATACGAAAGGGCAAAAGATGTTACAAAGTTAAAAACGTGATCTTAAAGATAAATTAAAAAACATGTGGTAAAATCATAAAAAGATATAATAAATAAAATACGGAGGCGATTGAATTGCCACTTTACAGATACGTGTGTCCAAATTGTGGACATGAAGAGGTTTTACTCAAGAAGTTTTCCGAAGCAGATGGGGTTAAATGCGAAGTTTGCGGCAGTAAAATGGTCAGACAGATGAGCAATCTTGGAGTAATCGTCTTCAAGGGAAATGGATATTACACAACGGATTTTAACAAGAAGACAACTACCGGATCATCCACAAAATGATTGAAAACCAATCGCCTTTTGTGGTATCCTATAAGTAACGGGGCGTGGCGCAGATGGCTAGCGCATCTGCATGGGGTGCAGGCGGTCGCTGGTTCAAGTCCAGTCGCCCCGACCAGTAGAAACCCATCCTTGCGGATGGGTTTGATTTTGTGATGCATGTTCACATGTGGTAAAATCTTTTTCGAGAAGATTTGAAAGGAGAGGAAGGCAGTGGAGATTTCTGCGATAAAAGTTAAAGAGCTTCGAGATATGACAGGCGCCGGAATGATGGATTGTAAAAATGCCCTCGTCGAAAGTGAAGGAGATGTGGAAAAGGCAAAAGAAGTTCTCAGAAAGAAAGGACTTTCCAGGGCAGACAAGAAAATAGGCCGTGTTGCGAATAACGGATGGATCATCGATTACATCCATTTCAACGGAAGAGTCGGTGTTATGCTCGAGCTGAACTGCGAAACGGATTTTGTGGCCAAAACGGATGAGTTCAAAGCATTAGGAAAAGATATTTGCAAGCATATAGCCATGCAAAACCCGAAATACACAAGCAGAGATGTCATAGATCCGTCGGTAATAGAAAAAGAAAAAGAAATATACAGGGCACAGTATGAAGACAGCGGTAAAACAGGCCAGGCTTTGGAAAAGATCGTTGAAAACAAACTTGAAAAATTTTATCAGGAAAATTGTCTTTTAGAGCAAAAATATTTTCTCGATGAAACAAAGACGATCATGGATATGATAAAGGAAGCAATTGCAAAACTCGGAGAAAATATTTCAGTTGGCAGATTCGTTAGATTCGAAATAGGTCAATAAAAGGTGAGCGCATTGCTCACCTTTTTTATGTGAGGTGTTTAAAATGTATAAAAGAGTGCTTTTGAAATTAAGTGGAGAAGTGCTTTCAGGAGAAGGGAAAAAAGGCCTTGACTCGCGTATGGGAGATGTGATAGTCGATGAGATCACCAAGGTACTTGAAACAAAGATAAAAATCGGTATTGTTATAGGAGCGGGTAATCTGTTTAGAGGTGAGGAATTGTCTTACGTTGGTTCGATAAACGCAGATCAGATAGGAATGCTCGGTACGGTCATAAATTCTTTGTATCTCTTCTCGGCTTTGAAAAAACACGGCATAGACTCGGTGGTACTTTCGAGGATAACGAATCTTCCATCCATAGAAAATCTTACATATGATGCCGTTGAAAGGGCTTTTAGGGAAAACAAAGTCGTCATATTCGCGGGAGGCACTTCAAATCCTCTTTTCACGACGGATACAGCTGCCGCCTTAAGGGCTGCGGAAATGAACGCAGAAGTACTCATAAAGGGCACAAAGGTCGATGGCGTTTATTCAAAAGATCCAAAAAAATACAACGACGCAAAGAAATTCGAAAATCTTACCTTTGAAGAAGCGATAAAGTTGAATCTCACGGTGATGGATACATCCGCCTTCGCACTTTGCAAATCTCATTCGATCCCGATAATAGTGATGAACTTCTTTGAAAAGGAAAATTTTTTGAGGGTTATCAACGGTGAAAAGGTCGGAACGATAATTTTTGATGGAAACGTACATTGATAAGTGGCGTATGCGCTATCGTGATCGTATTTGGTCTTTATTGAACGCGGGGGGCCGATCAGATCGGAAATGACAGTTGGGTGGCTGCCTTACTGCACTGCAAGGCAATTTGCTCTACGTCAAATTTGAATTTATATGTTGGTTTTAAAAAAGATTTAGTATACTATATTATGTGAGTAAAGATAACCTATGCTGGTTGGAAGCTTTTCCAAGCCGGGAATACGTCCATAAGTTGTAATTCTAAGAGAACTCAAATTTCTTGAAAGGAGAGTATCAAAATGGCGCTTAACGCTTTGATCAATCAAGCTAAGGAAAAAATGGAGAAATCGGTTACTTCGATTAGAACTGAATTGACGCACATAAGAACCGGAAGGGCTTCTCCTTCACTTTTAGAGGAGATCAGAATGGATTACTACGGGACACCGACTCCAATTTCGCAGGTTGCATCGATAAACGTCTCCGAGGCAAGGACTCTTGTCGTTAAACCTTGGGACAGGACACTTTTGTCCCAAATAGAAAAGGCCATTTTGGCATCCAATCTTGGAATAACACCGGTTAACGACGGTACAGTCATAAGACTCAACTTTCCGTCTCCAACAACGGATCAAAGAAAAAGTCTTGTTAAAAAATCAAAAGAGATAATTGAAAATGGGAAAGTTGCCGTCAGAAACATAAGAAGAGAGATCATGAAGGTTGTAAAAGAGGAAAAAGAGGACGGAAAGATCACCGAAGATGATGAAAAATCTCTTGAGGAAGAACTTCAAAAGATAACAGATGAATACGTTAAGAAGCTCGACGAAATTTTTGCCGAGAAAGAAAAGGAGATAATGGAATTTTGAAGCCCGCTCATGTGGCCATTATAATGGATGGAAATGGGAGATGGGCTCTTAAAAGCAATTTGCCAAGGTACGATGGTCACTGGAAAGGCGCTGAAACTGCCGAGAATACCATAAACTGGTGTAACGATAGGGGAATAAAGTATTTAACCCTTTTTTCCTTTTCGACTGAAAATTGGAAAAGGCCTCAGGCCGAGATCAACATGATATTTCACATACTTGCCAAATATTTAAGTGACAGACTGAACAAAGTGATCGAAAAGAATGCCCGTTTGCATTTCATAGGAGATCTTAACGCTTTAAATCCTGAAACAAGGCTTATATGCCTCAATTCAGAAAAGGAAACGTCTAAATGTACCGAAATGGTCATAAACCTTGCCGTTAATTACAGTGGCAGAGCTGAAATTTTGAAAGCTGCGAGTGAATGGAAGGGTGAAGATGAATTTGAATCTCATCTTTACACAGCCGGTCAGCCGGATCCCGATTTTCTGATAAGAACCGGAGGAGAGAAAAGAATAAGCAACTTCATGCTCTGGCAAATGGCTTACACGGAACTTTACTTCACAGATGTTTTGTGGCCTGATTTCTCCGAAAAAGATCTCGACGAAGCCTTGGAAGATTTTTCAAAACGCAACAGGAGATTTGGCGGTATTTCATGAGAAAAGAGACTAAAATACGGATTGCAACATCAGCTGTGGCAATTCCGCTGGGGGTTTTGTGTTTTTTTGATTTTTGGAGTACGGTTGCACTTTCGGCGATAGCCGTTGGTCTTGCGGGATACAATTACATACAGATAACACTTAGCGGATCGAGAAAAATCCACAGGTATTTTTACATAGTGGCGATACCGGCTTTAAACATAGTATTTGGATTTCTTGTGAACATGCCGGCCATGATCGTTTTGTCTTATTCCCTTGTGATGAGCGTTGGTTTTTTTCTTGCAATTGCTTTTAACGATTCAAATGAAACCGTGGAGCGAAACATCGTTTACGGTTCTTTGGGATTATGGTATTTGTCTTTTAATCTTGCATTTTTTATATTGATATATGCCCAATTTGACGGTGTCTACTCTTTAAGTGCCCTTGCGTCTGCCTTTGTCTTTGATTCGGCGGCTTACTTTGTGGGATCGAGATGGGGAAAGCACAAATTCATAAAAAGAATAAGTGCGGGAAAATCGATAGAAGGAGTTATAGGTGGATTTGTTTTTTTGCTTGTCTTCTTTTTGATTTACGATCTCATTCTCTATCCGTTTTTCGGATGGTATCATTTCAGTCTGATAGCCGTTTTTATCCTTTCAGCCGTTTTCTCGTTCTTCGGTACCGTCGGAGACATAACGCAATCTGTTTTCAAAAGAAACCGTCAGATAAAAAATGCAGGGAGCATACTCCCGGGTCATGGGGGATTCTGGGACAGAATAGACGGTCTTTTGATCTCTGTGCCGATGTACTACGTTACCTTCGTCATCCTGAATTACTATCATTTACTTAAAGCATGATAAAAAAATACTCTTACTTTGCTTTTTTCACATTTGGATTCTTTGTCATGATCCTTCCGAGCGCTCTTCCCATCGCCATGAAGGAATTCGGAATGGATTACGCTCAAAGCGGTTACGTCATGATAATAGGCACAGCAGGTTACATAGCGGGTTCTTTGATATGTGCCTTATTCGCCCATAAGATAGGACTGAAAAGGATTGCCACATTGGGTGCCTTTTTTTCTGCCGTTGGGTTGTTCTATTTCTTTTTTGTCAAAGATTTCGTTGATCTCGCTCTTGCAAATTTTATCGCTAACATAGGCATGGGATTCATAGAGATAGGTATAGGAGCGCTCATAGGTTCTCTGAAAGAAGAAAATGTTTCCGGTACACTGAACAGGGTCAACGCGCTTTTTGCATTCGGTGCCCTCGTAAGCCCTTTTATCGTCTCGCTCATCGTCAATTACAAGATGAATTGGCAAATCGCCTATCTCGCAGGCACATTTTTTGCCATCTTATCGCTTTTGATATCTTTGAAGATCAAAGAGATTAAAAATGAAAAATCGGTTGATGAATTGAAAATCAACGCCTTTAACGCTTTTTTCGTGCTTATATACATCATGATAGGTATATACGTCGGATATGAGGCTACGTATTCATCTTGGATCACGACCTTTCTGACCAACTTCAGGCATATCGACGTTGCAATCGCCGCTCTTTCTTCTTCTGCCTTTTGGATAGGCATGTTTTTGGGAAGGGTTTTTGCAAGTTACATAAGGGTAAAAGCTGTGACATGGCTCATGTTTATAGTCACATCCTCTTTGATTTCTGTTATCTTATCGATAGTTTTTGCAAACTACTATGTTGTGATGATCTTTGTGACTCTAAGCGGACTGTTCTTTGCAAGTACTTATCCGACGATCCAGTTGATGTTGATAGAAAAGGCCGGTGGAAATATAGGAAATTTGATGGGCGTCTTTGTCTTCTTCGTCGGCATAGGTGCAACGCTCGCACAATGGATGGTAAGCGCCGCTTCAAATTTGTGGGGCATTTTGATAGGGTTTATCTTAATACCACTTATGATATTCGCCGAACTGATGCTTTCAATACACATGAAAAAAAGCAGTAATGCGTAACAATGCACGGCAAAGACGTTATTCAATTTTGACAAGCAACATCGATTGCATGCTTTTAAAGATGAGATGGCGATCTGTCAAACCGGCTTTTACGTATTTTTCAGATATCCTTGAAAAGAATTGCTGGAATTTTCTTGGCGCTATCGGAATCCTTATGGCATTCCCCCATTGAATTGGATATGTATACTCATATGCTGAAACTTGAGACAAAACAACGAATTTCATCATTTCGGAGAGTTCAAGATACCCTCTTCCACCATTTCTTCTTTGAAATCTCGCTGAAAGGGTAGCACCTTCTCTTAAAGCCTTTACCGGAATTTCAAAATCGGTCCCATCGAAATTCATGATCTCTTCTATCCTTCCATTATCTTGAAGAAAATTTGAACAGACGGTGAACTTCCCATCTGAAAACTTCATTCCCATATCTTTTGAATATCCAAACTCTATTCTGTTTTCTTTTATGGAATCCAATGCTTTGACAAGATGTCTTACACTTTCATATGGAATTTCAACGGCAAAATCTTTATCGCGAAAATTCATGAAAGACAAGGCGGTATGACCGTAATCCTCGCATGCCGAAAAAAATCTCCCTCTTTGAGATCCGACGAAGATCATCTGCCCTTCTCTTGATATTATGCTTCCAATGTCAAGCGTCCTTCTCAACTGCATGGTATCGATGATCTGGTCCGTTTCGATTTCATCTTTTTTTCTTGGGCTTTGGACAAAAGGATGGAGTATGGATATGATTTCCGTGCCCTTTGAGATCTGAAAGGTTGATTCGAATTCCATCACGACGTCTTCATTTTTTTCTCTCAACAGCAGTTTAAGATCGTCCAAGAGTACAGCGTAAAACCCATCAAAAGGTGCTATATTCCCAAGGATCAAGTTAACGGACAAACATCCGTCCGTGCCGTAGGCCATGAGATTTTGGGAATCAAAATAAAAGTAAACCTTTCTTGTTGACGGTTCTATGGTACCCGTTACTTTATCGAATATCCTCACGAATCTTGCAAACTTAGAATGATCTATCTTTATTTTTGACATATTTCAGATCCCTTAATCCTATGGGAATGACGACAAGTCCGATGACGACAGCCAAAGGAATCGAGCCAAAACGCTCATACATCAAAAGAAAAATCGTCACTCCAACGAAAAACCATGAAAGTATTCCGAAAAAGATCTTGAAAGAGATATCGGACAACACAAACGTCAAAGATGCGGCTCCAAGTAAAAAGACGAATTGCGGCATCAAAGATATTCCGCCTTTTGTCCACAGCAAGACGGTTATAAGGTACAAAAAGAGAAAGGTCATCTGTGCCGTCTTAAAATGTTTTTTCGAATGGCAGTACATCACGAAAGCGGCACTGAGAGCAAAAAACGTGTAAACAGGCCATTCAACGTGAAACATAAAGGCGATGAGGTAAAAAAAGGCAACGTTCAAAACACCAAAGAAGATCACACGCTAAACCTCACATTCACTATATCTCCGTCTTCGACTATCGAATCCTTTCCCTCCAATTTCATAAGGCCACTCGTCTTGACTTCTTTCATAGAACCCAAACGCTTGAGATCCTCAAATTTGACAACTTCAGCCCTTATGAACCCTCTTTCCAGATCTGTGTGTATCTTTCCCGCGGCTTCTTTAAAGGTAAGACCGCGCTTTATCGTCCATGCTTTGACTTCGTCCTCTCCGGCTGTGAAGAAGGAAATAAGGCCAAGGCTTGAGTAAAGCACTTTTGAAAGCCTTTGAATGCCGCTCTCCGTAAGGCCAAGGTCTTTCAAAAATTCTATTTTTTCAGACTCTTCGAGATCGTTTATCTCCATTTCTAACTTTCCGCACACTTCCATCATGGAAAAGCCATTTTCATCCGCCACTTTTTTTACACCGGATTTTCCCTTGTAATCGTGCGCTCTGAAGGCATTTTCGTCAAGATTCACGACGATCACCGACTCAAGCAGGGTAAAAAATGAAAAAGAATTCAAGATCTTTTTCTCGTCATCACTCAAATCGGCAAGTTTGATGAATTTTCCGTCGTTAAGAACGTTTAAGCATTTTTCAAGGGCTTTAAGTTGTATCTCCTCAATTTGCGTTAATTTTCTCTTTGCATTTTTCAATTTTTCAACGTTGGACTCTGCTATTTCAAGATCCCTTACGAGCAATTCATCGCGCAGATATTGTATTTCATCCGAAACGTCATCGAAGTACTTTGGAACAGACTCATCTTCAAAGGCGCGGATTACCCACAGAATTGCATCGACATTTTGAATCTTCATGAGGATTTGATTTTTGTCCTTTCTCGAAAGTTCCGGCGACAATCCCGGCAAATCGACGAGCTCTATCGTGGCGTAAGTCGTTTTCTTGGGATTGAACATCTTGGAAAGAAAATCAACCCTTTCGTCGTAAACCTTTGCCACTCCGATCTCATCCTTGAGATCCGTTCCGACCAACAACTTGAAAACGGTTGTTTTTCCAGAAAATGGTGCGCCGTATATTCCGACTTTCAATTGAATTCACTCACCTTTCTGCTTATCTACGTATAAATTTAAATTTGACGGAGAGCAAATTG
>DYLQ01000062.1 GCA_020722015.1 Thermotoga sp. | reverse complement strand
GTTAACCATCTGGCTGAAGTCTATTTTAAACTCTTTACCTGCGGCCAGGCCAAAATTTTCCTGTCCGGCAGAGAAAAGCCTGGTGTGATCCAAAGGAAAATAATCGGACCAATTTTTTATCGGGCAGTTAGAGCTGACAATTTCGCAATTTTCATCAATGATGGCTGTAGGTGCAATCTCATTCCAGAAAGAGGCAATATTTTGCAGACTGATTTTAACGACGATAACGCCACAAATGGTTTGGCTGGCATTTTTTATAGCTGCAGAAGAGTAATAGCCAAAGACATTGGAAACAGTCCCACGGGCAATCTGGCCGCCCTTGCCATTTACCAGTGCATCTTTAAAATATTCCCTGAATGAAAAATTCTTTCCCATGAAAGAGTCTTTGGCGCCTCGGTTTGACGAGAAAACCGTCGTGCCGTCCGGCAGAAGAATATAAATTACAGAATCAGGAATACATGAGGCGTAAAGATCAATTTGCTTTTCAATCTCATTTGCTGGCCTGTCGTGGAATTCCTTAAATAGAGAGTCTGCGGCAACTTTTTCAGCTATATGATCAGCTGACTTGAACTGGCCTTGCATCATCATTTCAAGACTTGAAAAGTCAGTTGCCTTATGACTTACTTTTGATTTCATTGCGTGCGTGACCATAACATTTGAGACTATCATGCCTAGAACGACGGCGACGGCGATTGAAACCGGCAGGAACAGGCGCAGAATCCGGTGATGTTGGCGGGAAATAGTTCCTGAAGTTTCCATCGATGATTCATTCATACAGAACCACATGGCAGAGACCCAAACCAGGCTTGCAATCAACAGAACTGCCTGAGAATACCATGTCTGAAAAGCCACAAGCTGCAGACTCACCAGCAAATTGGCAAGCAGAAGCAGAATTTGCCCAATTCCCGTCAAGTTATGACAGCAACAGGTTCTTCTGACTTTGTAAACTTCGTGAAGATAAAATGCACGGGCAGAAATCAAAATCGCCGGCAGACCAATCAAGGTGGCATTTAAAATTGCAAAAACTCTTTCATTAATTGGAAAGGATAGCCCGACCAGTATTATCGGGATCAGAGCAAACTTTCTTATCGAAGGCAAATCACCGGCACGATTTCTAATATTCAACGCAAACCCAAGACTGAATGAAGACGCGACAAAAGTAAAAAAAGCAATCGCCTCATTGATCATCGAGAAGTAGCCGGAAAACTGCTGAATCAGAAAGAAACCGTTAAATAACCCGTGGGTGAAGGCAAACAAAGAATTAAAACGCCACGCCGCCGGATCGGCAAATCTTTTTTTGAAATCGTGGCACAGCGCAAAAGCCAGAAAACCTGAAAAGGCCAAAACAGTGAAGTAATAATCGGAAAAAATCAGATGATTATTCATTTGATCTCACAATTTGTGAATTTCGACACTTTGAATTTAACCTTCTCTAATTTATCAGTCCACTTTGTTATCCTCGTGTTCCCAAATCGCTCTACCACGCCTACCATAATCACCAACCCACATGATGGGAATTTAATCGATGTCAGTGTGAACCCGCCATGGACAGATGCCAACCAACAGGGAGTCTTGCATGAGACAATGTACAGTATAAGCTTAGCAGATAATCGAGAAAATGTAACCAGATTCTGTCTACACAAAACAAAAAAACATTTCATCTGCCCAAAAGTTTAAAAAATGCTACAATAAGGTTTAGAGTATCCATAAAGAGGGATTTATGCGGGGCAATCTCTTGCTGTTAATTCTGGCTTTATTTCTTTCAACTCAATGCAGTGCCATTGAATTGAAAGTTGACGGTTTTGTGAGTTACCCCCTTGGCTTTATTAGTGATAAAGGTGAAGTTGAGGGGTTATTACCCGATTTACTCAGAGAAATCGCAAAAGAGCATGGCTGGAAGCTGCAATTTGGTTTGACCGGCCTGGGTTCTGCCCTTTCCAAAGCCAGAGAAAACCAGATCGATATTTTGATGGGCATGGCAATTGACGAAGAAAGACAAGAATTTCTCCATTATTCCAGAGACAAATTGTTAACCATGTGGAGTCAGATTTTCCTGCCAATTGGTTCTGATGTTCAGACCGCAATGGATTTAGAAGGGAAAAAGGTCGGTTTTTTAGATAGTGGAACAAACCGAAAGAATTTTGAAAAATTGCAGAATGATTTTCATTTCCAGGCAATATTGTTTCCTGAAAAAAGTTATGAGTCGATTCTACAGAAGCTGAAAGATAATGAAATAGATGCGGCAGTTTTAAGCAGCATTCACGGCGATTTTTATCTGCATCAATACGGAATCAAGCCCAGCTCTATCACTTTTTCCCCTTTCGGGATTTATTTTGCCGCACCAAAAAACTCAGACCGCACCATCATAACCAAAATCGATCAAACCACCCAGCGTTGGCTGGGAGATAAAAATTCTTTTTATTATCAGGCTCTGAAAAAATGGTATGGCAGAATGGCAACCGCGCCGACCGTTGACTATACCAATCTCTACCTTGCCATCGGCCTTTCGCTCCTGATGATTGTTTTCCTTCTGGCTGCTTTGCGTAACAGCCAGTTCAAGATCCGGCAGAAGACCAGAGAACTTCGTCAGGCAATCAGTGATGTAAATGCCAGAATAGAACAACTTAAACAGTATGAGAAAACACTCTTTTCCCAAAAAGAGCAGTACCGTGCGGTTACCGAAACTTCAAGAGAAATGATTCTCAGGTTCGATTCGAATTGCCGTATAATTTTTGCAAACAAATGCGCAATCTCTTCTTTCGGTCTAAATCAGGAAGAAGGAATTTTATTTGTGAAACTTGCTGACAACAAACTTGACGAAAAAGTTGCCCATATCATTGAAAAAGCCATCTTCAGGATTTTTGAATCGAAGACCTCCGATGAACTGGAAATCGAATTTTCGACCAGAGACGGCAATAAGACTCTTGAAATCAGTATGAATCCTGAGTTTTGCGAAGATGGCACGGTAAAATCGGTGGTGGCCGTCGCCAGAGATATTTCCAATCGAAAAATTACCGAAAAACAAAACATCGAACTTGAAAAAAAGCTGCAGCATGCGATGCGGCTCGAGGCGATCGGCACGCTCGCGGGCGGTATTGCCCACGATATCAACAATATTCTGACCCCAATTCTAGGTTACGCCGAGATTTTGACAGGTGACCTGGGGCCAGACCACCCTGATTTCGATTCTGCCTGTGAAATTCATAAAGCGGCACTGCGCGGCAAAGATTTGGCCAACCAGATTCTGATTTTCAGCCGCCAGACCGAAGCTCGGAAATGCCTGGTTAATCTGGATGAAAGCGTTAAAGACACATTAAAGCTAATCAGAGCCGGTTTGCCTGCAACCATTGAAATACTTCTTGATTTTCCCGATTTCTGCCCACCGATTTTTGCTGACCCAACTCAGATTCATCAGCTGATACTCAACCTTATCACCAACTCATTTTTTGCCATGCGAGATAATGGTGGAGTATTGATTATTAGCCTTGCTGAAACAAAATTGAATGCCCCTAGAGATGATATTCGACTAAAAGAAGGACATTATGCGGTTTTAAGTGTTTCAGATACCGGAACTGGAATTCAGCCGGAGGTCATCGAGAGGATTTTCGAGCCATATTATACCACGAAATCGCAGGAAGGCGGTTCAGGCCTTGGTCTATTCATGGTTCACAGCATCGTCAGTAAACTAAATGGCGCAATTGAAGTAAAATCGGAGCTTGGAAGGGGAACCTGTTTCAAGGTCTTTTTCCCGGCAAGCAACCAAACAGATCGACCTGAAAAAGTTGATTCTGATAAGCAGAAAACAATGGGTTGTGGGCAAAAAATAATGATTGTCGATGATGAAGAAGCCATTGTTAAGTTGCATGAGCGAAGCCTTAAAAAATATGGCTTTGATGTTATAGCTTTTACCAGCCCAGAAAAAGCTCTGGAATTTTTCAAGAATGACCCAACTGGGGTTGACCTTGTTATAACCGACATGACAATGCCGATACTTGGGGGCGATCAACTTTCAAAGGAAATTTTGAAACTAAAACCGAAGCAGCCGATCATTATATGCACCGGCTACAGCCACAGCATTACTGTCGAGAAAGCAAAAGCCATCGGTGTAAGATCCCTTTTACTCAAGCCTCTCGCTCCAAGTGAATTATTTTCTGCCATCAATCAATGGCTTGAAATCATCCCCCAAAAAGAGGTTTAAATCACAGTTTGTTTTCCCATAGAATTTCTGATAAAATTGCGATACTGACGGAGGATCTTCATGAAAATTCTTATCGTAGAAGACGAAGCACCAATCAGACATCTGCTTAAAAGAACACTTGAAGTCCTTGGGCATTCGCTTGAAATAGCTGAAAACGGTTCGACCGGCCTTGAGAAATTTCGTAGTTTTGAGCCCGACATCGTTCTATCCGATATTATTATGCCCCAAAAAAACGGCATCGAGCTTCTTGCTGATATTCGCCGCATCAATTCCGATGCAATTGTAATAATGGTAACAGCTTTCGGCTCGGCAGACTACACCTTGCAGGCCCTCAGACTTAAGGCAAATGATTATATAATCAAACCTTTCAAGCCAAGGCAACTGAAAGAAATAATTGAAAAATACTGCAATTTTATCGAAAACCGAACTCTTGAACAGGAGCTGCTGGGCAATTTCATTGAAAGAAAATACAGTCTTGAATTTGGCAACCACCTAAATATGGTGAATAGACTTGCCGACCGGCTGATGGTTGAAACCCAGTGGGCCATTCCGAGAGAAAGCAGACTGGGA
>DYLQ01000061.1 GCA_020722015.1 Thermotoga sp. | reverse complement strand
TTTGCCTTTGTCCTCCACTGAATTCGTGAGGAAATCTGTTCATGTAAGTGGGAGACACACCAACCCTTTGCATGTAATCTCTCACTTTTTCATATCTCTCTTTCAAATTACCCATGTGAGCTGATTTAAGACCCTCCGCTATTATGTCTTTGACTCTCATTCTTGGATCCAAAGAACTATAAGGGTCTTGGAAGATCATCTGTAGCTTTGATCTGTACCTTTTCATTTGGCCTTTGGAAAGTTTGAAAAGATCGACTCCGTTGTAGAGAACATGGCCATCAGTTGGCTCTATCAGCCTTAGTATCGTTTGGCCGGTTGTAGTCTTTCCGCATCCGGATTCGCCAACAAGACCTAAAGTTTCGCCCTTGTTTATGTAAAAGGACACGTCATCAACGGCTTTGACCCATCCGACTGTACTTCTGAAAACGCCTGCTTTTATGGGAAAATATTTCTTGAGGTTCTTAACCTCAAGTAAGATATTTTCTTTTTTTGCCGTGGCCTGAATCTCGTTTTGAGTTTTAACTTCCAACTTCAACACCGCCCTCGGCTTTCAGTAAATCTTTTATCTCTTTGTACCTCCAGCACCTCGAAAAATGACTGGGCTCAACTTCGAAAAGCGGTGGCATCTCCATACATCTATCTATGGCATATGGGCATCTGTTGTTGAATCTGCAACCTTTAGGCATGTGAAACAGATCCGGTACGTTTCCTTCTATCGATACAAGCCTTTCCACCTCAACATCTGGCCTCGGTATCGCCCTCATCAGACCTATCGTGTAAGGATGAGATGGATTCTTAAACACCGTCACCACATCCCCGTATTCGACAACTTGACCTGCATACATTACCGCTACCCTTTGCGCTATCTCTGCCACAACTCCAAGATCATGCGTTATCATTATCAAAGATGAATTGTACTCTTTCAAAAGATTTCTCATCAAATCCAATACCTGAGCTTGTATCGTAACATCCAAAGCAGTCGTCGGCTCATCCGCTATCAACAAACTTGGATTGCAGGACAACGCCATCGCTATCATGACCCTTTGCCTGAGGCCTCCGCTTAATTCGTGAGGATAGTTGTATATCCTCTTCTCCGGCATCGGAATTCCTACCTTCTTGAACATCTCAATCGTGTAATCGTAAGCGTCTTTTTTATTCATGCCAAGATGCAACTCCACCATCTCTGCTACTTGCTCTCCGGCTGTGTAAACAGGGTTTAACGCTGTCATAGGCTCTTGAAAGATCATGGCTATCTCTTTGCCTCTTACATGTCTCATCTCTTGTTCCGGCAATTTAACGATATCTTTCCCTTTGAAGATGATTTCTCCTTTGGTTATCTCTCCAGTTTGCTTTGGAAGTAATCTCATTATGGAAAGTGAAGTAACGCTCTTTCCACATCCGGATTCTCCAACTATGCCAAGAGTCTCTCCATCGTAAACTTCAAAGTTAACACCACTTACTGCCTCAACTGTACCATCTTCTGTATGAAAAACCGTGTGTAAATCTTTTACCTCTAACAACTTCTTAGCCATCCAAATCACATCCTATATGAGCATCCTCGGGTCGAGAATGTCTCTTAAAGTGTCTCCCAATAAGTTCCAACCAAGTGCGTAAAGTACAATTGTAATGGAAGGGAAAAATATCGTGTACCAGTATTGAAATGGATTACCACCGGATGGTGTTATTATCCAGTTTCTCGCGAAGGATGCAAGTTGACCCCAGTCGGCATAACCAACAGGTGCACCAAGACCTAAAAAAGAAAGAGCAGCGGCCGTAAGAGGAATCGTCGCCATATCCATAGATGCCTGAATTACGACAGGATATATCGAATTCGGAAGTAAATGCCTTGTTATTATCCGAGAACCTGAAGTTCCAAGTGCAACGGCTGCCATAACATACTGATTTTCTTTGACCTCCAGGATGCTTCCCCTTATAAGCCTCGCATATGTCATCCAGTAGAATATGACAAGTGCCCACATGACATTTGTTATCCCGGGACCTATTATGGTTATAACAACTATAACTCCGACGAAAAACGGAAATGCAAGGAAAATGTCCGTTATTCTCATTAAAAGCTCATCGACCCATCCGCCAAAATAAGCGGCTATAGTCCCTATGAAAATTCCTATTATAAGTGCCAATCCTATTACGACTATACCAATTGTGAAAGCCGTTCTCGTTCCCCATATAACGCCGTAGAAGATATCGTATTGACCTTGCGTAGTTCCGAAGATATGCGCCGGTGAAGGAGGCTGAGGTATTGCCGAAAGACCGCTTTGAGGCATCATGTAAGGATTCCATGGATATAATGGAGGAGCAATTAAGGGAGCAAAAACGGCTATGACGATGAAAAAAATCACCAGTACAACCCCGGCTATCGAAACGGGATTTCTGAAGATCTTCTTTAAAACTTTTACAAAACCTTCCATTCAAATCACCCCAACCTTACTCTTGGATCTATCAAAGCGTAGGCAACATCTACGACAAGATTTCCAACAACCGTTATCAATCCAAACAAAAGAGATAAGCCAAGCACGGTTGCGTAATCAAGTTGTTCTGAAGCCTGGGCTATGGCACTTCCAATTCCGGGATAATTGAAAATCGTCTCCGTTATGACAACTCCGCCTAATATCCCTATGAACATCAAACCAGCGATGGTAGTTGCAGGAATCAATGCATTTCTTCTTGCGTGTTTTCTTACAACGACACCTTCACTTAACCCTTTAGCACGTGCGGTTCTCACGTAATCCTGACCGAGCGCTTCAAGCATTGAAGAACGTGTTATTCTCAAAAGGGCTGCCCATGAGAGAAATGAAAGTGTCAAAACAGGATCCAAAAGATGTTTCAGGGCATCAAGGAACATCCAGAATCTTCCGTTTAAAAGTGCATCTATCGTTACAAGTCCCGTGTAGTGATGAAAAACGGGAGAATTATATATCATCTCAAATCCGAGACCTAATCTTCCAGGAGGTAACCACCCGAGCACTCCATAAAATATGAAAAGCAAAAGTAAACCAAGCACAAAGGCTGGTACAGAATAACCGATAAGAGCCAAAACTCTTAACACCTGATCCAAAAAGCCGTTATGATGAACGGCGGCAACGACACCAAGCCAAATTCCAATGAATATGATCGGAATTATGGAATAAAGTGCCAATTCAAGCGTTGCGGGGAATCTTGTTTCTATGACCTGTGTGACGGTTTCGTTCATACTCACTGACCACCCAAAATTTCCGTGAATTATCTGGTCAAGGTAGTTGACATATTTGATGTAAAACGGCTTGTCAAGACCGTACTGTTTTATCAGGTTCTGAGCAGCACCAGGTGCCTGCAATTGCCTCGGATTGCTCACATAAGTACTTAAAAGAGCATAAGGGGAAAGTGCTGACATGAAAAGAAAGATCAAAAATGTTAATCCCAATATCGTCACCGGTAGCAAAAGTAACCTTCTTATTATAAAACTTAACAATCACAACACCGCCCTTTTTAGAATTCTTTCATTGATTATAATATTTTACATGTACGATTTCAAGTTAAAATTTCATCACATAAAGAATAAATTTCGTGCATCTTCCCCAAATAACCAAAAGTAGGGGCCACATTGGGCCCCTATTTTATTTATTCTGTGAATTCACACTCATTTAGACAAAGCGTGGAAATCAATGCCAGGCCTCATGGCGTTGTAATACCAACCATTGACCCATGTTCTTTGAACGTGATAAGCGTATGGTTGATCCGTCCAAATATAGAGTGCGTTGTCGTAAGAAAGCATCGACAATTTCTGTGCTATTGCGGCTCTTTGAGACGGAACAACGTTGGTTATCAGATCGCTGACAAGAGGATCAAGATTTTTCTGAGCAAAATCTATGAAGTTTTGTCCTAAAGCCGCACCGTACGCGCCGGTAGAAGAGAAATATGGCTGTGCAAAGTCATAAGGATCTGGATAGTCAGCAAGCCATCCCATCATGTACATTGGAAGCTTTTCGGCCAAATAATCGTTGAGGAAATTGGACCACAGTTCACCAACGACATTTATCTGGAATTTTGGATTGATCTGTCTTGCGTAATTGCTCAAAGCCTGAAGCGCTATCTGGCGAGTTGTGTTTCCCGTGTTGTAGACGGCGGTGAATTTAAATCCCTTTTGCCAGAGTTCACCGTTGTAAGCTTTTTTGAAATATTCCGTGGCCTTCGCAAGATTCTGCTCGTACATCGGAATGTTGGGATCGTATCCGAGGAGTCCTTCGATTATACAACTGTTAGGTTGCATGGCATTTCCGCTCCACGCTTGCTGTATGTATTGTTTGTATGGGAAAAGATATTCAAAGGCTTTTCTCACATCAAGGTTAGAGAAGAAATCAGGCGGAATTCCATTTCCATCCAGTTTCCCTGAACCTATGTAAGAATTTCCCTTGGCAGCTATGTTCCATGTGAAATAAATGTTATCAATTTCAAGCGTTGGAAGTTTAGTTATGACGGTTATATTTGGATTGTTTTCAACTTCAGAAAGATTCTCGATAGGAACGTATATCACATCAGCCTGGCCGGAAAGCAGATCGAGTAGTCTCGTTGTGAATTCGTTAACGTATTTTATGACGGCATATTTAACGGGAGCCGGTTTACCCCAATAGTTGTCAAATCTCACAAACGACATTTCTCTGCCAGGAGTCCAATATTGCAACTCGTAAGGGCCGGTACCGTTTTCTATGCCGCGAAGCGGATCTGCGCTTTCAACTGGATTGTGGTAATACCACCAATCGTTTGCTGAACCATCCCACGCGTTGTGATCGGATGCCCATTTTTGATCGAGTATAGAGGACCAGTTTGCACCATGGGCGAGAATGTAAAGAAATGGAGCATAAGGTTGAGGAAGATGAATTATCACGTCGTTACCTT
>DYLQ01000022.1 GCA_020722015.1 Thermotoga sp. | reverse complement strand
CCATGTTACAAGCCTTAGGCTGGTCATAGCGCGGTTACAAGCCGCATGGTTTTAAACATGGCGGTCTATGACGATGGCGTGTTAGACAATTGTTCTGACAAAGGCCTTTTGATACTCGAACTCGTTGGTACAGAACAGCAGCATGAAGAATTTTCAAGAAAATTGAATCTTTTAAAAGGTGTTAAAGCAAAGTACATGACTCTATCCATTGATTGAAAAGGCGGCTTAAGCCGCCTTGTTTTAAATTCTTCCGAGGATCATTATGGAGATTATCAAACCGTATATTGCAACTCCTTCGGCAAGGCCGACGTATATCAACGTTCTTCCTAACATTTCCGGCTTCTCGCTTATAGCCCCTATACCGGCAGCTCCAGCTATACCGACACCTATACCCGCACCTATAGATGCAAGGCCGGTAGATAAACCTGCGCCGAGAAGGCCGAGACCTATACCGCTACTGACAACCGTCGACGTTGCTGCTGCGGTTGTAGCGGCCAGCGCACGACTATCCGGAATCATGGAAAGCAGAGCTATGAGGCCAAAGGTTATCACCGAACCCACGTTAACTCCAAGAATTCCCTTTCCCACCTTAACAGGAGAAGAAATTTTTTTCATGACCCTTTTGCTCGTCAAAATTATTCCCAAAACGATCGTTGTTACTACAACTACGGTCATCAATGCAACAGATATTGACATCAAGATGTCCTCCCTTCAAAATTTAAAATCTCAAGCTCTGTTTTCTTCTTTAAAAGAAAATGGATGAAATTCTCTTCCACTGGCCTCAAAAAATTTGGTGAAAAACTCGTAGTAAGTCAACCTCAAACTCTGTATGAAGACTACAAGTCCTTCAAGACCCACAAGCACCAACTGGCCCATGAGGAAGATTATTACCGCCCAAATATCCCCACCCTTTGCCGGTAAGACCATAAGCGTCATTATCCAAAAAGCCTCAAAAAGCGCTTCGTGCGTTAAGGCAAAAGCGGCTAACCTGACGTACGATATAGCGTTACTCAAAAAAGATATCAAAGTATCGAACATTCCAAAGCCTGTTTCAACCCAAAAGCCATCGCCGAGTTTGATCTTTTTTCCGGAAACGATCTGTCCCAAAGGTCTCTTAAACAGCATTGCTATGAGACTTACGACTATTAAAATTATCGTTAAAGTTACATATGGTACCTTTCCTTCAAACAGATAAAACGACACAGCCGTAACAGCGGGCCAATAAAATACAAGGCCTGCTATACCGTCAGGAGAGAAAAGCGCTTTTTCCCAGTTCTTTTGTCTGAATCCATTTACGATGTTCAAAATCATTCCAAAACTTATCATGCCTATTCCGAAATAAATACCGACGATCATAAGCTGATTTATCTGAATTATAGGTCTTAGCCATATTGCCGGGATCCAATTTTCGAATCCAAAAACAGAGCCATACATAAAACCAAAGAAAATAGAAGCGGTTCCTGCGCTCATCATGACCGTGCCGAATTGTTTCGATCCTTTTTTGTACATAAAATAGCCGAACAGAAAGAGTATTGATCCGTGCCCGACATCGCCGAGCATGAATCCGAACATGAAAGTGAAAAAAGCCGCGACAAATGGTGTGGGATCTATCTCACCGTAAGATGGCGTTCCAAACATCTTCGTCACAAACTCAAATCCCTTTAGCCATCCGCCTCTATTTTCAACCTTAACCGGAACTTCTACATTTTTCGTTTTCATCAATTTTTCTGCCGGTTCATCGATCATAAGCACATTTTCATCGGTCTTTTGTTCGAATTTCTTGACTTCTTTTGATGGCATCCATCCATTCAAAAGATAAAGATTGCCTGTCGAACTCGAAAAAGACTGAAGATCGTATATCCTCTTATGTGAAAGCACAAGTGGATAAAACTTGTCAACGAACTCTTTGTTGGAATACAAAACCTTCTTTATGGCAAATTCACTCTCGCTGACAGAAATTTTCGTTACTTCTATTAGAGATTCTATTCTCGCTTTTACTTCCCTCGGCGTGCCGGTATAATCGACCGGTAATACATCCTCTTCGAAATATGCGGATTGCAAAATATCTCTTGCTTCCTTTTCAAAGTCGGGAGATGTGAAAACGAATATCCATGAATTGTCTTTGTCTCTGCTGACTTCAAGAATGAGTATCGGATCGTCAAGAGAAGATTCCACGAGGTTATCGTAATTTCTTATCGGTACCCTTCCGAAAATCAATTTTATTCTGTCTATCTCAGCCAAATTTTCAAGTTCGATGTTGAGATTTACAAGTACGTTGATGTGAAAGAGAATATTTTGATAATCTGAAAGTTTTTTCAATTGCTCACTTTTTCTGTTGAAGAAAGTTTTTATACCTTCATTCATGAGTTTGAATTTTCTTTGCAGGTCATTTATATCCAAAGGTTCATCCAAATTCACGTTATTCTGATCGAAAGGAGGAAGATATTCCGTCATCTTGAGAAAATTCATCATTTCACTGTAAACTTCACGATAAGGATTATCGTTTTGAACTTTCAAAAGGTCAGAAGCAACGGACTCATCGACAATTTCCTTTATATCATGTGGTTCGAAAGATTCGGATGATATGAGATTAAGATCATTTTCTTCAATTTTCTCGATCGGAACAAAAAAAGTTACATTTTCCATCTTTGCCACTGACATGCCAACACCTCAAAAGTCGTTTATTAGCCTTTCTTTTATCTCTTCACTCTTCAATGCATACCTTACGCCTTCTGTTATCGTCGATATATCCATTATTTCATACTCTTTAAGTAAAAAATAATGAAAATAAACGGCGATTGAAAAATTACCGAGTTTCGTTATCGATTCTTTCGCTTTACGATGAAGAAACCTTCTCTGAGCAAGGGTGATTTTATCTATAAGGTTATCCTCGTTCATGTCTTTGTATATTTCCCCGTAAGGACCTGCTTTAAGTACATCAAGCACTTCTTTTATTCCTTTGGCATCACACATGGCATGCAAATCATCAGGTTTAAGTTTGAAATGAAACGAGAACAACGAATTGTAGAGTTCTTCCGGTCTAAGATCGTAAAAAGCCTTTGCACGAACTATTCTTTCTATGTCAATCATATCTGCTCTTTCACCTATGAGTTCTTTAACGATGATCTGATCCTTTGTGCCTAAATTCTTCGATGCGCTTATTATCTTCGAGTATAGCCAACCATCGAGAGCATTTTCAAGCACTGCTATAAGGTTAACGGAAGCATTTTCTTTGTAACTTGAAAAAACGTTCCTTAAAACCTCTTGGTAAGGTGTACCCGCAAGATTATCTAAAATTTCATCTTGGTTTTTTGAATTTGCAATCTTGATCGGATCTATGGTTGCCTTTTCTTTAAGATCGAAAAAGATCTTTCTCAACTCTTCACTTGACTTGCTTTTATTCAAACTCTTTCTTAAAGCGAGTTTTAAGTTTTCGATCTCGTACCTGTAAAAAAGCAAGCGAACGAAATCCTTGTCAAAAGTAACAAAGAAGGTGAAAATTTTCCTCATATCTTTTAGAAGATCTTCCTGAAGGAAATTTTCAAGATCTCTTCTGTGAATCTCATCGGGATTAAGATTTCCAATTGTATCTGAATACATCTTCGTACCTTGAATATAACTTACGATATCCCGCACTGTCTTTTGGCTTATCAAATTTTTGTAATCTTCGGGCGTCAAGAGTTCTCCACTAAGAGCGTACAGCTTTGATGAGACACCTGCATATTTAACAAAACCTATCATGCAAACCTCCCAGAGTCACATGAAAATTATATCACTTATTTTTTGACGTTTCAACGTTACATCGTGTTGCTTTCAAAATTTGGATTCATTTCGATTTATACTGAATCTTTTTTAAACCCAGCATATAAATTCAAATTTGACGGAGAGCAAATTGCCTTGCAGGTGGCCTCCGCAGCGAAGCGAGGACCAGACACCGAAAGGCAATTGCTGAAGTCAAATGACCTCACTTTTAAAGTTGGTTTAGTATATAAACCTTGATGTGATCATCCTTATTTCTTTTCTTCCGAAGAAGCAGATCATGGCAAGGAAGATCAAAAATTCAAGACCATACTTTGGAACGCTTGGCATTTTGGATAACGGGACAAGAAAAACGATCACATAAACGAAGGAAGTGATAACGGGCAAAATAGTTTTTATCGAGAAAAATCCGGTCATTTTGAATTCTAAACCAAGATCGTAAAGAATTAAAAACAGCAAGGCAAATGAAACTATGCTTGATGATGCCGCTATGCCGGCCTGTTTAAATGGAATCATCAATATCCAGTCTAAATACGCGTTTATGAAAATCATCGGAATGCTTATCAAAGTGAGCCGTACCGTTCTCTTGTGTGCTATGTAGATGTTGCCAAGAATGCCTATCAGCGGGACCGTTATTATCATCGTCGAGTAAGCAACGAGAGAAGCAGATGTAATAGCCGTTGATTCGGTCGTGAAGGAACCTCTCTGATATATTATTCTGACTATGACATCCGATGCGACTATCGTGAAGGCTGTTATGGGAGCAAGAATTTTTACAATTGACTCAAAGATCATGCGCGTTTTTTTCAAAATCGCATTTCTGTCAAAATCGACTGCACTTTCAGATATACTCGTTAAAGAAGACGTTAAAATTCCTGCTGTCATGATACCGTTTATCATCCCAACAATTGTAAAAGAGTAATTAAGTGCAGAAACACTTCCAATCGCAAGGGAAGAGGCAAAAGCCCTGTCAACAACACCATTTATAGTTGCAACCGCAGATGACAAAAAAAGCGGCGCGGCAAAATAAAAAGTTTTTCTCATCTGGCCTCTTGAAAATTTTGCAAACGGAAAATTGCCCCATATCTTTCTGCCGTAAAAGTAAGCCACAAAACCTATCGCACCGGTACCAAACTCCAAAGAAAGTGCATAAGCGCCTTCTTTCATAAACGGTGAAAAAATAAGAAGAGCGGGGATCAAAAACAAATTCGTTGAGAATTGCGCTATTGAATACTGAAAGAACATCCTTTCTGCCCTTAGAAAAGCACCAAAAAGATTGGACCATCCGTTTAACAGAGGAAGCAATGAGTAAATTCTGAGGTAATTTTCCGCAAGCCTTAGCTGGGCACCGCTAAAGCCCGGAGCGAAAATTTTCATGTAGATATTCGGGAAAACTACAAGCGTGATCCCAAAAAGAGCCAAAAAAAGAGATGTAAAAGTCAAAAGTCCCTTAGCGTAAGCTGTGGCCTCTGCTTCGCCACGTCTCTTTTCTTCAATGTAAATTGGTATTGCAATCAACGCGAAAGCACCTGCTATTATCCCTGCAACGATATCAGTAGGTCCAAGCGCTATTATAACGGCATCGTACCCTTTACTTGTACCAAACAACATTCCGGCAAGCAATTGCCGAACAAAGCCAAGCAATTTGGAAGCCGCTACGAAGATCGTTATCCAAACTGTACCAGAGATTATGTCCTGAGACATGACGGTTTGTCTGGTCATCTTTTCATCCTTGATTATTCAATGTTTAACAAAAACATGTTTATTTTATCATACATTCTGAATACTCATGTGATATAATACTTCCGAAGAGTTTTCGATCATAAACACAGGAGGTCATAAAGATGCATACGGATATAATTGATGTAAGGGCTATGGAAGTTCTTGACTCAAGAGGAAATCCAACGGTTGAAGTTGATGTCTTGCTTGAAGACGGAAATACCGGGATGGCAATGGTTCCATCCGGAGCATCAACGGGAAAACATGAAGCGCTCGAACTGAGAGACGGAGAGAAAAGATACGACGGCAAAGGCGTTCAAAAAGCAGTCGAAAATGTCAATGAAAAGATCGCACCAAGAGTTGTCGGTTTAAACGTGTTCGACCAGGCTTACGTTGACAAAACCATGATAGATCTTGATGGAACACCAAACAAATCCGTTCTTGGCGCCAACGCGATTTTAGGCGTTTCGATGGCAGTTGCACGCGCTGCTGCTAATGCCCTTTACATGGACCTATACGAATATTTGGGCGGGCCGAATGCGAAAACCTTACCGGTTCCCATGATGAATGTCGTTAACGGTGGTAAGCATGCGGACAGTGGCTTAGATATACAAGAATTCTTAATAGTTCCGGCAGGAGCGCCCAATTTCAAAGAGGCTTTAAGATACGGTGCGGAAACCTTTCAGGCTTTGAAGTCAATTCTCAAATCCATGAAAATGGTAACGTCCGTCGGTGATGAAGGCGGCTTTGCCCCGCAACTCGGTTCCAACGAAGAGGCAATAGAGGTCATCGTTAAAGCCATAGAAAAAGCAGGATACAAACCGGGAAAAGACATATACGTTGCGATAGACCCGGCGCCCGATTCGTTTTGGGATGATACGAAGAAAAAATACCATTTCGGCGGAAAAGATATAACAACCGATGAATTGCTTGATTTTTACAAAAAGATCGTCGAAAAATATCCGATGATCTCTTTGGAAGATCCGTTTTACGAAGAAGATTGGGATGGATTCACAAAAGTCACCAAAGAATTAGGCCATAGAACTCAGATCATCGGAGATGACGTTTATGTTACCAACATCGCGAGATTGAAGATGGGTATCGAGAAAAAAGCGTCCAATTCTATATTGATAAAGCTTAATCAAATAGGAACCGTAACTGAAACGTTGGACACGATAGAATACGCAAAAACGCACGGCTTTACCTGTGTCGTCTCACACAGATCCGGTGAGACTGAAGATACCTTTATAGCCGATCTCGCAGTTGCGGCCAATACAGGTTTTATAAAAACAGGTTCTCTTTCAAGAAGCGAAAGAATAGCCAAGTACAACAGGTTACTTAAGATAGAATCCAAGCTCGGCCCCGTTGCGGTTTACAGAGGAATTGACGCATTTTATTCCATAAAAAGATGAGATTTTCTGGTATCATTGGATTGCTTTCAAATCATGATACAGTCATAACTTACGATTTATCAAGCGATCCTGATATAAAAGGTATCTGTGAAGATTCAAGAGAAACAAAATCCGGCGATCTCTTCGTTTGTGTGAAGGGATCGCGTTTTGATTCTCACACAGTTGCAAATGCAACGAGCGCGTCTGCCTTGCTTTGCCAACATGAGATACAAACCGATAAACCTTACGCGATTGTGAAAGATGTAAGGCTTGCAATTTCTTTGATTGCGTATAATTTTTATGGCCCTTTTGATAACCTTCATTTTTTTGCCGTAACAGGTACGAAGGGCAAAACAACAGCGGCAACGCTTTTTAAAGAGATAATAAACGCGAATGGAGATAAATGTGCTCTTATGACAACCGTCATGAATTCTACTCCTGAATTTTTTGAGTTATCGGATCATACCACGCAATCTCCCGTTTATTTTGCAAAACTTCTCAAAAGATCCGCCAACGAGGGGGCAAAATTCGCTTCTCTTGAGGCATCTTCCCAGGGTCTTGATATGAAAAGGCTTGATGGCCTTTTGTTTGAGAGAATCGCATTTCTAAATCTCACAAGAGATCATTTGGACACACATATGAACTTCAAAAATTACTTTGAAGCAAAAGCGCATCTTTTAGACCTCGTAAAACCGGACGGAATTGTCTTCGTGAATTTAGACGCCGGAAAATGGGCAAAACTTTACGCAAAACGCACTACCGAGAAAAACTTAAAAGTCGTGACTTACGGTACCAAAGGAGATGTGAAACTGAAAATCATAAAGGCCGATGAAAGCGGTACAGAGTTTGAACTTAAAATGGATGGAAAAACTTTTTATTTTTCAACCACTGTTATAGGAGATTTCATGGTTTACGATCTTAGCGCGCCCATTCTTGCCGCTAATTCTTTCGGAATCGATATGGAAGTCATACAAAAAGCGGTTAGTAGATTCGCCGGAGTTGAAGGAAGACTCGAAAGATATCATTCAGATGGCTACGATTTTTACATAGATTACGCTCACACCCCAGCAGCACTTGAGGCAGTTTTGAAATTCATGAGGAAATTAAACCAAGGACGCGTTATCTTGGTTTTTGGAGCGGGCGGAGAAGCGGACAAGGGCAAGCGTCCCCTGATGGGAGCAGTGGCACAGAAGTATTCGGACATCATGTTTTTGACAAATGACAATCCCAAATCAGAAGATCCGCTTAAGATAATAGATGAGGTTATGAATGGCATTTCCGATAGAAGCAAACTTCGAGTTGTACCTGACAGAAGATTGGCAATTGAAATTGCTTTGAAAGAATGGAAGCCGGGAGATAAAGTCGTAATAGCCGGAAAGGGACATGAAAGGGTTCAAATTTTCAACGGGTATGAAGTGCCATTCAAAGACAAAGAAGTTGCTTTTGAAATATTGAAGGGAATGAACCGCGTTTGAAACTTTCGGAAGTTACCTTTGTCGTAAATGGAAAACTCATAGGACAAGACAAAACGGTTTTTGGTTTCAAAAGTGATTCAAGAGAATGCCAGGCGGGCGATCTTTTTTTTGCCCTTAAAGGAGAAAAATTAGACGGCCACAGCTTTCTAAAAGATGTCTATTCTAAAGGATCATTTGCAGTTGTCGATAGAAAAATAGATTTTTCTCCATACGTTATCGTCGATGACGTGAGAAAGAGTATGCTAAACCTCGCAATTTCAAAAATTGAAAAATCCGTTAAGATCGCGATAACGGGTTCGAATGGTAAAACAACGACAAAAGAAATCATGGCTTCAATGCTTTCGAACCATGGAAAAGTCCTAAAAACAGAAGGCAATATGAATACAGATGTTGGAATATCACTGTCTATTTTGAATGGTATTTCAAATCCTGATTTTTCTGTCATCGAGATGGGAGCGCAAAAACCCGGCGATATCGAAATCCTTTCTTCTATTTTCAAGCCGGATGTGTCCGCCATAACCCTCGTCGGAAGTGCGCATTCTGCTTTTATAGATGTGCCCAAAGAGAAATCATCCATAGCAAACCACACAAAAGCAGTTGTCATCTACGATGGAGATCTGAGACTAAAGCTTGGGAACAAAGGTCTTGTTTACACTGAATTCGTGAAATTAGAAGGGTACAAAGATCTCAAAACGCTTGTAAAATTAAATGACAAGGCATTTTTTCTAAACGGAATATGGGGAGCAGGCCAGATAAAAGATCTGAACATGGTTTTAAGTGTACTTCAGTACCTGAAGATTGATTTTAACCCATTTGACATAGAAAAAATTCCGATTCCAGAAAGCAGAATGAAATTTGAACGGATAGGCAAGTACTTCCTTGTCGATGATACTTACAACGCAAGTCCTGAATCTTTCATCAATACGGCACAAACATGCGCAAATATCGGAAATGCGATATGGATTCTTGCACCGATGAAAGAATTGGATATGAACGAAGTTAAAGAAAAACTCATGGATGCTTTCTCCGATCTAAAACCCAAAGTGGTCTTTACGGTTGAAAACGATGGCTTTTATCCTTTCGGGATTCCTTACGATTTGAATGAGTTTCTAAATGTTTTAGATCCAAATGATGTTATACTTGTTAAAGGTTCAAGGTTTTACAAGATGGAAAACATCGTCAAGGAGATAAAGGAGAAATTAAAAAAACTTTGTTGAGTTATTTTCTTGAGTTTTCTCTTGCTTTTATCTTAACGATTTCAATGCTTTTTCCGTTTTTGATTTTCATGAAAAAGATCAAAGTTGGACAACACATAAGGCCTGAAGGGCCAAATATGCACAATTACAAAGAAGGAACCCCGACGATGGCTGGTGCCATCTTTATACCAATGGCCGCAATTGTGGCTTTGGTTTTCGACAGATCTACCCCGATGCTTATCCTTGTGACGGCAACAATGGGATTTTGGGTCGTTGGCCTTGCAGATGGTCTTATTCAAATCAAACTTCATAGGGCAAAAGGGTTGACAGGCATTCAAAAGCTTTCCTTTCAGCTTCTGATAGCCATCATAGCCTACATCTTCATTCAGAGGGTTAATCCTCATCTTTACACTTTTATTCCCTTCACCGGAATAAAGTGGAACCTTGGATACCTTTATCCCGTCTTAACCATCGTTTTCGTGGCAGGCATGTCTAATGCCTCAAATCTTACAGATGGACTTGATGGGCTTGCCGGCGGAACTTATCTCATCTCATCGATCGGTTTGCTTGTCTTTTCCATCATAGAAGGTTTGCCGTTGGCAATGACAATAACCTTAATTGGTGTCGTGCTTGCATTTCTCTTTTACAACATCAAGCCGGCGAAGATCTTCATGGGAGATGTCGGATCACTCGCACTCGGAGGATATGTCGGGATCATCGGTATGCTTTACGGGTATGAATTATGGATGATGCTTTTGTTCCCGATCTTCGTGATAGAGGCATTGAGTGTTTCAATGCAGGTAACGAGTTTTAAACTCTTTAAAAAGAGAATTTTCAAGATGAGTCCAATTCATCATCATTTTGAACTCTCAGGGTATTCTGAATTGCAAGTTACGATTGGGTTTTGGATATCTCAGGCCATATTTACCTTCGTCCTGGTAGGCGGTATATTATGGATTTTGCGCTAATCGGTTTTGGAGTAAGCAACAGATCGGTTTTGAATTTTCTAATCGAGAAAAAGCTTGGAAGTATTTTCGTTTCCGAAAAACATACTTTTTCAGACGCTGACAAGAAATTCTTCTTAGAAAACGGTGTTGAATTCGAAGAATACGGAAATACGAAAAAAGTTCTTGATGCCAAACTTGTGATTTACAGTCCTTCGGTAAGACCGGATGATCCTCTCATACGAGATGCTGTAAATAATGGACGTGCCATTGGAGAGATTGAATTTGCGTGGAGGTATGTACTGGGAGGATCGAAAATCGTTGCAATCACCGGCTCAAACGGAAAAACAACAACGGTTTCTCTTGTCGACCACATCCTGAAAAAGGCAAATGTCGATCATTTTACCGGAGGAAACATAGGAACGGCTGCAAGCGATAGAAGAGATGAAAAAATTTCCGTCCTTGAAATAAGCAGTTTTCAACTCATGGGAACCAAAGATTTTTCAGCGGACATCGGTGCTATTTTAAATATATCCCCAAACCATCTTGATTGGCATTTGAACTTGGAAGAATACGTAAATGCCAAGATGAAACTTTCCAGATCAAAACATTTTCTCTACAATTACGATAGCGATCTCATTCCAAAGATTGAGGGGATCAAAATTTCAGCATCAATGGGCGATGCACTTGTCGATGAAAAGGGTTTTAAGATCTGGCAGACCTATTTCCCGTTTGATGGAAAACTTTTCGGAATGCATAACATTTACAACTCGGCCTTTGCCGCTTCCATTTCAAAACTTTTGGGTGTCTCTGATGAAAAAATAATCGAAGGTTTGAAAACCTTTTCCCCGCTTGAACACCGTCAAGAAGTTTTTGCGGTTTTAGATGGAATTACCTACGTTAACGATTCTAAATCCACGACATCCGAGTCAACGCTAAAAGCGCTTGACAATTTCAAAGGTTCAATAGTGATAATTTGTGGAAGGCCAAAAGAAAAGGATTATTCATTGCTTGCAGAAGGGTTGAGAAAAAAATCAAAGTCAGTTATAATCATGGGAGATATAGTGCCTTTGATCGAACCTTTGATTCAAGGCCTTAAATATTCAAAGGTTACCTCTATGGAAGAAGCAGTTTTTGTGGCGCGAAAAAAAGCAAAGATCGGAGATGTGATTCTTTTGAGCCCAGCGGCAACATCATTTGATATGTTCAAAGATTATCAAGAACGTGGAATGATCTTTAAAAGGATAGTTTTAAATGGAAAGATCAACGCGTAGAATTCTCATTTTACTTTCCATAATAGCCACTATAGGCCTTGTGACTTTGTACAGTGCGAGTTACATAATGACCTACAGATATCCTTATCCACCGCCAAATTATTATCTTACGCACCAAATAATTGCCATGATCATAGGAGTTGTGTTTATGGTCATACTGAGTCTTTTCGATTACAGAAAACACGAGTCTTACACCACATTTTATTATATACTCGCGCTCGTAGCACTCGTTGCTGTTTTCTTTTCAAGCAGGGTCGCAGGTTCTCACAGATGGATAATGATCGGATCGTACTCCGTTCAAAGTTCGGAATTTGCCAAAATTTTCCTTTTAATTTACTTGGCCGCTTACGTTTACAGGCAAAATGGCGATATAAGCACATTCAAAAAGGGTATATTCGATCCGATAGTGAGGCTTTTACCCATATATATTCTCGTATTCTTAGAACCCGACCTTGGAACAACCATTTTGCTTTTCATCGTAACTCTTGTCGTGCTTTACATCGCAGGCGCTAAGTTGCTTCACGTGCTTTCAATAATCGGTCTTGGGCTTCTTGCCTTTTTAGGGATGTACGGGGCCGGCCTTTTACATGCTTACCAAGCAGAAAGGTTGACGTCCTTTTTCACATATCTCGTCACGGGTAGTTCTAACTATCAGGCAAACATAGCCATGTCTGCGATAAACAGTGGCGGTATTTTAGGAAGCGGCCCGGGAGGAGCGGTCTATAAATTTTTCCTTCCCGTTCAATTTAGCGACTTCATATTTGCGGTCTTTGGAGAAGAATTTGGCTTGATAGGAATCATCTTGCTCATTTTGTTGTATTACATGTTGATAAGAGAGATCGTTCATATAGCCATAAGGGTTAACGATATCTTCGCCAAAGTTTACGTTACCGGTTTTGCATTTCTCATAGGCATTCAAATACTTTTCAACGCTGGGGTTTCTCTTGGAATCCTTCCGGTTACAGGTGTTACGTTGCCATTTTTCAGTTACGGGGGAAGCTCTGTAATATCACTTCTTGCCGGCCTTGGAGTTGTGATAAACATTGCCTACACGAACAGAGATTAGAGGCATTTTCGCAGCAGGAGTTACAGGAGGGCACATATATCCGGCTTTAGCCGTTGCCGATGAAATGGCAAAGATCATCGATTTAAAAGTTTTATTTGTCCGTACCGGTCGTGGGGCGGAGCCAAAGATATTTAAAAACTTCAAATACGATCACGTTGTCGTCCCGGCGATCGGAAGTGACGCTTCAAAATTAGCGTACATTTACAAAAATATCATATCTCTTGCTAAAATTTCAAGGTTGTTGGATAAATTCAAACCTGATTTCGTATTTACGACAGGTGGGTATATCGGAGGCATAACGGGATATATCGCTCATAAGAAAAACATTCCCGTGTTTTTGCACGAGTCAAACGTAGAACCAGGAATTTCAACGAGAAAATTATCATCCTATGCGGAAATCTCATTTTGTGCTTTCGAAAAAACCGCTCAAATCCTTAAAAATGGACTTTTTGTTGGAATGCCCGTCAGAGATGGATTTGATCTTGAAAAGGACGAAGAATTCACCAAAGAATTCCCGATGAAGAAAATCCTTGCGTTCGGAGGCAGTGAAGGATCTTCGGTTGTGGATGAAATTGTGGATGTCGTCTCTTCAAAAATAGAAGATACGGTATTTTTCCATATAGGTCGTAAAGTTGGAAATTCTCGAGTTATCAATTACGATTATTACGATAACATTCCATATCTCATGAGAAATTGCGATCTTGTGATTTCTCGGGCCGGAGCGAGTACCATAGGAGAGATAATACAAAGTGCAAAACCATCCATTCTCATACCGTGGAAGGGATCGCTTAACGGTCACCAAGAGGCAAATGCAAGATATCTTGCCGATATCAAAAGTGCTTTCGTCGTGGACGAAGATAAGATCGACTTCGATGAAATCGCTAAGATCGTTTCGATGGCACTTGATCCATCATTTTACGAACAAGCATCAACAACCCTAAAAAAAATCAGACCATCACAAAAACCATCTGTGATCATAGCAAAAGAAATAGTAAAGAGAATCGCATTTGAATAGCCAGTGTATGACAGATGGTATGAAATCCATATAAAAGATGCCTCTTTTGAGGCATCTTTTGGTTGATTTTCTATTCAATCTTAATTTTGGGGAACCAGCAAAAGTTCACCGACTTTAATGGGACTCACAATGGCATTCAGTCCTTTTATTTTTTGAACGGAAGTGTTGAATTTCAACGCTATGCTTTCGATGGTATCTCCTTGAGATACCGTGTAAGTTTGGAACAACGTTTCAAATGGCTTTGTTATCACCATCCAATTTTCATCAACTGAAGGGCAAAGCACTTTTTGTGTTCTTATGTAATCGGCCATCAATTCGGATACTTCCATCATCACTGATTTTACAACGGGCTTTCCCTTGAACATGAGATAATTTCCGCCTCCGCCGGATCTGTAGTTGTTCAAAACCACGTCATATGTAGCATCATCTGTAAGTGGTTTTCCGTTGTAAGCCAACCAAACGATTCTTTGACCGACAGGCTTTGTTAAATCTATGACATAAGAGATGCCTTCGTACATATCGTAATTGTATCCGGGCATCTTTGAAATGCCGATCTCGTTGTTGTTAAAAGTGAAATAAGATGCCGTTTGCTCAAGAGCACTTCTTATATCTTTCCCTTTAACTTCGATAACGTTAAGTGTGTTTGGATATATGTATACGGCCATGACATCTCTCATCGTAACGGGACCCTTTTTCCAACCACGTACCTGATCATTGAACAACGCCGTCGATGATATTTTTGCGCCGCTGTAATACATTTGAACGGTGTTAACGAACTGAATGAGTGGATTATCTCTCATGCGTGCGTAAAGCGGATTGGACACGTAAAAGTCTCCAAGAGAGGTACCCAAAGGTTGATCAAGCCACTTTTGAGTTGCATCTTCTTCTTTCTGGACCAACGACATTACCGTGGCATCCGGTGTTACTCCCTTTGCAGATATGAGCGTTGCGCTACTTGAAATGACGGTCCATTTTCCGTTGACATGTTCAAGTTCAAGTGTTATTTTTCCAAGTGCATTTCCCCAGTAAGAAGCCATTACAACCGGTAAATTGCCGATTTTAAGAGCATAAGAAAGATGCTGATGGCCAAGCAGAAGCGCCGATATACCGTTTACTTGCGTTGCGATTGCGTACCCTTCATTTTCGCCGGTCAGTTCTTCCGTTGGTTGACCATTAGCCGGATTTCTTTCAAGACCGCCGTGATACCCGATGATTATCACATCGACTCCCATAGATTTAAGCAGGTTCACGTATTTCTGTCCTGTTTGCACGGCGTCAAGAAAATCTATACCTTTTATGTGACTCGGCTCTTCCCAATTTGGGATGTACTGCGTGGTAAGGGCTATGTATCCCACGGTCGGCCCATCTTTCATGTTGAATATGACGTATCCATTTCCATATTCAGGCTTTCCGGTCTCAGCATTGACGATATTTGCCGAAGTTATCGGGAAGTTTGCCTCTGAAATGGCTTTTCTCAAAACTTGCTGGCCGTAGTTAAACTCATGATTTCCAAGTGTCATGGCGTTGTATCCCAAATAGTTCATGATCTCTATCATTGGATCGATGCCCGAGTTGTCTATGGCCGCGTGATAATATTCGAGAGGTGAGCCTTGGATGAGATCACCATCATCGAAGAGCAAGACATTTTGTTGTTGGGACTTTATCTTTTGAATCAAAGTGGCAATTCTTGCAAGTCCGTAATTGGTCGTAGCGTTGTTCGAGTAATCAACCGGGTAAATGTGGCCGTGAAGATCCGTTGTTTCAAGAATTGTGAGTGTGTAAGCGAAAACAAACGAGAGAAGAAAAGCCAGCAAAAGAAAAAAGACGAAAAATCTTTTCAATCTAACCCCCTCCTATCTTTCAATTTAAAAATGGAAATGTAATTGAGAGAGATCAATGACTTGAAATTTGGCTTAGCGTATTCAGCACATCACTTGGAACTTGGAAATTTTCGAATTCTTTCTTCGTTTGTGGAATGTTTATCTTGCCATCTTTTATGATTTGTTTTAAAAGTTCAACTTCTTTCATAACATGTGCCGGAATGAGTTGCTTTGTGTAAGTCATTGGACTTATGCCTATTCCACCATTTGCAATGGACAACGTAATTGTTTCTCCGCCTTTGAAAGTTCCATCAAGGGCAGATTTAATTCCATCGTACACACCAACATCTACTCTTTTAATCGAACTTACAAGTACATGGCCAGGAGCAAGGTAGTCTTGATCCATATCGGCACCTATCGCAAAATATCCAGAAGGCTTGTCTTTCATCGCGTCAATAACTCCAAGACCGCTTAAACCTGCCAATTGATAAACTATATCAGCACCAGCGGCGATCTCACTTTCCGTCATCGCTTTGCCTGCCGTTGGATCATCGAAACTTCCCACATATCCGGAGATTACCTGAACATTTTTCCCATGAACGACATTGTAAGTTTCAACACCACTTTCAAAACCATAAAGATAACTCTCAACTGGAGGTATGGGCATACCGGCTACAATACCAACTTTTTCTGTCTTTGTCATCGCGGCCGCTATGTATCCTACAAGAAAGCCGCCTTCCTGTTGGGCAAAAATATAACTTTCGACGTTGGGTATGTCGTTTATCGATCCATCTATGAATACAAATTTTGTATTTGGAAATTGGGGTGCAACTTTTTTTACAGCATCTTGAATCAAGAACCCGACAGCCACTACAACGTTTGAAACCTGTGCAGCTGCGGAAAGATTGGAAATGTAATCGGCTTGTTCGTAGGATTGAATCAAGTTGGCCGTCACACCGAGATTATGAACTGCCATTTCAACACCAGCCCAGGCGCTATCGTTAAAAGATTTATCGCCTATACCACCTGTGTCCGTGACAAACGTAACGGTAAAAGCGTAGGCACCAACGGCAATTGCCAACACGAAGATCAAAACGACAAAAAACTTTTTCATTCGTATCCCCCCATTCCGTCTTAATTGAAATTCAAAACGATTTTGCTATATTATAACATACCCGTAATGTATGCATGCAAAATGATATTGGTACACGCCACAAGATTTCAGTTTTGAAGCTATACATCTTCCCTTACAATGGGCATTGTCATGCATCTCGGCCCACCGCGACCTCTGGACAATTCGCTTGACGGAATCTCTATTACCTCAACTCCTGATTTTCTTATCAAAGCGTTGGTCACGTAATTTCTCGAATACGTTATCACCGTCCCAGGACATATGGCAAGCACATTCGAACCATCGCTCCATTGTTCTCTATCTTGGGCTATCAAATCATCGCCACCGCATTTTACGAGTTCAATGGCGTCAAGTTTAAGATAACTTTTCAACACATTTTTAACCTTGCTTTGTTCTCGATCTATCTTCAACTTGCCTTTTTCGCTTTTTATGGAAAAGATCTCAAGATCATCGGCAAGTTTTGCATGGATAACGAATTTATCGTAGTCCATCATCGTGAAGATCGTATCAAGGTGCATGAAAGCACGCACCGGTGGAATGACGAAGGCTAAAATAGTCTCAAAACTTTCATTTGAAGAAAAGATCCTTCTTGCAAGCAGTTCAACGGCTTCAGGTTCAGTTCTTTGAGATATTCCTACGGCTATAACTTTTGAACTTAAGATGAGTATATCCCCGCCCTCTATGAAAAAGGGATCGTTTAAACTGTAATATCTTGGAATTTCCTCATCTTTAAAAAGTGGATGATATCTATACACGTAATCCATTATCAAAGTCTCGCGTCTTCTTATGCCTGTGGACATTCTGTTAATGGATATGCCACTTCCAATGGTGGCAACCGGATCTCTTTGAAAGTAAAGATTGACCATCGGCCTGAGGAAAAAGGGGAAATCTTTTCTTATCAACGCTGAAAGGGAATTATTTTCGAGATCTATTTCATTGGATCTCACGCCATAGGTTATCTTTTCGAAAAGCGCTTTGGCATCAAACTTAAGCAAGAAGTCATTTAAATTTTGAATGAGATCCACGCTGTTGACGTTGTTGAAAATCAACATATCTTTGATGAATTGTGCTTTTACATCCTCATCCTTTAGCACCTCGGAAATCAGATCTTCGACGTACAATACCTGAACCTCCTTGCTTTTCAAAACAGATGCCATGACATCATGTTCGCTTTGGGCAACCGGAAGATAAGGTATATCGTCGAATAGGAGATCTTCAAGAGAAGCGGGAGTTAAGTTTTCGAGTTCTTCCCCAGGCCTGTGAAGAAGTACAACTTTGAGTTTTCCAATTTCACTGTAAACTTGTGGCTTCATTTCTTATATACTTTGAAGGTATCTCTTTTGTTCATCCGTTAAAGTATCTATCTTAATTCCAAGCAAACCCAATTTCGTTTGCGCTATCTCAAAATCTATTTCTTGCGGCACTTTATAGACCTTTTTCTCCATACTTTTATGTTCCTTTGCTATTCTCAAAGCGCTTAAAAGCTGAACTGAGAAGGACAGATCCATTATCTCTACCGGATGACCGTCGGCTGCGGCAAGATTGACGAGACGACCATCGGCTATGAGATAGAGACGTTTGTCGTTGACAACATATTCCGTTATGTTTGGGCGAACTTCGCGCTTCGACTTGGAAATACGCTCTAAATCCTTTACCGATACTTCTACGTCAAAATGACCTGCGTTTGAAAGCATAGCACCGTCTTTCATTTCTTTGAAATGTTCTTCTCTTATGACACTTGTGTCGCCCGTCGTGGTAACGAAGATGTCTCCGACCTTTGAAGCGTCTTTCATCTGCATGACTTCAAAACCATCCATAAAAGCTTCAAGTGCCTTCACGGGATCAACTTCCGTCACGATCACCCTCGCACCGAGACCTTTTGCCCTCATGGCAACTCCTTTGCCACACCAACCGTATCCCGCAACGACAACACGTTTTTCCGATATATTCATGTTCGTATTTCTCATTATCGAGTCCCATACAGATTGACCCGTCCCATACCTGTTGTCAAAAAGGTATTTCGTTTGAGCATCGTTGACGGCTATAGCCGGCACCATGAGTTTGCCTGTGCTTTCGAGTGCTTTTAACCTTTTAACACCTGTCGTTGTTTCTTCACACACACCCCATAGATGATCGAGTGCTTCCCTTCTTTCTTCATGGGCCATAACCGTCAGATCGGCCCCGTCGTCAACTATAACATTTGGTTTGAAGTTGAGAGTTGCCTCGAGATTTTTCTTATACACATCTACACTCTTCGTTCTTTCGGCATTGACCGTAAGCCCTCTATGCCTGAGCTCGGCCACAACCTCATCTTGAGTACTTAGAGGATTTGACCCCGTAACAAAAACCTCTGCACCGAGTTTGGCAAGAGAAAGGGCTAAATAACCTGTTTTGGCCTCGAGATGAATTGACACCGCAACACGTACTCCCTTAAGTGGCTCTGCCTTATCATATCTTTCAACCAAAGAATTCATGACATTCATTCTCTGGGCAACCCAATCTAATTTTGCGCTTCCAAGATCCATTTGAATTCTCCCTTCAAACATTTTGAGATATCAGAGATATCTCTTCATCTCTTGAATCGTAATCTATGAGTTCTGCGTACATTGAAAGATTTATGATCGTGTCAAAAAGTTCTTCTGAATTTTCGTTGGGAAACTTCTCTTCCAAAAATTCTTCGCATTCTTCTCTCGTTATTGTACCATTTTCACTGTTCACTATCATATCAAAGATGGCCTTTATAAGCGGTACTTTCAAGATCTGATCTTTTAAAATCAATTTCCTCTCGTTTACATCGGCATCAAGGAATTTCTTCCCAAGTTTTGTGAAGATCACGTCATGACTTGGCGTTTCGACAAAGCCAAACATTTCAGCGGCCAACGCTATCGATATGGTGGTACCGAAATCTCTCTTTATCTCATCGGCAAGATCGAAAAGATCAAGTTCACCCTTGTTATCGTCGAGTACTTCAAGAAGGCCTATTATCTCGCTGACACTGGCGTGTGGAATCGGGGCTAACTTTTCCTTCTCTTCGATCTTTGGAAGATCCGGCATTATGTTTGCAGTTAAAACGTTGTAAATTGTATCAACGGTTTTAAGGAAAATAGATGATTTTTGATCTCTCGGAAACGGAAGCGAGTTGTGGTATATCGCTTTGATGCTTCCTGGATTTGAAGTGAGTATGACTATGTCGTCTGCCATGTAAACCGCTTCATTTATGTTGTGTGTGACTATTATTATGTTTGAAAGCCCCGCATTACCCTTTGACCATATATCGAGAATCTCCTCTCTGAGGTTCTCCGCTGTCAGTGCATCAAGCGCGCTGAAAGGTTCATCCATGCACAGAACTTCCGGTTTGGAAACAAGGGCTCTTGCAAATCCGACGCGTTGCTTCATTCCGCCTGAAATCTCGCGCGGATAGACATCTTCAAACCCTTCGAGTCCTATCATATCTACCACATTGGCGATCAATTTGTTCTTTTCTGCAGGATCGATGTCTTCCTTTATTCCGAGTGCTATATTTTCACTTACCGTTTTCCATGGGAAAAGCGCAAAATTCTGAAAGACCATTGTCATCTTGTCGTTAACGGTCGTTTGCAACTTCCCTTTGTAATAAACCTCGCCGGAAGTTGGCTTCAAAAGACCCGTTATAACACGTAGGAGTGTCGACTTGCCAGCACCCGAAGGGCCTAAAATGGCAACAACTTTACCGGAGTCAACACTGAAATTTATGGATTCAAGACCAACGTAGTAATTTCCGCCGCTCATTTTAAACCTAACGGAGATGTTTTTCAATTCGATTATGGGCGTGTTCATTCAAATCACCCCTTTTCATTCTATCTTGAATTTCTGGGTAGACCATTTTTGAAGTGGTCTCCATAACAACCTGTTTATCACAACCACACTTATCGACATTATAAAAATACTCAAAGCAAGCAGATTAAGTCTGCCAGAATTCGTGAAATTGTTTATCAAACTGCCTATGCCATTTGCTTGATATAACTTCCCTCCGATATTCATGTACTCTGCCACTATGCTTGCATTCCATGCTCCGCCGGCTGCCGTTATGGCACCGGTTATGAGATAAGGCAGCACGGCGGGAATGTAAAGGTTCATCCATAGCTCTTTTTTCGTGAATTCAAGAATTTTTGAAGCTTCTTTCAGTTGATTTGGAATTGACGATGCACCCGCTATGACGTTGAAAAGAATGTACCATTGGGTCCCAAGTAGCATCAAAATTATCGAACTCCAATTTAGATTCGGAAAGAGCAAGACAAACCACGGATATATCATAGGCGCAGGAAATGACGCTAACACTTGAATGATAGGTTGCATCCGCTTTGAAAGTTTCAAATTCTTACCTATTATTATACCCACTGGCAAAGCCCACATGGAAATGGCAACTGACGCGTAAACTCTCAAAGCCGTCAGACCCTCTCCGGACAATATCGTAAGTATATTTCCAATTTTCACATTGCCGACAAACTCCATGAATTTCCATAGGGCTATCGCAGCCACAAAACCGATGACAAAATAAAAAATGAGATTGCCGATCTTACTTTCCTCTTTGTCCTGAGAAAAGCCCTTATGAGGATGTGGGTTGGACATGTTAACCCTTATTGCCATGAGATTTGTGAGATCTCTGAAAAATCTGAGCACGTGAGAATTTTTCAACACACTTAACACAAAAGATTTTGGTTCTTCCTCAGATCCTACCTCATCCATCTTGAATTTGTCAGACCAGGCAACTATGGGTCTCCAAAAAAACATGTCTATCGCAAGTATCATCAAGATCATGGCTATTATGGCATAAAGTTCGCCAGGAACGTACCCTTTATCCATTGCGACGGCCATGTAAGATCCGATACCCGGCAGTCTGAAATTTTTGTCACCGAGTGTGAAGGATTCACACACGATGAGGAAAAACCATCCTCCGGCCATTGACATCATGCTATTCCATACAAGACCGGGCATGGCGTAAGAAACCTCAACACTCCAAAAAATTTTCCATTTGGAAAACCCATAAATTTCCGAAGCTTCAACGAGATCTCTCGGTACGGATTTAAGAGATTGGTAAAAACTGAAAGTCATGTTCCATACCTGTCCCGTGAAGATCATTATTATTGAGGCAAATTCAAGGCCGATATTACTGTGCGGGAAAAGCGCTATCATGGCAAGAATGACGCCGGGCAGAAAGCCAAGTACGGGAATGGATTGAAAGATATCAAGCAGAGGGATTAAAACACGTTCCGCATATCTGTTACGCGCTGCAAGGTAACCATAAATTAAGGTGAAAACCAAAGAAAGGCCATAGGCTATGAACCCTCTTGACATTGAAAGAAAGGTATAGCCGATGAGAGCGATGGGGGACATGGAGATCCGCGCTTCGTAAACTATGGTACCGGTCCATCGATGAGCGAGAAGGATCATGCCCCAAACTATAATGGCCAAAACGGCAAGTACTATCACATCGTAGATCGAAAAGTGGAGGATCTTCTTCTCGATCGCACGAACCATTTTCACTCATCTCCGACACCTCCATGTTAACTGTAAGAAAATTTTACCACAGAACGTGTGAATATTTTCAATCATTTCTTTTGCCATTTGCCGTAAGATACATTAACAATCTCTGCCTTTTCTTCAAGATAAGAGAGTATGGCACTCTCAAATGATCTGAAAAGGTAAAAAGTACCCGAGTTAAGATGCAATTTCTTCAAGTCTGCGATTTCAAAACATACCTCTTCGACACCCTTTTGTGTTTTAAGCACATCAAAGGTCATTTGGATAAAATCCATAAGGGCATTTTTGGTGGCCATGATGTCTTTGGATGGATCGATCGTCGGTTCTCCATGAGATGGAATGTAAAATTCCACATCTAATTTTGGAATTTTATCAATGGAATCAAGAAAGCCATTGACATCTACAAGATAAGGGTAAGTGTATTTTTGAATTATGTCTTGGCCAAAATAAGCATCTCCGCAGAAAAGCGCATTGCCAAATTTCACACCCGTCATGCCGGGAGAATGGCCGCCAAGTTGGACGAATTCAATCTCTGAAGGCCATTTTTCACTTTGAAAGGATTGTACGACGGAATCTTTAGCCCTGAAAAAAGATTCTCTGAGTATGTGCGGAGGATTGGCACCGTAGAGATAAAACGATTCCATAAATGGCTTTTCAATGAATACCTTTTCCAAATCATCGGTGTAAATTCGTGCACCCACCGAGGCAAAGAGATGATTCCCTTGAATGTGATCGGCATGAGCGTGAGTGTTAAGTACAAAATCGACACTGCCAATTTCTTCTAAAAGCGCTTTTGCGAATTTTTCGCTTGATCCGGTGTCTACAAGATATCTTTTGCCATCAAATTCTATCAATCCAACATTTGTGTTTCCCCTTTTTACCCAAACGTTGCCTATTTTATCCATTTCACAGCCCCTTTTTGATCTGAGCGGTAAACATGTCGTGCTATAATCTGCCCAATATATCTGCTTTCTCTTTGTCAAGTTGAGCCTTGATCGTGACTTTGACATGTCTTAGAGGATGAACAAAAGAAAGTTCAGAACAGTGAAGAAAGTACCCTTTCAGTCCATACTTTTTTCTGAAAAATTCGTTTTCATCCCTATCACCGTAAAGATCGTCTCCGATGACGGGGAAATCAATCGATGAAAGATGCTTTCTTATTTGGTGTTTTCTTCCGGTAAAAATTTGCACTTCCAAAAGCGTATATCTCGTGAAGAAATCGACTGGCTCGATGTGTGTAAAGGCGTATTTACCGTCGAGCGGCGTCTTTACATCCATTGAACTCTTGACAAGCCCCTTGACAAGCGTCAGATATTTTTTTTCTATTTCATGGGAAGAGAAGAGTTCTGACAGTTTCCTTGCCATTTCGTAATTTTTTGCTATGACGATCACACCAGATGTGTATTTATCAAGCCTGTGTACGAAAAAAAATGATTTCATCTTTCCCAAAAGTGCGTTGTAAAGGGATTTATTTGCTATGTTTGTGCCGGGTTGAACGGAAAGACCAGATGGTTTGTTCAGGGCAACTAAATCTTTATCTTCGTAGAGGACTTCTAACTCCATTTCCAACGGAATTTGTTGCGGAGAGGTCCTTCCATATCTTTTGGATATCTCTTCGGCACTGCCCGGAACTTTTACAATGATCCGCTGGCCTATCTGAACTCTGAAAGCACCGTCTTTTATTCTTTTATCGTTGACCAACACCTTACCGGATCTTATAAAACTCTGCAAAACAGACAGCCTTATGGAAACATAATTTCTCCTCAAAAATCTGTCGAGCCTTTCATTATCCCTGTCTGCAATTATCTCTTTGAAATAAAAGTCTTCAATCACGTCTTTTCCTTTCCTCTCATGCTTTTGACAATCGCTATGGCAATTATCATACATGCAATTCCTATCGATGCGCCACCCAAGACATCGAGAAACCAATGAACGCCAACATAGAGTCTATCGTAAAGAATTGAAAGTATGAAGAGAGAAAGTATCACGGAAATCGTCCAAGAAATGGCTTTGGGCAATTTTGATTTCATTATGAAATAGACGATCATACCGTAAAGCGCAAAGGCTCCAACGGAATGGCCACTCGGAAAAGAGTAAGACGTTTCCTTCACGAGTTGTGAAAGTGTTGGGCGCGGAATTGCGTAAAGATATTTCAATACCTCAATTGATATGCCCGCAAAAACCAAAGATATGAAGAGCATCAAAGGTTCCCTCCATTTCTTCAGAAGCGACAGCACAACCACAACGACAAGCCCTAAAACTATATCGTATATCGTATCGGCATATTTTGCAACGAGTATGAAATAGGGGGTGAGAATATGATGCCTCATACCTATAACTGCCTTTTCAACGAAAAGGTTAAGACCATTTGCGAGACCAAATTTTTCGATCAATCCAAGTGTTATGCCGATGCCAAAGAAAATCACGAACCACGAAAAATACCACCAAAATTTCTTCAACCAAAACACTCCTTTCTTGACAATTTGCCTCAAATGTAGTACTATATATTTAGCACTCTAATATAGAGAGTGCTAAGGTGAACATATGGATCTGAATGAAAGACAGAAAAAAGTACTTTTTTGCGTTGTAAATGAGTACATAAAAAACAAAAAACCTGTTAGTTCGGAAAAGATAATAGAGAACACGAATATCTCTCACAGCAGTGCAACGGTCAGGAATGATCTCAGAAAACTCGAATATCTTGATTATGTAAGACATATTCACACATCATCCGGAAGGATTCCGACCGATAAGGGATACCGTTTTTACGTTGATTCCATTTTCGATCTATCCAAGGAAATCAAAACATCTAAGGATGTTGAGATCTTCCCAAATTATCCTACGGGCAACTTCGATCAGGTTATAAGTCGCGTTTCAACACTGCTTGTCAGGACTTTGCCTGTCATAGTTATAATAACGAAACCTGTTTCCGACAAAGTGAAAATCAAATCCGTCAGAATTCACAGAACCTTTGAAGATTATATCACAATCGTGCTTTCAACGGAACTGGGCATGGTTAAAACACAGACAATTCCCAAACGTTTATCTGAAGAAGACGCAAGAGAAATCGAAAGATTTCTCAACGGTGCAATTGTGGGAAGAACCATAGATGAAATACGTGAGAACATCTTTAATTCAGATTTCGATCAGAATCGCTGGCGCGGCACCAACGTTGAAAACACGATCGAGATAATCAAAAGCTTAACAGAAGATTCAGGTGAAGAAAGATACACGATAAGAGGTATAGAAAATCTGATAGATGACGATGCGGTGAATCAAAAAGTGCTCAGAAGATTGTTGAGAACTCTTGAAACGCCGAATAAGTTTTACGAATTTCTCAAAGATTTCGGAAAGATTGATGACATAAGAGTTTTTGTCGGATCCGAGCATCCACAGGAAGGAATGGAATCATTTGTTTCTTTCATAGCGCCTTACAAGGTTGTAAATGAGCAAATTGGATACGTGATCTCAATAAGCACAAAATTAATAGATTACCAAAAATCGATAAAAATGACGTGGTACGTTGGAAACAGGCTAACCGAACTTTTGACTTTCCTGTCAAGGATAAATGAAAAATAAGAGGTGAACTGAAATGGAAGAAGAAAATAACGAGGAAAAGGCCGCTGAAAATAGTGTAAAAGAGAAAAACCAAGTTGATGAATTGAAAGCAGCACTCGAAGCGTGCGAAAAAAGGATAAAAGAACTTGATGAGTACGCGAAAAGAACAAAGGCTTCTCTTGAAAATATGAAAAAAGAAAAAGCAGAAGAGATAGAATACGCAACGAGTTATTCCAATCAAAAACTCGTCGAAAAATTCGTTGAAATTTTGGATGATATGGAAATGATAATGAAAAACTTTCCCGATAAGAAATCAGTTGAATACGCCGCCATTGAAATCATATACAAAAAATTCAAAAATGTGCTCGAAGTTGAGGGATTGAGAAGGATAGACACATCTGGAAAATTCGATCCTTTTGAACATGATGCCGTTGAGAGAATAGCATCTTCCGATCACGATGATTGGGATATAATCGAAGTAACCCAAAATGGGTATAAATTCAAAAACAAAGTTATAAGACCTGCCAAGGTAAAAGTTGCAATGCACACTTCACCTACCGATGACAGTTCAAGCGAAGGACGATGATCGCTTTGGCAAAAAAGGATTATTATGAAATATTAGGTATTCCAAAAGATGCATCTCCAGACGATGTAAAAAAAGCGTACAAAGAACTCGTTAAAAAATGGCATCCGGATCTCCATCCCGATGACAAATCGGAAGCAGAACAAAAATTCAAGGAAATACACGAAGCCTACGAGGTGCTTTCCGATCCTCAAAAAAGGGCACAATACGATAGGTTCGGGTACGTTGGACAACAACCATATGAAAATGTTTATGGAAGCCAAGGTCAAGGGGAAAATCCTTTTGGCCAGGAGAATCCGTTTGGAGGATTCGAAGATATATTCAGCGTTTTCTTTGGACAGGGAAGGACGGCCGAAGAGCAAAGAACACGAAATATTCGCGGAGAAGATATTTACCTGACCATGCAAATAGATACAAAAGACGTGCTATACGGTACTGAAAAAGAAGTCGAATATACCCGTTACGAAACATGCCAGGCCTGCCATGGCACAGGCGCAAAGGATGGAACAGCTTTCAAAACATGCCCAAAATGCCACGGAACGGGTGTCATCAACGTACAACAAAGGACCTTCTTCGGAGTCATATCGACACAAACCACATGTGATATGTGTAAAGGTAGCGGAAAGATCATAACTGAAAAGTGCCCTGTGTGCGGTGGACGTGGCAGAGTTACGGTGAGAAAGAAGATAAAAGTGAATATTCCAGCAGGCGTAGAGGATGCAGGAAGATTGAGAGTCCCGAACGGTGGCCATGCCGGAGAAAATGGCGGACCTTACGGAGATCTTTTCATAATACTTAGGATCAAAGAAATACCTGGAATAAAAAGAGAAGGAAGAGACGCCTACAGTGAGATTGCAATCGATTTCGCCCAGGCAACGCTTGGAACGGATATCGAGATAGATGGACTCGAAGGCAAAGAAGTGCTTTCAATTCCACCCGGTACTCAACCAAACTCCATCCTGAGATTGCGTGGACATGGATTTCCGTCTCCGAACGGAGGCTCACGTGGAGATCACGTTATAAAGGTTAACGTCTCGATACCCAAGAGAATTTCAAAAGAACAGGAAGAATTACTCAGACAATACTCAAGCCTCACACACACAGAGGTAAACGAGAAAAAGCATAGATTTTTCAGATAAACGATGGAGAAAAAATGGATGAGCTGTTTATAAAGCGGGGACGCGTTTATTATTACAAAATTTACAACATATCTGATTCAGCTGACCTCGAAAAGGTGATTTCCTTGGCCTCAAATTTCAAAGGCGTAAAGAGGCTAAGATTTGAGCGTGCCGGATCGGACGTGATAGACATTCCAGATTCTCCAATTCAACTTTACATAGATGAATATCCCTTGGAAATAGAGGGATCTCGAACACTCGTTACGGTAAAATTGGAGATAAGCGAACTCGGCACGATGGCCATTATAATTCAGATCGAATTTGAGTTTGAGGCTGGGGTATCTCCGAACTTTTTCAAAGATTTTCAACGCAATTACATGACCAATCCGGATGAGACCTTTAAAGTCGATGATTATTTCGAAAATGGCATGAGCATACTTGGACCGGTTTTCAAAGGAAAATATCAGAAAAATTTCCCGATCATCGATTATTCCGTGTATTACGTGCAAGAGTTCAACAAACCGATAAAAGCAAAAGATATCTTAAAAGCATACACAGATCTTCCGGAACTGCTGCACAAAAGCGATAAAAAACTCAGTGTTCAGGTTAGAAACAGAACATTCAGACATGCTTTTTCATACTACGACGATGATCTCGTGATTGTGACAAATGACGGTGCATTCATATACGATCCCGAAGGTTCTGATGACATAATGGATATCCTCGACTTTTTGAATACACAACTTGTTACCATCAGATATTACGATGACCTTCTCGATAAAAGGATGAAAGAGATAAACCTCATCCTACTTGACAAGCCAACAAACTCACTTACGGAAATATTCAAAATACGAAAGCATAACGATGCAAGTAGAAAACTCATGGCACTGACCGTAGAAGTCAAATCCGCCGTTGATCACGCCCAAAATGCGATACACATCACAGAAGATGTTTATTACGCAAGAATTTACATGAAGGCAAGAGAAATCTTTGGCCTTGACTCATGGGAAAACAGCGTTGAGAAAAAACTTGAAATTGTCAACGACACATATGAAATGGTCCAACATAGCTTATCCCATGCATTTGATAATTTCCTCGAAATAATAGTTATAATACTCATATTCATAGAACTGCTTATCTTCTTCAAACATTAACCAACATTCCTTTCGGCAAGACCAATGTGATCCCTTCTGTCATTCC
>DYLQ01000060.1 GCA_020722015.1 Thermotoga sp. | reverse complement strand
TTTGCGTGCTGGATCGCACTCAATGCCACAGGTACAAGTGCGCCCATCAAAGCGGCGATGACGGCCATGACTATCAAAAGTTCTACAAGCGTAAAACCTTCTCTTTTCTTCCTTATGAACATATTTTTCCCTCCTTTTTGACTTTTTGAAATCAAATAGCACTTTATTTGAAACAAATATCATTTATCAGTATTTTAGCACTCTTTGATGAATTTACAATTATTTTCAACGGACTAATTTGTTAATGATTTATTAACCAATGTTAATCATGCTTTTACATTTACTTGTCATACTCAAGTCCGTCGGTGATCGCATTTGATAAAAAAAGCATGTGCTTGAAGCACATGCTTATTTTTAGACTTTGATCAATAGTTACCCTGAAATTCTCCGTTTTGATCGACTTGCGATTGAATGTTATCCGTGTCGGTTAGACTCTCCGCGTTGCTTTCCGATGATTCAACAGTTTCCGAAATAGATTCCTGTGAATCTTGTGCAGTTGAAAGGTTTGTTGACGTTTGGGCCGATACACTTGGTTGGTTTGAAGGAAGATTTGAGCTGGTAGCGCCATTTGCAAAAACGAAAACTCCCAAACTCAAAACTGCCGCTATCGTCATCAATATTATCCACTTTCTCATCTTTTCACCTCCTTTGGCCGATTTCGCTTTAAATATATCTCATGAAAATTAAAAACAAATTAGAATTTTCAATTCGATGGTAAAATTAAGGTATGAAAGTTTTAATAGTTGAAGATAATTTGGAACTTTGCGAAAATTTGGAAGAGATCTTTTCTAAAAACGGTTTTATCGTCGATACGGCGCACGATGGAGAAAAAGCGCTTGATTTGCTTTTCTCGTCGGAATACGATCTTGTCATCCTTGATATAATGCTTCCGAAGATGAGTGGATGGGATCTTTGCCTGCGTGCGAGAAAAGCGAAATTAAGAGTCCCGATTCTCATGCTTACGGCTAAAGATGCCATTTCGGATAAGATAAAAGGTCTTGACATGGGAGCCGATGATTATCTTGTCAAACCTTTTGATATCGGAGAATTACTTGCAAGATCGAGAAGTTTAATAAGGAGAAATGCACAGATAAAGAGCAGTTTGATCGAAATAAGGAATGTGAAGATCGACACAATTGAAAAAACGGTTTATGTGAATGATACAGAGGTCAAGTTCAGCAAAAAAGAATACGATGTTTTGCTTTATCTCGCCATAAATCAAGGGAAGATCGTCGAAAGAGAAGAAATAATAGAACATGTCTGGGAAACCGGTTTTGAAATGTACAGCAACGTTGTGGATGTTTACATTAACTACGTGAGAGAAAAACTTAAAAAGCATGGTGTAGATGATCTCATAGAAACTGTAAGGGGAATCGGTTACAAGATAAGAGGCTGAGATGAAAAGCATAAGGTTTAAAGTCATAATCTGGTTTTCCGTCACCATTTCCATTGTCTTTTTGTTCATTGGATTTTTCATATACAACCTTCAAATCGGCAGTTCTTACAAAACTTTTGATGATTATTTGGTTTTAAGCACGAACCGTACGGTTGATTATTTCAAAGGCCTTTCGGGCATTTCAACCTCAGCTCAAAATTTCATAAATAGCGTTGGAATTTCTGATATATCCTATTACATTTTCAATTCTAAAGACGATCTTGTTTTCTTTTTTGCGCCGAATCAAGAAAGCGACCTTAATTTGATTAAAGACGCTTTGAAGAAGTATCTTTTAACAGGACAAAAACTCTTCACGCTTGAAAATTCAACGGGGCAAGGTGACAATCTCCAACAATCGAATCCTCAAAGGATTTTTGTCTTACCTTTTCAAAAAAACGGAGAAAATTATTATCTTGTTGCCTCAAGACAAATGGAAGAATTCAAAGCGACGAACCTTGCAATTTCATATTGGCTTTTGATAGGGCTTGCTTTGGCTTTTTTGATCATAATGTCGGGTGGCTTTTTGATAATCAACAAGGCCTTTAAGCCAATAGAAGATATGTCTTTTCAGGTCGGAAAGATAAAGCCGGACGATTTGTCTCAAAGGATAAATGTCAAAAAATCTGGGAAAGAGATAGAGATCCTTGAGAATTCGATAAATTCCACTCTCGAAAGGATCGAAGCGGGTGTGAAAACCATCGAGAGATTTTCGTCTATCGCCGCCCACGAGTTAAGGACGCCTTTGTCTGTGATCAAAAGTGATGCTCAAATTGCCATGACCAAGGGCTCGATGGAAGATGTAAAGCGTTCTCTTCAGAAAATAGCCGAAAAATCTGATGAAATGTCAAGTTTAATAGACGCACTTTTGATAATGGCAAAAATTAAAAACGTGCCTTCAACCTTTGAAAGTTTGAATATGGGCGAGGTTGCCTTTGAAGCCGTACAAGATTTGATAAAAAAATATCCCAACAGAATAGAGTTTTTCATCACCGGTGAGTTATACCTAAACGGTGATGAAAGTCTTCTGAAAGAAATGATATCGAATGTCGTTGAAAACTCCTGCAAGTACACAAGCGGAAAGATAAAAATTGAAGTTGCACCTGACCGTTTTTCCGTTTCAGATGAAGGACCCGGCATGGATGAAGAAACAAAATCCCATCTTTTTGAAGAATTTTTCAGAAAAAGAACGGATGTACCGGGATTCGGACTTGGATTGAGCGTCGTAAAGCGAATAGCCGATCTTCATTCAATAGAGATAAAGATCGATTCTTCTCCTTTGAGTGGCACAAAAATAACTTTCATTCTTAAAAGTGAATAATGACGGGCATGCGTCATTCCCGATCTGATCTGGAATCCCGTCCAATTTAAATTTAAGTTAAATTACACAATAACATGTATGAAAAAACACATGTTTTTGTAATGTAATGTTTCTAATTGAGTATTATAATCAACACAATATTATTATTTTTTGGAGGTGATTCAATGGTACAAAAAGTGCAAAAAATGGTAGATGGCAAGACTTCTGAAAGCATCGCTCGTGAATCGGACAAACAGCTGAGGAAATCTCTTACCCTTCAGGATCTTTTCTTTTTATCGTTGGGAGGGATAATCGGATCGGGATGGCTTCTTGGCGGAATAGCAGCTGCAGGCGTGGCTGGACCCGCTTCCATCTTTTCATGGATAATAGGCGGGGTCATAGTGCTTTTTATAGCGCTAACGTTTGCCGAGATAACAAGCGCTTTGCCAAAAAGCGGGAGTATTGTCAGGTATCCACATTACGCGTACGGTGGATACGTCGGATACATAATGGGATGGGCTTATCTTCTCGGTGCCATGACAGTTCCGGCAGTCGAGGCGGAGGCTATCTTGTCTTACGCTTCTACCTATGTGAAAGGCCTGTTTCACACCGTAAGCGGGGTATCGGTTTTGACCCCTATTGGCATATTATACGGCGTACTTTTGCTCGTGGCATTCTTTTTCATTAACTGGTTTGGAATAAGATTTCTTGCAAGATTCAACACGATTATGACATGGGTTAAATTCATAATTCCGATCTTCACATTTATCTTTTTGTTCTTCACACTGAATAAGTCAAATTTTGTGGGTCACGGCGGATTTTTTCCGACAGGCATAGAAGGCATGTTTTATGCGATTCCCACTGCCGGTATAGTCTTTTCTTATCTTGGATTCAGGCAGGCTCTGAATTTCGGCGGAGAGGCCAAAAATCCGCAAAGGGATGTACCCATAGCGACGATATTTTCGATCGTTGTGGCCATAGCCATATACACCTTGCTTGAGGTAGCCTTTATAGGTGCCTTGAAATGGCCAGCAGGAGTCAACTGGTCTACCCTTACCTCAAGTTCGCTCGGTTCGGCACCGTACTTCATAGAACTGCAAAAAGCTAACATAGCATTCTTGGGGGCATTTGCTTACTTCTTGCTCATAAGTGCTTTTATCGCTCCCGCAGGGACAGGCTGGATATATTCAGGAAGCAGCGCACGTACTCTGTACGGAATAGCCGCGGACGGATATTATCCCACAGGTTTGCTCAAGATACACAAAAAGACGAAAATACCGTACGTTGCCCTCATCACCTCGACTTTAATAGGAATGATCTTCTTCCTTCCGTTTCCATCGTGGTATCTTTTCATAGGCTTCATATCGAGTTCAATGGTTTTGACATATCTTATGGGACCGGTAATGCTCATGACTTTCAGAAAACACGCGAAAGATCTTCACAGACCGTTTAGACTGCCTTACGCTTCCGTCATATCTCCGATAGGCTTTGTGGCAGGTGGGCTTATAATGTATTGGTCTGGTGTATCGACTCTTACGATGGTTTTTTACACGGTTCTGCTTGGTGTGCCCGTATTTTACCTTTTGTATGCGCCCAGAAAACTTGGGCTTTCGAAAACATTCGTTTACACGATCGGAACCATGGACTTCTTGTTGACAGGCGCGATTTTAATTTTCAACTATCTTTTCGTGCTTTATCCGCTTTCCAAAGAAAGCATCGGCACAAAAACAACTTTCTTTTTAATTGGATGGGCTTTGATGGCCATTGTCTGGTTACTTTCCACGGCTTTAACAGCGACTAAAGTTTCGAAAGAGTATAAAAAACTTTTTACAAGCTCATATTGGCTTTTCGGGATGTTTTTTGCGACCGATATCGTTTCTTATTTCGGAGCATTCGGAATGCGCACCATGATACCGTTTCCGTGGGATAATTTTCTGATGATAGGAGTCTATCTTGTCGTTTACACTTTTGCCTTGAAAGCCGGGCACAAAACAGATGCCCTTGAAGAGGCGATCGAAGAGGTTAACGAAACTTCATCCGCATGATCCAGATATAATTGACTTTGCAAATGTACCAGTGAACTCCTCCCCATTGAAACGGGGAGGATTCTTATCATTGCTTCTTAAATTCCAACAATTGCCTGCTCTTCTACATATTTCCATAGATTGTGTTCAACTTCAAAAACCCACAA
>DYLQ01000059.1 GCA_020722015.1 Thermotoga sp. | reverse complement strand
GCTTGTCGATCAGGTACTACAACAGAGCCCAATGGTAGAAGCCTTAGAGGCACAAAATGGTTCGTCGCGCGAGGCCTTTCGCGGATCCCAAAACTCACTCTGGCCGGGAATCAATACCTCTTTGCTAATGGAGGAGACGGATACGTTTCGATCTGAATTTGGCGTCGAAGTAAATTTTCCCCTCCAGAAAATTCTGGGAGGGGCAGCCCGGGAAAACTCACTCAAGCTGGAACAAAACCTGCTCCGTGGTTTCTTAAGCCGTGAAGAAATTCGCCTTCGTATCACGCGGAACTATCTCTCCGTTTATCTTTTGAGCCAAAGAGGAGCAATCTTTCGGGATGCGGAATCATTCTATCAAAGTCATATCCAGGACATCAATCGTCTCATCAATCGGGGCGTGGATCTGCGTTACGACCGTTCCCGATCGGAAGTGGAACGGAGAATTCTGGAAGCAAAACAAAAAGAGGTGGCGAGAGATTTGCAAAACGCTCTTTTAGAAATCTCCAGCCTTGCCGGGCGACCTTTTGAGCTGAAAGAAATGAATTTTTCTGGTCTGGAACCGGACAGCCAGAAGATGTATTCCACCAATGATTTTCGATATTTTTCAAATCGAAACCGGGTAGAAGAAGTGCTCGAAGAAACTATCCAGAAAACTGCCCTCTGGAGAATGGAATCGTTGAGCAGAGATCTGGCGGAAAACCTCTACAACCAGAGCCGCTATTATGCAGTTCCGTCCTTACTCGTTGGTTCCCGTGTGATGGGATACCAGAGAAAAGAACCCTGGAATGACAATTACCAGGTTTACATTGCAGCGTCCATACCGATTTCCGACCTGTATATTCGCAATCATGAAGCGAAAATGCGACGCCAGGATTATATTGCCCAAAAGAAAATTCTGGAGGATTACGGACGGGAGTTCCGCCTGCAAATTCGCCAACTAATGGGGGATATTGAATACTCTTACGGAGCATATGAAATGGCGAAAAAAAATGAACAGGAAGCAAAATCCTCCGTAAATATAGCCACCATCCAATACCGGCAGGGAAGGATCAAGCAGATCGATATTCTGGATACCTACTCTCGTTATCTGAACACTAGGGAGGACTCCATCGATAAACTTCGTCAGTTTTACGATAAAAATCTGAAACTTTCCTTTCTGCTCAAGGAGTACAATCGTGAATCATCCCGATGAAAGCAAAAGTACATTCATGGAGCGACTTCTTTATAGAGTACTTCACTATCATCTTCCCGTCCTCTTTTTGGCTTTTCTGGCCATTGTGCTGGGGATTTACAGCTATACCATCCTTCCCAAAGATGTCTATCCGGAGAGCCACTTCCCCAGATTTCAGATCATAGCCGATACTGGGTATGGCTCACTCAAGGAAACGGAACTCTCTCTGACCCTCCCCATGGAGCAGACACTTCGCACGGTGCCAGGAGTGGAGTCTGTGGTTTCTGTGACCGAACGGGGAACTTCCACGGTGGATCTCTTTATGAACTGGGGAGCGGATCTGACCGAAGCCTATCAGTTTGTTCAGGCAAAAATGAATGAAATTCGAGGACAGCTCCCTCCGGATCTCTACTTGCAGATACTGCGAGTGAGTGCCAGTTCTTACCCCATGTCTGAATACGGGATCTGGTCGGAAAAACTTTCTCTTCGGGATCTAAACACTTTCGTTCAATATTCCGTCGTGCCCCGTTTGGTGGGAATCGAAGGGATTTACAGCCTGTCTGTTGTTGGTGGCTTGGAGACACAGGTCTGGATCCGTCTGGATTCCCGGAAAATGGCTGCCTACAATCTGGATCCCCTTTCCTTGGAAGAGGCAATCCAGAAAGCCAGCCATTACTCCTTTCTGGGTAGAGTGGACGATACAAGCAACAGTTTTCTTGGTTTCGGAGGAAAACAACTCAGATCACTGGAAGATATTCGTTCCATTGTCGTCGCCACCCGGATGGGACGTTCCATCCGACTCGGGGACATTGCCCAAATTGAGGACTCCCATGCAATTCCCAGAAGGCTAGTTAGCATCAGTGGTCACCCTGGTCTTATCATCGATGTTCGCAAACAGGAGAAAATCGATGGGATCCGTCTTTCCCAGGAGCTGGACAAGCGTCTCGCTTCCCTTGTGGCCGAATCGGATGCAGGATTGCATACGATCAAATGGGATATGTCCGATTTTGTGCGGGATTCTCTTCAAAGTGTTCTGATTTCTATAGGAATTGGTTCCCTTCTTATTGTGTTGATCACCTACTATTTTCTGAACCGTCTTCGCTATGCTCTTCCGGTCATTTTCATGTTGCCTTTGATCGTGATAATGGAGTTCTTTGTTCTTCGCCTTTTTGGACAAACCATCAATATCATGACTCTGGGTGGGTTAGCGGCAGCACTGGGTATCTTAAGCGATAACGCAACCGTTCTCACAGAAAATTATATTCGAAATCAAAACCTGCAAAAGGGAGTCAAGGGCTTTGTGGCCACTTCCGCCCGGATTCTACCTCCCATGTTTTCGGCCACCTTCGTCTCCCTTGTGATCTTTCTCCCCTTGGGACTTTTAGGGGGAGTCCCCGGCCTGTTTTTCAAATCTCTTCTTTTCACTTTGGCGAGCAGCGTCATTCTTTCCCTCATAGCCACTCTATTCCTGACACCAATTTTGATTCGTTACTTTGTCGGTTTTAAGGGGGTCGAAGAGAAAAACCAAGATCGGAAGATGGTTCGGACGCTTACGGAATTCTATGTCCGAACATTAGAATCTGCCATTCACCACCGGAAGATCCTTCTGATTTTTTTAGGGGGATTTGTTGTGACCACCGGTGCCCTCTTTCAGTTTATTCCCGGTGGATTTATACCGGAGTCCGACGAAGGGAAGATCATTCTCGACTACGTGGCACCGGAAGGGATCTCTCTGGAAAAAATCGACCGAAGAATGCACGAAGTCGAAAAGATGATTTTATCCGTACCCGAAGTGGACTTCTTAATTCGAAAATCGGGAACCAGCTTAGCCTCACCCTTTAAAGCCTCCAACAAAGGAGAAGTGGTCATTGTGCTGAAGAATAATCGAAAGAAGGACGTTTGGAAAGTCATTGAAAACCTGCAGGAGTCGATGAAAAGCAGTTTTCCAGAAATTGATGTGGATTTTTTTCAAATCCTTCCAGACCGTTTGGGAGATCTTACCGGATCTCGAAAACCTATATTGATCAATGTCACAGGACAGGACCAAGAGCTATTGATGACCACCGCAAGAAAGATCCAGGGAAAGCTTCAGAAGATTAAAGGGCTCTCTGGGGTTCTCGTTGATCTGCCCAACCCCACAAAAGAGATCCGGATTCAGGCCAGAGAAGGAAGTGCCAATCTTCTTGGACTTTTCGACGACGACCTTTCCCGTTATGCGAGGATCGCTCTGTACGGCGAAGAGGTCGGCATTATGCCCAGGGGGCTCCAGCAAATTCCCATTACCCTTACCTTTGACAGGGATATAACAACTGTAGAACAGTTGCGCAAGCTACCCATATTCACACCCGAAGGGGGTCTTCTCCCTCTGGAAAGACTGGCAAAAATAGAAATAGAGGAGGAGTATCCCGAAACCTACCACAGAAACGGAACACCAGTGGTAAGTGTCAGTGCTGAAATCGGCGGAGGCAGATCTCTCAGCGAAGTGATCATCGATATTCAAAAAGCATTAAAAGAGATGAAAAATGAACGCGTGGGAATTGAACTTTTAGGAGACTATAAAAACCAGCAACAATCTTTCCGGGAACTCCTGATGGTTCTCTCTCTGGGAATTCTATTAATTTTTGGAATCCTCCTGTTTCTTTTTAAAGAATACAGAACGGCTATCATTGTCTTTCTGGGAACTGTGACTTCCATGACCTTTGTCGTCCCCGGCTTGCTTTTCACCGGAACTCTTTTCGATGTCTCATCGTTTACCGGACTCATCGCCGTTATGGGAATTGTTGCCAACAACGGGATTCTGGTCATGAAATTTGCGGAGGAAAATAGAGAAAATGGAATGAGAGTTTCGGAGGCACTTCTCGAAGCAGGTCGGCTCCGTTTCCGTCCCGTGTTGATCACGAATCTGACAACCTTCGCCGGATTCCTTCCTCTCGCCCTGAATTTCGGAGGTGGAGGAGAGGTACTCCGCCCCTTTTCCATCGCCATTCTCAGTGGATTGACCGGATCCGTCTTCTTTTCATTGATCGTGATGCCGATACTCTACAGCATGTTCCATAGGGAAGAGAAATGAAAATCCATCCAGAACGCCGATTGGACTGCGGGCCACCCACCCTTGTCCCATTTATGAAGGTCATCGGGAGACATAAGGCCAGTGTTTCCGTAACAAGGTTTTACTTCTCACTGGGCATTATGAGCCCTTTTTCTGTGATTCTTTACCAACTGGTTCTTATTTTTTCTTAGCGATAGGTTTACCCTCTTTAGTAAACATTAAATCTTTATTCAATTTGTCTTTTGAAATTTGTGCTTCAAAAATAACGTTTCCCCTGGCATCAACTATTTTTGCTGCTTCGGTAATACTCCATCCTTTATGGTTCCTGGTTACAAATTCTTCAACACCTTTTGGTAATTCCGCTTTCGAAATCTCAATTTCTGTTTCTTTTACGTTTCCTTCCGCATCAATTACAACAGAGATGGCTGTTCCATTCTGCTTGAATTCGGCTTCAAATTCATCTTTACCTTCCTTGAGCCATTTTACATTTTTGACATCAGGGTAGTGTTTAGCAAAACTAACTTTTGCTTTCTCTGTTACTTTAACTTCTTTGTTGTTTTGTGCTGAGATAGAAACTGCAAATTCCAAAGCAACGAACAACACGATTAATTTTTTCATTGTAAATACTCCTTTGATTTTAATATTCAATACAATACTAAGGAATGATTCCCCTCGTGTCAACCGGATTTCATGCACTGAATATTATTCGGTTAAATTATACCAATTTATCCGTCAAATCTTTTTCCATATTGTGGACTTAATGCAAATTTTATAAC
>DYLQ01000003.1 GCA_020722015.1 Thermotoga sp. | reverse complement strand
AGGCCGTGTTACAAGCCTTAGGCTGATCATAGCGCGGTTACAAGCCGCATGGTTTTAACCATGGCGGTCTATGACCTCGAAATGAATTACCTGTTTCTTTTAACAACATCTCCTAAGATACTTCCAACACTTTATATAAGGTAAGACGAATTCCACAAATACCTTTTTCCAAAAACTTTTTCTGAGCGTTATCCCTTTACAAAATCCTTTCTCTTGCAGTTGAGTCTGCACTCAACATCTGGTAAAGACTGTATTTAAACACACGTTCTTGAGTAACTCAGATTTGATTTCATATATGTTATACCACAGAGTAGCATAACTACAAATCATTGTGCATTTATATGCACGTCACTCTCATCTCTGGATACAATGAAGAGTCTTTCCATTCCTGATCATAAGAGGTTCAAAGATTTTCTTACCCTTTCCATCGTCATTTCAGCATTCTTTTTAGCCTTTTCATTGCCATTAGCAATTATATCGTCTATTTCTTCTTCATGTGCTTTATAATGTGCAATCTTTTCCCAAATAGGTTCCAATTTTTTTGCCATACTATTCAAGAGAATCTTCTTGCATTCGACGCAACCTATCGTTGCATGTGTACATCCATAATGAATGTAATCGAGTTGTGCTTTCGAAGTTTCAAAGGCGAGATGATAGTACCAAACGTTGCATTTTTCAGGTGTTCCAGGATCATATCTGTGTACTCTTGCTGGATCTGTGGGCATCGGCATCACTTTGCTTTTAATCTCTTCCATGTTAGAATCTATGTTTATAACGTTACCATAACTTTTTGACATTTTTCGACCATCAGTACCGGACAGCTTTGGGACCTTAGAAAATATAGCTTTGGGTATCTTAAAAGTTGGTCCGTAAATAGAATTGAATTTTTCTGCAATTTCACGCGTAAATTCAAGGTGATAAGTTTGATCTTCCCCAACGGGAACGCCTTCGGCATCGTATATGAGTATATCAGAAGCCATGAGAACAGGATATCCCAAAAATCCAAAAGTTGTTATTTCCCTATCACTTAATTCTCTCAATTGCTCTTTGTAAGTCGGCACTCTTTCCAATCTACCCAAGGGGGTTATCATCGACAAAATAAGAAAAAGTTCCGCATGTGCTTTTATGGCAGACTGCACAAAAATGACACTTTTTTGTGGATCTATTCCAGACGAAACGTATTCTCTCACCAATGTTTTGGTCATCTTTGAAAGTTTGGAAATATCTTCATAGCCTGTGGTTAACATGTGCCAATCTGCGACAAAGAAGAAACATTCGTTCCCATCATTTTGGAGTTTAACCCAATTGTCAAGTGCTCCCAAAAGATTTCCCACGTGTAGTTCTCCTGTCGGTCGCATGCCGCTAAGTATTCTCACTTCAAAACTCCCTTCTATTATATCATTTGTTTTTGAGGAATGTAGACCTCTGCCTCTCCATTTATGACTTCTCTATCACCGTCGATAACATTTGTTAAAAGTAAAAGTCTCCTCTTGTCTTGGTTCTTTTCCTTGACTTCTATGTGAATTTTAATCGTGTCTCCGATATAAACTGGCTTTCTAAACTTTAAAAATTGCGAGACGTAAACGGTGCCGGCTCCTGGAAAATCTCTTCCGAGTACCTTGGAAATCAAAGAAGCGACGAGCATTCCATGTGCTATCCTTTTCCCAAATTGCGTTTTTTTGGCAAACTCTTCATCAACATGCAAAGGATTATCATCCCCCGTTATTCTTGCAAATTCTTTGACCATTTCATCGCTTACGATCAGCTCGTTCTCGAAAATCATGCCTAACTTCATGTCTTCAAATTCCATGATCTCTCCTTTACAAATGGCTATCCAAAATGTCTATCACGTATTTTGACCAACTTTCCATCATATCGTATCTTGAAAGCAAATCGGCTAAATTGACAAACTCCCATGAAAATTTATCTTTTTCTCTTATACCTTCAACATCTGCCTTTATCTGAAAGACTACTCCAAGATGGACTCTGTTAACTGGTGTACTTACCTCTTTTATGATCCCAATGTATTTTGGCCATTCGAAAGATTTTCTTATTATAACTTCTTCATTCATTTCCCTTTCCATGCCAGAAAGGAATTTCATCCATGGTGTATCACCTTCGTCTTGGTCATTAACATGACCACCAATTCCTATGCTGTACATACCATGAAGTCTTTTTTCGGTTTGAATTGAAAGCCTCTTAACCATAAGGTAGAGATCATCCATGTTTTGCATCACAACATAAGGTATAAGTTGTCTTATAGATTCATCTGATTCTGCTCTCTCTCTTTTGACAAAGAAGCCCCTTTTTTCTGTTAAAATTTTTATTTCTTCTATCGGCACATTTACAAATCCTGTTTCTTTGACTATCTCATCGATGTCTTTTGTGGCAATGACAAGTACCATTTCATCCATTTTTTATCTATCCCCTTTTTTGAAATTAGAGGTACATCAACCTTGATTATACCATTTCAAATTAAAACACGTTCAAATGTCTACGTCCTTGCCGTAAATGCTATTTGCCACCTTGTGCAAGACATGTTATAATCAAAAAAATCGAGGTGAACTATGAGCACATTTGTTGCCATAATAGGTGGCAGTGGTGCTGGAAAAACAACGGTTGCAAATAAGATAATAGAAAGATTTTCAAATAGATCAATATGTCTTAATATGGATAGTTACTATAAAGATCTTGAACCTGGAGTTGATCCGAGAAATGTCAACTTCGATGCTCCTTCCGCTTTTGATTTTGATCTTTTTCTTTCACACCTTGTTGATCTGAAAAATGGTAAACCAATAGAGGTTCCCACTTACAGTTTTGTGACTTACAGGAGAGACTCATCAAGAACAATTCACGTTGATCCCAAAGAATTGACGATAGTTGAGGGAATACTCGTCATATACAAAAAAGAGATAAGAAAGCTTTTCGATCTGGCTATCTACGTCGATGAAGATGCGGATGAAAGACTTATAAGAAGGATAGAAAGGGACACAAAGGAACGTGGCAGAGCTATCGAGTCCATAATCTTCCAATACAGAAGATTCGTGGCCCCAGCTTTTAGAAGTTTCATAGAACCCCAAAAATACGATTGCGACATCATACTTCCAAGAGGAGGAGAAAATCACATTGGACTTTCGATAATAAATGAAGCACTTGAAAGGGTACTTCAGAACAAATGATAGCAAGCAAAGAATTGGAAATCATCACAAGGCAGATCAAAAGGACACCGGAAAACGCAATCACCGTGGTAAAGTATTGTTCTTACGGATTTCCAATGGTGATAGAGTCTTTCCCAATTTTAAACGGAAAACCATTTCCAACTCTTTATTGGCTTACCTGTCCGTTCTTAAGAAATGAAATCTCAAAAATGGAATCTGATGGCTGGATAAAAAGATATGAAGAGACGATTGCTAAATCTTCCGAATTTTTGAATTCACAGATAAAAGCACATGAACTTGCCAAAAAAAATGTGATGGATCTTTTGCAAGATGATGTTTTGAGGATGAAGTTCATAGGAGGAATGGGTGGAACAAGAAATTTCAAACATGTAAAATGCCTTCACATGCACGTCGCTTATCACTTAGGAGGCATTGAAAATCCCATAGGCAAATCTGTTTTATCCAAGATAAATCGATTAGAATGTAAAAACGGGATTTGCCTTGAATGGAGTGTGTAAGATGGAATATTTTTTGATCGTGGATGAGGGAACGACAAGCACAAGGGCCATGATCTTTGACGAGAACGGAAATTTTGTTTCATCTTCCAGCAGGCCTTTGAAAACAATTTATCCAGGTTCAGGCTGGGTTGAACAAAATGCGGAAGAAATTTTTTCGAAGACGGTTGAGGCCATTGAAGATGCAATAGATCAATGTGGATGTACTCCTTCAATTGTCGGAATCACAAATCAAAGAGAAACCGTTGTTGCATGGGATTCACGAAGTGGTATTCCTTTTTATAACGCCGTTGTTTGGCGCGACAAAAGAGGGCAGTCAATGTGTGAAAGGTTAAGATCGAATGGCTATGAACCTGTTGTAAGGGCAAAAACAGGATTGTTACTTGATTCTTACTTTTCAGCTTCGAAAATTTCATGGCTCATTGAAAATATTTCTGAAATATCTGAAGGTTTAAAAAAATCTCGTGTCAAATTCGGTACGATAGACACATACCTTGTGTGGAAACTCACAGGTAGACATCTTACAGAGCCATCAAATGCTTCAAGGACGATGCTTTTCAACATAAACGAAATGAAATGGGATGAGGATCTTTTGAACGTTTTTGGTATCCCATTGGATTCCATGCCGGACATCATAGATTCAAACGGTGATTTTGGCAATTCCAAGTACGGCAAGGTATCATCGGTGCTCGGAGATCAACAATCTTCTTTACTTGGAAACATGTGCGTAAAAGTTGGAGATGTAAAATGTACTTATGGAACGGGAGCTTTTATACTTGCAAATGCGGGAAATTCAAAAAATCCTCCTTCAGATGGTCTTTTAAAAACTGTTGCATGGTCGATAAAAGGCAAAGCGGTTTATGCCCTTGAAGGATCGGTGCTTTCAAGCGGTGAATCCATAAACTGGCTTAAAAGAATTTCTCTTATAAAGGACGAAGTCGAGATGGAAGCGCTTTCGAATTCAGTTAAAAGTGATGGAATTTATTTCATTCCGGCTCTTGACGGCCTTGGATCTCCGAGATGGCAACCGAACGCACGAGGACTTTTTGTGGGTATCAGTTCATCTCATACGCGTTCGAATATCGTCAGAGCGGTTTTAGAATCAATGGCTTTTTCGGTTTCTGAGGTTATTGATACTTTCAAAAAAAGCGGTCTCGACGTATCTGACATAAAAGTTGATGGAGGCGGATCGAAAAATTCACTTTTGATGCAGATACTTTCGAATTCGACAAAGACAAATGTAGAAAGATCCAAATTTCAGGAAATGACGTCTTACGGTGCTTTTCTTATGGCAAAAATCAAAAATGAAGTTGAAGAAATAGTCAATTTCAAAAAAGATTTTGAACTTTTTAAGCCTAAGGAAAACATAGATAAAATCTATCGTAAATGGAAAAGGGCAGAAGAAGTGTCTATAAATTGGGCTAATTTGAAAGAAGATGATAAATATGAAACTCTATCTTGATTCGGCAAAAATGGATGAAATAAAAAAGGCGCTTTCTCTTGGATACGTCCGTGGAGTGACGACAAATCCGACTCTCTTGAAGAAAGCCGAAGTTTGGAAAGAAAACAAAGATTTGAGATCTTTTTACTCAAAATTGATTGATATGTGTGACGGAGAAGTGTTCGTTCAAGTTCCTTCCACGAAGTCTGATGCCATAATTGAACAGCTTGAAAATCTCGATATGTCAAAATTAGTCATAAAAGTACCGTCTGTTTCCAATGGAGTTATGACGGCAAAAGATCTTTCAGATCGTGGTTACAGTATTTGCGCAACGGCAGTTTACACCCCATCTCAGGCTATAGTGTGGTCGTCTTTGGATGTTGATTATGTGGCGATATATTTCAACAGGATGGAAGCCTTAGGCAATGCCGTTGAGAACGTCGAAGCTATCGTTAATGTCCTATCAAAATCGAGAACAAAGATACTCGCTGCCAGCGTTAAAACATTGGAACAGATGAGTTTTCTCATCAACATGGGCATTGAATACATAACGATTGGATATGATTTACTCGAAAAGCTCATTGAATCCGATAACAGTCAAAGAGATACAAAAACTTTCGATGAAGATATGTCTAAAGTGATGGAAAGTTTTAAAAAGGGTAAATGAACAGTCATGGTATACTTACAACTTTAAAAATGAAGTTATTTGACTTTATCGTATGGGATTACCGATCAAGTCGGGAATGACGGCTGGGTGTCTGGTCCTCGCTTCGCTGCGGAAGCCACCTGCAAGGCAATTTGCTCTCCGTCAAATTTAATTATATTTCGATTCTGAAGTTTAGAAAATATTTGCTAAAATTGTTTTTATAGACGGAAAGAAGTGATTTGATGTCTGAAGAAAAAGAATCAAAAGTAGATTACCAAAAGGTATCGATCGATGATTTGGTCAAAGAATTAAACGCGGACGTGAAAAACGGTCTTTCCAAATTGGAGGTTGAAAAGCGTGTTAAAACTTATGGTTACAACGAAGTACCAGAAAAAAAGGCCAATCCATATCTAAGCTTTGGCAAAAAATTTTGGGGCTTTACCGCATGGATGCTTGAGGCTGTTATCGTACTTTCAATTATTCTCAACAAAATGATCGATATGTACGTTATCATTGCACTGCTACTCTTGAATGCGGTTCTCGGATTTTTTCAAGAGCAACGAGCTTCAAAAGCCATCGATGCTTTAAAGCAGCAATTGCGTGTGAATGCGAGAACTTTAAGAGATGGAAAATGGCAAATAATTCCGGCGCGCGAACTTGTTCCGGGAGATGTGGTCAGAATAAGAGCAGGTGATTTTGTCCCGGCCGATTTGAAACTGCTTGATGGACAGATAGAAGTGGATCAATCTGTTTTAACGGGTGAATCGTTGAGCGTTTCCAAAGCGACATCTGATATGCTCTTTTCAGGTTCTATCGTGAAGTCCGGAGAATCAAATGCAATTGTCGTTTTAACGGGCAACAAAACTTACTTTGGGAAAACGACCGAACTCGTTCAAGTTGCCAAGCCGAGACTCCATACCGAAGACGTAATTTCAAGTATTGTGAAATGGCTTTTGATAATAGTCGGTGTGGCTCTTGCCGTGGCTTTCATCGTTGCGATATTTTTGGGAATAGATTTGTTCGATGTTGTCACACTTGCCCTGGTGCTTTTGGCTTCATCAATTCCGGTTGCATTACCGGCGATGTTCACGATAAGCATGGCCATAGGCTCGATGGAACTTGTAAAGCGCGGAGTACTCGTTACAAGGTTAAGTGCATCGGAAGATGCGGCAACCATGGATACCCTTTGTTCTGACAAGACCGGTACCATAACGATGAACAAACTTTCCGTGGCCGGTGTTATCTCTCTTGAAGGCGATGATGAAAATCTTGCTTTGATGTATGGTGCCCTTGCATCTCAAGAGGCAAATCATGATCCAATCGATCTTGCTTTTTTGTCTGCGGCAAAGGATCGTAAGATTTCGCTTGATGGATTTATTCAAAAGTCTTTTACGCCTTTTGATCCAAAAACAAGAAGAACAGAAGCTGTCATAGAGAAAGACGGTAAGACCTTTAAAGTGGTCAAAGGTGCCGTCAACATCATAGCGGAACTTGTTGGAGCGGAAGTAGCCCCACTTAACGAAAAGACAAACGAATATGCGACAAAGGGATACAGGACTCTTGCGGTTGCAATGGGCGAAGATGACAAATTAAAAATCGTCGGTCTTGTTGCACTTTACGATATGCCAAGACCGGATGCCAAGAAATTAATAGGTGAATTGAAAAATTTAGGAATATCCGTGAAAATGCTAACCGGCGATGCGCTTCCGATTGCCAAAGAGACCTCAAGACAAGTTGGACTTTCTGATTCGATAACGGCTTCAAAAGAATTTGAAAAATTAGTCGAAGATGATCCTGAAAAAGCATCTGAAATAGCCGAAAAAAGTGATGGCTTTGCCGAAATATACCCACAAGATAAATATTCGATAGTCAAAAGTTTGCAAAAGAGAGGCCATATAGTGGGAATGACTGGTGACGGTGTCAACGATGCGCCTTCTTTGAAGCAGGCCGAAGTCGGCATAGCTGTCAACAGCGCCACGGATGTTGCAAAGGGAGCGGCAAGTGTTGTTTTAACCGGTGAAGGTTTGGGAAATATAGTCGATCTGGTTAAAGTCGGAAGGCAGATATACCAAAGAATTCTGACATGGATCTTCAACAAAGTTGTCAAAACATTTCAGATAGTCGTTTTTGTCGTTGTGGCTTTTTTATTGACAGGTCGGTTCATAGTCTCAGCTTTCGATGTTGTCCTTTTACTGTTTGTCATAGATTTTGTCACACTTTCGATATCAACAGACAATGCAAGATGGTCAAAAGCACCGGATACGTGGAACATAACAGGCCTTATTAAGTCCTCAATAGTGCTTGGTATACTTGTTGTACTCGAGTCTCTTGGCATTCTGTACATCGGAATTGGCCCGTTGGGAATTGCAAAAGATTACGAACTTCTTAAAACATTTTCCTTTAGCATACTTTTCTATTTTGGAATGATGACCGTTTTTGTGGTCAGAGAAAGAGGCCACTTCTGGAATTCTTTTCCCAGCAAATCGCTCTTTTACATAACCATAATAGACATGATCGTAGTTGCTTTACTCGTTACCTTTGGTTTCCCCGGTCTTAAACCCATTCCCATAACAGATACGCTTATAGTAATAGGCATGGCAGCATTTTTCTCATTCGTTGTTAACGACTTCGTAAAGTACTTTCTGCTTAGAGGGAAAAAAGCATGAAAAAGCCTTATATATTGATCGATGCCGGTGGTACGCTTGTATTTCCAGATCTTTCATGGCTTTCAAATCTCATGAAAGCATATGGTATAAATGTCACAGATGAAGATATACTGAAACGTGTTTACGAGATCGATTATTTGATAGATAAAAGCATAAAAGAAAGAATAACTTTTTTGGAAGACAAAAGCCTTTTAGAGGCTTTATTCGGGGCTTTTACCGATTCAAGTGAAAAAGTTAAAGAGTTAAAAATTGAAACAGATAAACGTGACAAAACAAAGAATCTATGGGCTTATACTTTTCCGTGGGTTGTTCAAACCATTGAAAGGCTCAAAAAAGACGGTTATTCGATTTCAGTCATTTCCAATTCCGACGGCCGTGCAGCGCAAGTACTCGAAGCAGTCGGCCTTTCAAAATTCATGGATAAAATATACGATTCGCAAATCGTCGGCATCGAAAAACCTGATGCCGGCATTTTCCGATTAGCGTTAAAAGAGTTATCGCTTTCTTATGAAGATGCGATCTTCGTGGGTGATATGTTTTACACGGATATTTTGGGAGCGAATCGTGCTGGGATTGCCGCGGTTCATCTCGATCCCTTTGAATTTTACAAAAATTGGCCTGGTGTAAGGATCAAAAATGTAGGAAGTATTCCTGAATTTCTTAAAAAGGCGGATTTTTCCTCGAAAAAATTTTTCCCGTTCATTTATGATTTGAACGAAAATTGATTTATTTTCGTCGTATAAGATGGTATAATTTGCCGAAAGATAATCGAGAGGAAGGTAGATAAACAAGATGGCTACAAGTCAGTTAAAATCAGCAACGCCAAAACCCTCTATTTCCAAATTTGAAGAGTATATGCTTTATTTTATAACACTTTTCATTCCAATTGTTACCATAGGTCCAATAACCTACGAGTACAGCACCCAAAAATACGCATTTTTTACCATATTGATCTTCATACTTTTCTTTGCGGTTATAATGGAATTCAGGAGACAAAAGCGGGTAAACGTAAATATTCCTTTACCGGCGTTGGGCTGGGGCCTTTTTACAATTGCGACGGCATTGTCCTTGATAAGCGTTACGATAGAAAACACACCTTATCTGAGATTTTCGGGCATGTGGGTGCTTTATTTTGCCATGACATTCCTTTTTGTCATCTATCTTGTGAATCGCATCAAAGACAAGAGAATAATGGTGAATATTCTCGGGATGCTCCTGATAAGTGCCGCATTCATAGTGCTTGATTCCTTTCTTAACTTTTACGCAGGTTGGGACATATGGCTTGGCCATATAGGTGCCCCTTATGCAAGAGACAATGTAAGGGCCACCATAGGAAATCCTGACTTCGTTCCGGACTATTTAGGCGTTTTGCTTTTTGTCGCAATCTATTTCATAACTTCAAAAACTCTCGGTTTTGACACTTCGAAAAATAAAGACAAAGTTTACAAACGTCTGATGATAATCAAGATACTCGCGACCATAGAAGCGATATCGATGGTAGCCGTGATAATATTCTCTCAAACGCGCGGTGTTTTCATAGCCATTCCCTTGTCTCTTGTGTTTTTCGCCTTACTTTACACGTATTATCAGAACTTTAAAGTCAAAAAAGAGGCTACAGCTTCAAAAACAGTCGATGAGATAGGACGTAAATCTCAGAAACTTTCCATAATTCTGTTAATCGTCTTTGTAGTAGCATCTTTGGTAGAGATCTTTCTTTATTCGATACCCGGTCCGTTCAACGGGAATACTTTTTCTGTAACCGGAAGAGTTACCTCTTCAACAACCGCTCTTTCAAATGGCGGAACGGCCCAACAACGATTTCTTGCATGGTGGGCTGCGATTTATCAATGGAAAGATCATCCGATAATCGGTCAAGGTCTTGGCACTTACAGGATAGATTTCATACATTATCTCGGAGTTTCGATAGAGCATCATCCAAGCCTCATAGTTGCATGGAACAATTTCATGAAGGCTCATAACGATTACGTTCAATTGTTAGGAGAAACCGGTATAGTCGGTATTTTAACTCTGGCCTTTGCTCTCGGAACACTGCTTTGGTTTGTTTTGAGAGTTATAAAGAAAAAAGATTCAGATGATGCACTTTTGATGATGCTTATGGCCACAGGTTCTATGGTCACCTTGATAACGAGCATGTATTCCTTTGCAGAGCATCTTATGCCTGATTCAATGACACTCACCATATTGCTTGCTTTTCTTGTTTCCGATTATTTCAACAAAGACGGTGATCTTACATGGAAATTGGTCCTTGATAAAGCAAAATTCGTCACTGCCGCAATTTCTTCTCTAATTGTTTCTGCAGGAGTCATGATTTTGATGAACATGTATTTTGTCAGTGAAGTTTATTTTCTTTACGGAAACACAAATTATCAATACATAAGTGCATATCAAAATGCGGCATCTCAGGCAAACAATCAACTGAATTCCGTTAATACCGAAATAAATAATTTGAAATCATACAGTGGAAATTACTCATATTTGAATCCACAAACTTATGTCCAGTCGAACCTTCAAAAATTACTCGCTTCAAATCCAAATTTAAGCCAAACTCAGGCATCACTTCAGCTTGAATCTCAAAGGCAGCAGGAATACAATCAGGTAATGAATCAGTTGAATTCGAATCTTCAAAACATTCAAAATGCCATAAAACAATTCAACACTTACGAAACCACATCTTACGATGGGGCAAAGTATGATTTCTTGCATTCGGTTGAATGGGATAACACGTACGGTACTTCTGAATTCTATCTCGGATTACTTGCCACTTTCCCTCAAAGAGATCAAGAAATCATAAACGAATTAAACAAGGCTTTGTCATCTGGATCTACATCGGCACAGCTTAACGTTTTAAAGGATCTCTTTTACGGTAAAAACGATATAACTCAATACATTCATCCCGACTTTAAAAGGCTTAATTACAAAGGAGATTACGATCTTATAGCGAGTATGGTTAATTCAGGAATTCCTCTTGTGGATTTATGGAACACTCTTGACATAAATCAAATCGTCCAGATGCAGATGTACCAGGACGGTATAGATTACCTTAAAACTTCTTTGCGATCCTTCGCCGAAAAGAATTCTTACAGGCTTATAGGTCAATTCTCCGCATTGTTGACAAGTATGAACAGATCTCAAGCGTCCATATATCAAAAGGCGATAAGCAAATATCCGAAGTTCAAAGATCAGCTTGAGGCCTTGATAAAAAAGCATGATCAACTTTCACAGGAAGCTTTTGATCAGATGGAACACTGGTATGACCAGTTGATATTCATATTACCGGGTGGTTGGAACAGATATTCTGGATGGAACCAAATTTACGAAGAATACATAAACAACATCTTGCAAAACGCGCCTCTTGATGCCACAACTTACGCAAAGATAAAGGAAATTGCCGGCAAATATGTTTGGATAGGCTACTACATGCAAAAAACATACTGGGCAATTCCTTTGAATACCATGGGTATTTTCACGTCTTTGGCTCAGGATTTCATAAACAAAAATATGTATTCCGAAGCATTAACAACTGTCAATGATACTTTATCGATTTTCAAACCCGCTTACGAATGGAATGTAGCAGATTTGGATAGGAACAAGGGAAATGCGACTATTTACAAAGAAGCGCAGAATTTCATAACTCAATATCAGGAAATTCAAACGAAGCGTATGCAATTCCTTTCACAGTTAAAGGCCGTTTACGAATATGCGTTTACAAATCCGACCCAACAGGCGACAGCACAAGCATATCTTAAGGATTGGAATCACAATATACTCACCGGTGTTACAACAAATATGTCGACATCTGATATAATATCTTCTATAATAAGTATGAGTTCAACATCCACGGCTAAATGATTGATGTTGAGGTATCAAAGAGGATACTTTTGTGTATAATAGATAAGTACCCTCGAGTACATGAGACAAAAGATCCTTTTCAGGTTCTTATAGGTACGGTTCTAAGTCAGAGGACACGTGATGCAAACACAGCGGAAGCATCACATGCTCTCTTCAGAAGGTTCCCAACGGCATATGAACTTTCGAAAGCGAAGGTTTCGGATGTCGAAAAGTTAATAAAGCCGGCGGGAATGTACAAACAAAAAGCGGAGCGGATCGTTCGTATCGCTCATGATATTGTCGAGCGTTGGAATGGAAAGGTTCCAAAAAACTTTGATGATATCATAAAGTTCAGCGGTGTTGGTAGGAAGACGGCAAATATCGTGTTGGCTGTTTCTTACGATCTTCCTGTTATTGCTGTAGATGTGCATGTTCATAGAATTTCTAACAGGATTGGAATCGTAAAGACTGAAACTTCTTATGAAACTGAAATGGCCCTTATGGATATTGTGCCAGAGTCTTACCGAGCGCGTTTGAATGGAGCGATGGTGAATTTCGGCCAGTTGGTTTGTTTACCACGGAATCCAAAATGTCAGTCATGCACCTTTAAGGAGGTGTGCGAGTACGGCCGAAGTAACATTAGCGGGAGGAAAGTTCATCAAGTTGGAAGAAAAAGAAGCGGAGATTTGTGATTTAACCACGTTCAAGATGTCAGGAAAAGCGAAGATCATTAAGCCTCATGACATTTTACAGTTTGAAGAACTCATACTTTACTTCCTCGAAAGCAAAAGAGATTTTAAGATCATCGGTAGTGGCTCGAATACGGTGATCAGGAGTGGCCTTGAAACTCCTTTCGTTTTGACCTCAAGCCTTAGCAACTTCAAATTCGATGAAAAATACGTTGTCGCAGAAAACGGTGTTAAACTTTCCGTACTGCTCTCCGAGGCAATAAAAAGAGGAATGACCGGCCTTGAATTTTCGATTGGAATTCCCGGTACTATAGGAGGAGCATTGTACATGAACACCGGAGCTTTTGATGAAGAAATATCAAAATGCGTTGAAAGTGTTGAAGTTATCGATGAAAACAAAGATGTGTACGAATTAAAAGCCAAAGATCTCGATTTTTCTTACAGACACTCAATTTTTCATCAAAAGCATATGTGGATCAAAAAATGTGTTCTCAAACTTGAATTCGCTCAAAAAAAAGAGGTATTTGAAAAAAGCTTGAGAAATTGGTTGAGAAAAAAAAGTACGCAGCCTGTAACTTTTCCAAGTGTTGGATGCGTTTTCAAAAATCCAAATGGTGATTACGCAGCCAGGTTAATAGACTTAGCGGATTTGAAGGGATATCGTGTTGGAGGAATTGAGGTTTCAAAGTTACATGCCGGTTTTTTCATAAACGTTGGAGGTGCCACTTTTGAGGATTTTAAAGCTGTTTATTCTGAAGTTGTTACGAGGGTAAAAGGAAAATTCGGAGTTGATCTTGAACCCGAAATAACGATTGTAAGTTGAATTCGAGGTGTAGGAATTGAAAATTTTGTACGGTCTGTGCACGTGGGGCTTAGGGCACATGACGCGTAGTTTGCCTTTAATTAGAAGGCTTGTTGATGATGGTCATGAAGTTGTGATATATACATCAGATAGACCATTGCTTGCCCTAAAAAAAGAATTTGGAGATAGATGTCAGTACGTGGAAAGTGTTGAGTATCCTAGCCCATACGCTAAAAATGGCACATTTGCTTTAAGATTGACCTTGATGATGCCTGCAATAATAAACGCTATAGTCAAAGAGCACAAAGAGGTTTTAAAATTATCAAAAGATCTGGATATCGATATATTGATATCCGATTCTGAATATGGTGTTTTCGACAAAACAAAACCTTCGTTTTTCATATTTCATCAATTAAGATACGTTCCACCTGATTTTTTGAAGATTTTGAAAAATCAAACCGAGAGGTTTAATTACCATTTTAGAAAATCTTTCACGAAGTTCGTTGTTCCAGATTTCCCAAATGGCGGTGGTTTAACAGGTAATCTTTCCCATAATCTTTCTTACATGCCTTATGACCAGGTAAAATACATTGGTATTCTTTCAGATTATCAAAAGATGGAAGTTGATGAAGATATAGATTACCTTATATCCATTTCAGGACGAGAACCAAGCAGGAGTATTTTTGAAAAAAAGCTCATAGATCAGATAAAAGTACTGAAAGGTAGAGTAGTGCTTGTAAGAGGAATGCCTGAAGGTGCTGAAAAGCTTAAAATACCTGGCATTGAGGTTATAAATTATGCCGGAAAAGGATTGAGAGATGAACTTATGAACAGAGCCAAATTTGTCATAGCAAGATCGGGATATTCAACCATAATGGATATGGTTGAACTTGGTAAAAAAGGTTTACTTATACCCACTCAGGGTCAAACTGAGCAAGAATATCTGTCTGAATATCTTTCCGAAAAGTTGTATTTTCATTCTGTTAGCGAAAATGAGATAGATCTCGGAAAAGATGTTGAAATTGCAAAAAGTTATAATGGATATGAACCACCTTGGAGAACAGAACAAAGTATTGAAAAATTCATGGATATCATCAAGATCACCGTTGGAGGGTAAACTGTGAAAATCGTATCGATAGTAGGTGCAAGACCACAATTCATAAAAGAATCTTTAATTAGCAAAACATTGGAAAAATTTGGAATAGATGAAATACTTGTACATTCGGGTCAGCATTACGATCTCAACATGTCAGATATTTTCTTCAAGGTACTTGAAATAAAAAATCCACAGTATAATCTCGGAATTGGTTCTGGGACACATGCGGAACAAACTGGAAAGATCATGATAGAATTTGAAAAGGTTTTGATGAATGAGAAACCTGCACTTGTACTTGTTTACGGTGATACAAACACAACTATAGGAGGAGCTTTGACGGCTGTGAAATTGAAAATTCCAGTTGCACATGTTGAAGCAGGGCTTAGGCAAGAACCTAAAGATATGCCGGAAGAGATAAATAGAGTCTTAACGGATAGAATATCACAACTTAAATTTTGTCCATCTCAGAAAGCCGTTGAAAACCTTGCAATGGAAGGTATTAAAAGCGGAGTTTATTTCACCGGCGATGTGATGTTAGACGTCTTTTTGAAATTCAAACAAAATGTCGATATGAAAAAGGTACTTGAAAAATACGATCTTAATCCTAAAAAATACGTTTTTTCAACAATTCACAGGGACTTTAACACAGATGTTAAAACAAGATTAGAATCTATCCTGCAAGGCCTTTCCAAAATAGCCCCAAGGATGCCTGTTATTCTTCCAATTCATCCAAGAACAAAAAAGAGAATTTCCGAATTTGGTTTGGAAGATCTCTTGAAAAAATTAAAAGTTATCGATCCTGTTGGATATGATGAAAGCGTAGCGTTGACATCAAATGCTTTTTCTGTTGTCACAGACAGCGGAGGCCTCCAAAAGGAATCTTATTTTGCAGGTGTCGCAGGTGTTGTTATGATGAAAGACACTGGATGGATTGAACTTGTAGAATCCGGATGGAACGTACTTGCAGATGCAGATGAGGAAAAGATATATCATGGCGTTTTTAACCATCCAATTCCTTCTGATATCGATAAGATATATGGTGATGGCAATGCTTCAGAGAAAATCGTTCAAATTATCAAGGATATGAAAATATGAAGATAGCAGTTGTAGGTTTTGGTGCTGCAGCCATTGGATTTCTCAACGAGGTTAAAGATAAAGGTCATGAGATTCACGTCATAGAAAAATCTCCAGATATATACAGTTCAAGCATCTCAGGAATAAGATCTGATGGCAAACTTTTCATTTCATCAAGTATGGGCGGAGATATGGAAATACCAATTGAAATACAAAAAGAGATGGTTAACTTTTACCTTGATAAACTTGATGAATCTGAAAAGAAAGATGTCAAAACAGGCATTTCTTTCGATAGAAAATCACCTTTTTTCGAAAAATTTTATTCAAAGGGATTTGAACCTGTTAACGCTTATTTCTACCACATAGGCACAGATCATCTCAAAAATCTTCTTGAAAATATCTACAATGAATTTTCATCTTACAAAAATATAAAATTTCATTTCGGCATAAAGGTTGAAAATATAAGTTTCAAAGCAGATAAAATAAAAGTTAAGGGATTGGGTTTTGAGGATACATTCGATTACGTTGTGATCTCTGTCGGAAGAAGCGGTCATGGACTTGTAAAGTCAATAACGACAGATCACCCAGAAATTGTAGCATCTGGAAACATCGTTGATGTCGGAATAAGATATGAACTTCCAGATCACGCTGTTGAGGATCTCAACAAGGAAATGTACGAATTCAAAGTTAGAATGAGGACAAGAACAGGGTACATAGTCAGAACTTTTTGTAATAACCCATCTGGTAAAGTCGTTCTTGAAGAATATGATGATTTTGTTACAGTCAATGGCCATTCCAATTCAAACGGAAATAGTGAAAACACGAATTTTGCCGTGCTTTGCAGTACATCTTTTACCGAGCCTTTTAACGATCCGATAGGTTATGGAACTTACATAAGTAAACTTGGAAATATTTTAGCTGGTGGTAGAAAGATTATATTACAGACTTACGGGGAATTTTTAGAAAATAAAAGGACAAAAAGAATTGGAAGGGTGAAACCGACTTTAGGTGATGATAATTACATTTTAGGGGACATAAATCTTGTCCTTCCGCGAAGAATAGCCATATCTATCGCTGAATTTATAGAAAAATTAGGAGAAGTTGTGCCTGCGATAGTCTATGATGATAATCTTATGTACGCTGTTGAAGTTAAATTCTATTCAAAAAAGATCAACAACGAAAAATATAAAAATCTTAAATTCATAGGCGATTGCAGTGGCCATACAAGATCTATAACTTACGCGACATGCCATGGTAAAATGATTGGAAGTTTAATACAGTGAACTACTCTCCATTGAAATGGGGAGGATTCTTGCCCTCATTTCCTAAAATTCAATGAAATCTCTGATCTTTTCGATTGTTTTGGGTCCTATTCCATTTACTTTCATTAAATCTGAAAGAGCATGGAAAGGCCCGTGTGTCTCTCTGTAAGAGACGATATCACGGGCCTTAATTGGACCTATCGAAGGAAGGTTTTCTATCTCTTTAGCCGTTGCCTCATTTATCTTTACTTTATCGCTTTTGACATTTTCTTTTGAAGTTTCAGACGAAAAGCCTGTTACGATACCTGAGATTTTATCGAGCGTTGACTGACCAATCCCTGAAACGTTTAAAAGCTCTTCTAACTTTTGAAACGGTCCAAATTTTTCTCTGTAATCAACAATAGCTCTTGCTTTAGTCAATCCTATATTTGGAAGTTTGTCAAGTTCTTGAACTGTTGCCGTATTGACATTTACAAGCCTAAAAATATTAGGCGATGCATGCTTGGTAAGTCTATCACTTTCGATAACTGCCTCTTTCAAAGGAACAATCGCGATGAATAATATTCCAATTGCAAAAACGAGAATGAAACTTCCTATTATGATTCTCGTTTGCGTTTTCATCTATTTATCAAGGAATTGTCCTTATAAGCCATGATGAAACAGAGCCAATCATGGAAGTTAAGTTTGAATTTGAACTTATCGAATTGGCATAATTAAGTGCTGGCGTGTATCCCGTGAAGACTCCTATGAAAAGGGCCGATTGTGTTGAGTAATCTATCTTGAAAGCAGGAATCCCGAGATTTCTCAATGATTTTACAAGTGCAAGTACTCTGTCAGGGTAAGGGGAAGATAAAATTTGAATTGAATATGTAACGCCATTTCCCGGATAAGCAACGTAATATAATCCGTTTTCCTGGGTGATTTCGTAAGTATTTACGCCAGACAATATGAAATTGATCGCACTTAAACTTGTAGCGGTTGTCGTTGTCAACGTTACGTTTGAGCTTAGGGATTGAGTTGAATTCAAGATCAAAGCCATAAGACCATTTTGTGGTGATGTTGCTTGCGATGAAACGGGTTGCGATGTTTGTGATGGGGCTGAAAGACTTTGTAAATTGGCTATCAAACTTCCAACCTGATTAGTCAAAGACGTTATATTCGATTGAGTATTGGCAATTTTTTGATCTTCTGAAGAAATCTTGGTGGAAAGATCCGTGTAAGTATTTCTGACGTAGGCTGTGAGCGATGCGATTGTTGCTTGCTGTGTTACCACTGATCTTTCAAGTTTAGCCATTTGCATAGACAAAACAGAGGTTGTGCTTGCCATGTACGATGTCATAGATGCAACGGATGTTTGAGTTTCTGATATTTTTTGATCAAAACTCGAAATTTTCGCAGTTAAAACCCCTGCCCATATCAAAGCTATAATACCCAAAGCTATTGCAACTATCAACAATATAAATCTCAGATCAAAATTTTCTTTTTCCATTTTGCACCTTCAAAAGATTACGGAATTGTCCTTACAAGCCAAGAAGAAGCTCCAGATCCGGTTATGGATGTTATATTTGGAGTTGAAATGGCATTCGCATAATTAGATGCCGAATTGTAATCTGGGAAAACACCTATGAAAAGTCCTGATTGAGAAGCATAATCTATTTTAAATGCAGGCACACCAGCACTTCTCAGGGCTTTAACGAGTGACAGTACTCTATCCGGATAGGGCGAAGAAAGAATTTGTATCGAATATGTAACGCCGCTTCCCGGATACGCAAAATAGTAAAGGTTGTTCACTTGCGTTATCTCGTAAGTCCCAGTTGTTGAAAGAATAGGTTTCAAAGAGTCAAGGTTAGTTGCAGTTATCGTTGTTAAAGATAAACTTGAGCTCAAAGATTCAGGCGCATTTGTAAGTAAAAGTGGATAAGTTATAGATTGCAATGAAATGTAAGTTGACTGCAATGTCGGAAGATTAACAGATACCTGCGATGAAAGTCTTGTCACGTTTAAAGACTTTAACTTAGTTATACTCTCGGTTAAACTTGCAACGCGAGTTGTCAAAGAAGCAACGGCTGTTTGGGCACTTGAAGTTTTTTGCTCTACGCTACTTAACTTCCCACTTAGAGAAGCAACCCATATAAGGGCTCCAAGTGCAACGACTATAAATACGACAAGTAGAACCACTCTTATCATAGAGTACATATTCTGCTTATCCATTTTCAACCTCCCTTTATATCAACCCTTTTGAATGGGCCGAATAAATCATTTCCGTCAAAAAACCTGGGAAAATTTGATAATCCATCGTTTTGCCGATCTTCACCGGTAATTTCATCCTCAAAGGTTCTTCACAAGAAGAAATCTGATCAACAGCACTCGAAAGATCGAAATGCACGTTAGAACATTTTTTTAAGGTTGAGTATATCTTATTCATCTCATCTTCTGAAATAAAACCAAGTTTGTGGGAAACGAAGGATTCTATCATGACGCCATAATAGGTGGCGACAAGATACGGCATATTCAACTGTGAAGCACTCATAAGTGCCCTTGCACTTTCCTCACCAACGATTTCCCAATTACTGTTTGCTTTCATCCTAAGACTTTCAAAGATCACGTGCGATATGACTTCATAGTTGCTCATGAGTTCTGAATCAAGTATTTTATCTATCATATCGAAAAATTTTTTCGAATGTGATAGGCCAAAAGCAACTGCGTGTATCATTGAAAGTTCTTTTTCTTCCATTACTTGAGTTTTGGTGAATTCCGTTACATTGATAAGGTAATTTGGCTGAAATCTAACCTTCATGGCATCTTTAACTCTGTCAAAGTTAAGATAAACTTCGTTTCTGAAAAATCCTTCAATTTGAGTGCTTAGAGTTGTCGGTACAAAAACAACGTCTAATTTCTTTTTGTAAGTGCCAAAAGCAAAACCACATGTGTCAAGAATTGTCCCTCCGCCAACAACAACGACGACGGGATCGCTAATTTCAGAATTGACGATCATGTTTTGAACGTCCATCATTCCTATCACGGATTTGGATCTTTCTCCAGCAAAAATAGGTGAATTATCTATGTGATAGGCAAATTCCGTATGAAAAAGTTTTATTTTTGAGTCGATTATATACACAAAATGCCTTCCGGGATATAAGAAGTTAAGAAAATCTGAGAAATCTTTTTTTTTGTCGAGAATATGGACTGACATCTTTTGTTGCTCATTTTGTGATGGTACAAAATCGGCTATTAACAAATTATCCTCCTACTCTGATTGATTTGGTATTTGACCGAACTTAACCTTATCAAATCTTTCAATTAAAACTTTACCACCTCTGATATAGGCTACGGCATTTTCAAGAGGTTCACTTATATGAATGACATGCTTTGCTATTTCAACAAGTTCTGGTATCATCAACGTCGCATATATTATAGACTCTTCGTCTCCTCTTGATCCAGCCCTTACAACTCCATGTGCTTCACCTATTATAACGACGTTGCCTGAAGAGATGATCTCTCCTCCATCGTTAAGATTACCTATGAGCATGACATCACCATCGTGAACTATCGCCTGACCTGATCTTACCGTCTTTTTTATAACTTTTGTTGGATTCAACCGATTAACATTGTTATCTTCATCTTCTACAAGGCTCAATTTTTCTTTGACGGAAATCGTGTTCTGTTTTATTTTCTGGTTCATCTCTCCGACGAGAATCTCTCCGACTTTGAATCCCATTTTCTCGACAAATGAAACTATCTCAGTTATGTCTTTTGAATATTTATCTTTATCTTTAAGCATGATCGATATCTTATCGTCTTCGGAGAAAAAGCCATTCAACTGGGAAAATTTGTTTGTGATTTGAACAAAGAGATCGTCGAGATCATCGTAATCTTCGACGTAAAGCATAACTCCTCTTTTTGTCATTCTCAAGTCAACATTTCCCATTGCCCCACCTCATTAATTTATTTTTTCTTATCATCCAGATAATGAACAACATCTCCAACTGTGACAAATTTTTCTAACTTATCATCTTCAATCTTAACACCGAATTCGTCCTCAAGCGCCATGGCAAGATCCACAACATCCAAAGAATCAGCACCAAGATCATCTATGAAAGATGAACTTTCTGTGATTTTATAACTTTCCACACCGAGTTTATCTGCAATTGTTTTTTTCACTTTTTCAAAAGTATCTTCCATTTTCCTCTCTCCTTTCAAAAATCCTCGGGTATTTCATAACTTATTTTACCAAATTTTTCATGCGTTATTTCCCTGTGTAAGGTCAAAAGGGTTCTGTTAATATCCAAACCTCCACCTTTTGTTATGAATCCACGTTGCATTCCATAACTTTCTATTCTTTTAACTATCGAATCGCCCTCTCCTATTTTTTCTATAAGATCAGGTTTTATCTTTGATAGCAGATCAAGTTCGTAATATACCAAAGCCTCAAAATCTACTTGTTCAATGTCTATAACGTTGCAAAGACCAAGTTTTGCATAAAGTATTTCATTGGAAATTCTTGGATACGTAATTCCAGGAGTATCGAGAAGTTTCATCTTATCGTCTATTCTTATCCATTGAACAGATCTTGTTATACCTGGTTTGTCGCCTATAAGCGTTGCCCTTCTTTTTTTGAGCATGTTGACAAGCGTTGATTTTCCAACATTTGGCATACCTACCACAAGAATGTTAACCTCATGATCAGATCTGAAGGGATCAAAGATATCATGAATATTCTGCATTTCTTTTATCGATCCGTACATTGTCTGACAATCTTTGGAAAATTTCTCAACCCATCTTTTTGTTATATCATCTTCAGCAAGATCTGCTTTGTTAAGAAAAATCATCCGCTTTTTGTCTTTGAAATAAGGTTCCATGTCCAAAGGCCTTGTTGCCATTGGTGCACGAGCATCAACAACCTCTACTATACCACTGACGAGTTTTATAAGGGATTTTATAGCCCTTTTGGCCTTTTCAACATGAGATGGATACCAGACTTCCATTATTTCATCACTCCAAATCTGTTGAGAGGCCATATCCTTAAGAACGGAGTTCCTATCATGTTTGACATAGGCACAAATCCCCAATATCTACTGTCAAAAGAATCTGTTGTGTTATCACCAAGCGCAAAAAAATAGCCTTTCGGAACATGAATTACCACATTTCCAGACGCGTCGACAGTTACGTATTTTCCCCATTTTGGAACGACTGAGTTGTAATATGTCGTATAATCCATGTCTTGGTTGTAATAAAGCAAAAATTGATAGTCGGGACTCGAAATGTATTTCTGAGGATTGGCAAGTTCGTAATAATAGTCCGGATTCGTAAAAATGCCTACTTTGGTGTAAAGTCTGTTTTCAAGTGCTTTTGGTATCTTCCCGTTAACCTCAACGTTGTAAAAATAAGGATGCCCCGGTGCCGGAACCATTTTAACCGTATCTCCGCCAACCGCTACCAGTCTTTTGACGTATTTGACATGACCGGCGTAATGCACTGGACTTAAAGCATCCATAAATTTATCAAATGGTCCCAACATTGCCAATGAAGATTTATCAACAAAAGGCGTCCAGAACACGATGATGTCTCCTATTTTAAGATCTTTGTAATGCCATGATATCTGATCCACGAAAATTCTATCTCCAGGTATTATAGTCGGAATCATGGAACCCGTTGGAACGATCATCGTGTCAAGTACAAAAAGCTTTACGGGAATGACGATAAGAATGGCCACAATAATTGCTTTTACCCATTCCCATGTTTCATGTTTCACCTTTTTCGAAAGATCGTTTTTCTGTTTCTTAACGGTTTTCGCCACGTTCTGCACCTTAAGTATTAGGCAATTGGCGTTTTTCTTTCATCCTTGCTTTCTTTCCCTTTAGTTCTCTTATGTAGTAGAGTTTAGCACGTCTTACCTTGTTGTGTCTGACAACGGAAATTTCTTTTATTGAAGGAGCATTGAAAGGAAATATTCTTTCAACGCCAATGGCATTATGAGATATTTTTCTGACTGTAAAAGTACGTCCACCTGAAGAGCCGGACATGGCTATAACTGTTCCTTCAAAAATCTGACCTCTTTCTTTTCCACCTTCAACCACGGATGTGGTTACTTTCACAACATCTCCAATGGATATCTTCGGAAACTCTTTTTTATCTGGAATTTCAATTGCCCTTATAAGTTGATCCATTTTCAATTTCCTCCTTTTTGCACAAATTCTCCTATAACCCTATCTAAAGTTATAGCAACTGCTGATCTAACTGAAAGATGGTTGTAATCTGATTCTTCTCTAATCGGTTCAAGAGACACATCGCAAGTTTCAAGAATTTCTTTAGGCATTCCCTGACCAGTTCCAAAAAGAAACAAAATTGGTCTTTCTTCTCTTAAAATCATTCCTTTCATTTCGTCGTAGGAAATCATGTTCGCTCTCTTTTTTGCAGATGTAAAAACTTTGATTGGTTCGCAATTTTCCTCTTTTTTTATCCCCTCGATAAGATCCTCATAGTAAGAAACGATTTTCACCAGTTCTAAAGCCTCATACCTCGACGCGTTGTATTGCTTTCCAAAATCACTTCCCCAAAAATTCAAAACCCTTGTTACTATTTGCTTTTGAACTGGGAGATTGTTAACAACGTAATATCTTTTGATCATGTAAGTTCTGCACGTCCTTGCAATATCATGAACATCCATGTTAACAACCGCGGTGGTGACAATTCTTTCATCTTTACCGATTATCGGATAATGCAAAACCGCCACGTATATTTTGTTTAACATTCTTTTTTCTCTCTGATAAGTTCTATTATGGCGGCTTTTTCCTCAACGCTTAAATCTCTTTTAATGAAAAGATCCGGCCTTTTTCCAATCGTTCTCTTTATGGCATCTTTGAGAAGATATTTACCTATCTTAGCATGATTTCCAGACCTAAGTATCTCCGGTACATCCATACCTCTGTACGATGAAGGACGTGTGTAATTTGCGTGATCGAGAAGATCTGAAAAGAAAGAATCATTTTCAACCGAAAATGCTTTGCCTACAACTCCAGGTATCATCCTTGCAATAGCTTCGATGAAGGCCATTGTGACAATTTCCCCTCCGCTGATCACGAAGTCGCCAATTGATATCTCTTCATCTACGATGGACATGATTCTTTCATCTACTCCTTCATACCTTCCGCAAATGAACATCAGATCAGTTTTTTTTGACAATTCTAAGGCTTTGGATTGATCGAATATTTCTCCTTGCGGAGATGGATAAACTACCCATGGCCTCTGATGATTTTTTAGGTATTCATCAAACATTTCAAAAACAGGCTCAACTTTCATAACCATTCCAATTCCTGTTCCGTAAGCATAATCGTCTGTTGTCCTATGCAGATCATGAGTGTAATTTCTTATATTTATAAGGTTAAGATGAATTTTACCGGCTTTTATACCTCTTCCTATGACACCATATTCCATGAATTGATCAAAAAGTTCAGGAATTGTTGTTACAACTTCGATATTCAATCAAAACCACTCCATCTTTCTGACGATTATTTCTTTGTTATCAACATCGATCTTCACGATGTAATCCTTTATAACGGGTATGAGTATCTCATCATCTCCGACGACAAGCACATCATTAGATCCTGTTTGGATTATATCCTTTACCACACCAACCTTCAAGCCATCTTCGTAATAGACGGAAGAATCGATGAGCTGATAAAAGTAATATTCATCCTTTTTCAAGGAAGGCAAATCTTTTTCGTTGATGTATACCATCTGACCTGTTACTTCCTTCGCTCTTTCGACGGAATTGAATCCAAAAAGCCCTATTATATGGTGATTATTCATCTTTGCCATGAAATTTATCTTTACTTTGATGACCTTTTGTGAGTTTCGCCCTATCCATACATCTTGTTCGAGAAAATTCATCAAATCACGATCCTCAACGTAGGAGTAAAATTTTAGCTTTCCATCAAGACCAAAGATCGAAAAAATTTTTCCTATGGCAATAAGATTCATCTGATCACCTTTAACTCGAAATCACCTTCACCGCTTTTCAAAGATCTCAGCGTTAAATCTATAGATTTTATAGTCCGCCCATCTTTACCGATGATCTGTCCAATATCATCATCGGATGCAAATATCTCGTATATAATCTTCCTGCCTTCAAATTTTTCTTGAATTCTTACGAAATCAGGCTCCTTGCAAATAGATTTTATTACGAATTCAAGCGGTTCTTTGATGTCCACAATTACTCCTTCACTTTCGCAAAACGTTTTTCATGGTAAGCTTTCATGATACCATTACTCGAGAGTAGAGATTTAACGGTCTCTGTTGGTTGCGCTCCATTTTGAAGCCAATAAAGCGCCCTTTCGTCATCTATTTTGACTTCGAACGGTTTTTTCATGGGATTGTAATATCCAAGAGATTCTATATAAGCACCATCTCTCGTTTTCGAAGATTCGACGACGATGATTCTGTAAAAAGGCTGACCTCGTTTACCCATTCTCGTGAGTTTGATCTTAACCATCTTACACCTCCTTGTTTATTTCATCTGAAATGGAAATTTGCCAATTTTACCTTTTTTATCCATCTTACTGAAATTTTTGATCATTTTTTTCATTTCATCGTAATTTTTCATCAACTTGTTTATTTCTGAAATCGGTCTTCCACTTCCATGCGCTATTCTTTCTTTTCTCGAAAAATTTATGATCTCGGGATTGCTTCTTTCTTTTTTTGTCATCGAATTTATCATGGCCTCAACGTGTTTGACTTGTTCATCGTCGATTTTCAAATCTTTTACGTTCTGAGCGCCAGGTATCATTTCAAGAATAGAAGAAAGAGAACCCATTTTTTTTATCTGGTGAAGTTGATCGATGAAATCATCAAACGTAAATTGCGCTTTTTTAAGCCTTTTCTCCATCTCTTCCATTTTTTGTGTGTCAAGATCTGCTTGAACTTTTTCGACAAGTGATACTATGTCTCCCATTCCAAGAATTCTTGATACCATTCTTTCAGGATAAAAAAGATCAAACTGATCTAATTTTTCTCCCATGCTTGAAAATTTTATCGGTTTACCTGTCACGTATTTTGTCGATAATGCTATACCACCTCTCGCGTCACCGTCAAGCTTTGTCAATATAAAACCGGTTAACGAAAGACGTTTATCGAATTCAACAGCGGCATTTACAACATCTTGACCCGCCATTGAATCAAGTACCATAAGGATCTCATCTGGTTTGACAATTTTGGCTACTTCTTCAGCTTCTCTCATCATTTCTTCATCTATTTGGAGTCTGCCGGCGGTATCTACGATCACCACATCTGATCCTTTTTTAACGGCAAAGTCAAGTGAATCTTTCGCTATTTTGTAAGGATCTTTTCTGTCCCCTGAAAAAACTGAGACATCTATACTTTTACCAAGAGTCTCAAGTTGATCTATAGCCGCTGGCCTATGAACATCATCGGCAACAAGCAAAGGTAATCTGCCATTTTTCTTTTTAAGCCACAAAGCAAGCTTAGCAGCAGCAGTTGTTTTCCCACTTCCCTGAAGTCCTACAATCAATATAACGGCGGGTCTTGAGTGCAAATCAAAAGACGGTTGATCACCCAAAAGATTCAACAACTCATCGTTTACAATCTTGATGAATTGTTGATCCGGCGAGATACTTTGAATTACCTTTTCCCCAATGGCACGTTGCGAAATTTTTTCCGTCAAATCTTTGACAATTTTGTAATTCACGTCGGCTTCAAGTAAAGAAAATCTCACCTGCTTAAGGGCATCCTGGATGTTACTTTCCGTTATCTTTCCTTTACCTCTTAAAATTTTAAATGCCTCTGATAACTTGCTTTGTAAACTTTCAAACATTTACACACCTCTTGGGTAAGTATACTCTACGAACGTTACTCAAGTCAATTAAAAAAAATGAAACAATTTGTGAATGAAGAAAGAACAAATCATTTTAAACCCTTTGGAAATGTCAAACCTGCTTTTATCTCACTTACCAATATTTCAACTGCTTTTTGGAATTGTGGATCGGATAAATCTATCTTTGCCGTACTTTGGGTGGACATGACGACACTTTGTATGAGTTGCTTGTAACTTTCGGCTTGAGTCGGAGTTGAACCTGAAGACACAACGTAATCTGGTTCAATTCCCTTTAAATTTATATCCTGACCGTTAGGTGTAAAGTAATGATCCGTGACAAGTAGAAGCAGTCCCCCGTTATCCAACTGAAATTCCGTCTGAACGGCTGCTTTCCCAAAGGTTCTTTCGCCTACAAGTACGCCAACATCGTTGTCCCTTAGTGCTGCCGATACTATCTCAGAAGAAGATGCGGATCCGTTGTTAACAAGTACGACAATTGGAATTTTGGGATCAAGTCCTCCCGAAGATTTAAACGGGTATTCATACCCATCTTTATCTCTCATGGTAATTATAAGTTTTCCTTTCGGAAGGAACTGGCTTGCAACGTCTAAAGCAGCTGTAAACAAACCTCCCGGATCATCTCGCAGATCAAGAATTAAACCCTGAACATGTTGATTTAAAAGAGCGGCAAGAGCACTGTTGAAATCATTTGATGTTGTTTCGCTGAAATTCGTTATACGAATGTAGCCAATTTTGGTACCGGAAGCTTCAAATGTCGTTGATTTCACAGTTTTAAGTTCTATTATGGTTCTTTTTATCACGAATGTCATCGTTGCCTTATCCGAAGGTCTGTAAATTTGAATCACTACGGTCGAGCCTGGTGTGCCACGAAGAGCATTTACAGCTTTAACGTAACCAAGAGACATAACACTCGTCCCATCTATCGATGTTATGAAATCTCCACTCTTTATTCCCGCTTTTTCTGCAGGCGAGTCGTACATCGGACTTATGACTTCTATGACATTACTCGTAGCGTTAAACGTCACTTCCGTACCTATGCCTCCATATTGAGAGGATGTTTGAATGCTGAATTCACTTGCTTCGCTTGGAGAAAAATAGTAAGTAAAATGGCCTCCAAGGTTTGCAATTATAGCTTCTATTGCGGCATTCTGAAGGTTTTGAAAATCAACGGACGATTCGTTGTAATAATAAGTTTTTATCAATTTAAGCACTTGACTTACAGTATCATTCGATTGCGCAATATTTTCCGTTGCCCACGCAACACCTACTATAGCGGCAATCAAAAAGAAAGAAACGATGATTTTTTGAAATCTTCTCATTTATGCTCTCCTTTCAATGATATTTAAAAACCGCTTTCAAAAGTGATTCAAGCTTTTCATTTCCACTTGAAGAAAGATCTTTTAAACAATCATAGGTATACTTTTCTGTGATTAATCTTCCAACAGAATCAAGAGCAGATTTTATGGCCGAAATCTCAAGCAGAATATCCGAACATTCTCTTTCATTCTCTACCATCGATTGAATGCCCCTCACCTGTCCTTCTATTCTTTTAAGTCTCTTAATAACTTTTTCTTTTTCTATTTTTTCCATTCTTTTCCTCCAATGAAAAATCTATGATTCCCTTTACTTTATCCGCAGATATCACCTTCGCTCTGAGTTTGTCTCCTATTCTGAAAATTCTTCCATTCCTTCCTGTGAGTACATTCATTTTCTCATCATAAACGTAATAATCACTTAAAGTGGACAAATGGATCAAACCACTTATACTTTTTTCTGGTATTTCAACGAATATTCCAAAATCAGTTACACCTGTCACCACAACTTCAAAGATTTCCCCGATATGATCTTCGGCGTATTCAATTTTTTTCATGGAAATAAGATCTCTTTCAGCCTGATCGGCTATTATTTCTCTTTCAGAACTTTGTTTGGCAATAGAAGGCAATATCTTCGAATAATTTTCAATTTCTTTCTGAGAAAATTTACCATTTTCGATGTAAATCTTCAAAAGTCTATGAACTATAAGATCGGGATACCTTCTTATAGGACTTGTAAAATGAGTGTAATTCAAAGAAGCAAGACCAAAATGACCTACGTTCGTTTCGGAATAAACGGCTTTTTTCATGGATCTGACAAGCAATCTTTGGATCACGAATTCAAGCGGATGCCCTTTTATTTGCTCTAAAATTCTTTGAAGCATTATCGGTTGTATATTTTCTGTTATTTTAAATTTTATCCCTATTGCCTTTAGATATTCTGAAAGTTCTGAGATGGTTTCAATATCCGGTTTATCATGAATTCTGTATATAAAAGGTAAGCCACTTCTATCGAAAAGTTCTGCCACGGACTCGTTGGCAATTATCATGAACTCTTCGATCATGCTTTCGGCGATATTTTGCACACGCAAAATCACATCTTTGACATTTCCGTCTTCCCCAATTTCTATTTTAACCTCGTCAGACGCAAACTCTATTGAACCCCTTCCAAGTCTGCTGGTTTTTATCGTGTGTGCAAGCTCTCTCATGAGTTCAAGATCGGATCTGAGAAAACCTATCTCCTTTTCCGTTTCTTCATCCGGATCTTCAAGGAGTTTTGTTACCTTGGTGTAAGTAAGTCTCTTAACGGATTTAATGACACTCTTTGAAAAATTCTTTTTGATGATTCTACCATATTCGTCTATTTCCATTTCGACAGAAATGGTTAACCTATCTTTACCTTCTACAAGGCTGCACAGATCGTTTGACAATTCAAATGGAAGCATTGGAATTACGGTATCGATAAGGTAAACACTTGTACCTCTTTTAAAAGCTTCTTTATCGATTGGATCTCCTTCTTTTACGTAGTTTGAAACATCCGCTATGTGAACTCCCAAAAGATAGTGACCATTCGAAAGTTTTTCTATTGAAATAGAATCGTCGAAATCTTTGGCATCTTCTCCATCTATCGTAAACACGTGTTTAGACCTGAAATCCTTTCTGTTGGCTATATCTTCTTGCATAACCGTTTTGGGCAAAGATTTGACGGCCTTTCTAACCGATTTTGGAAATTCGTCTGGTTTTGGTAGATTGTATTTTTCGATGATACTTGGAAGATCTGATGCTGGAGAATCTGCTCTTCCTATTTTTTCAATTATCTCAACAACACCTTCTGAGTCAGAATCCGGATAACGAATTATTCGAGCGACAACCTTATCACCATCAAAGACTTCAATGGAATCTTTAGAATAAACCTTAAATTCATAAATGACCCGAGGATCGTCTGGGATAATGTATCCAAAATTTGTCCATGATGTTTTGTAAACTCCAACTATTTTGTCCATAGACCTTTTTATTATCTTGGATATCCTTCCATGAAGGATATCATCTCCGGCTTCAAAAACTTCAACAAGCACTTTATCTCCATTCAGCGCCCAAAGTGTATCTGCAATCTCTACAAGGGCTTCTTTACCGTTAGAGGTAACAAAGGATTTTTTACCAGATCTTGTGAATTTTATGACGCCTATCATTTCATTTGATCCGATGCGATGCCATTTGCCACTTTTCGTTTTGTAAATGAAACCTTCTTCTTCCAATTGTTCCATTAAATCAAAGATTTCATCGGGATTGACTCCTAACTTCTCCGATATGTAATTTGTCGTTGAAGGAACGTAAGATTTGGAACTTAGATATTTTTTCAGTTCTTCAAGGTTCATTCGACCATTCTCCTCATTTTTTGACTTTTAACGATTTTCAAAATCTCTTCAAATTCCTCTTTCATGTAATGATCACCTTTTACATCCTTAATTTTACCGTTTATAAGATCAACTATTGGTTCAATCTTCTTACCTGTTTTCAGCGGTTTATGAATTCTCACGGCTTTAGATCCTATCATTGCTTCTATTGCTATGATCTTGGAAGTGTTTTCGAGCACTCTTCTTGCTTTCATCGATGCTATCGTCCCCATAGATACATGATCTTCCTGGTAAGCCGATGTTGGAATAGAATCAACAGAAGCGGGATGGGCCAAAATTTTGTTCTCGCTGACTAAAGCCGCTGCCGTGTATTGCCACATCATCATACCAGAGTTAAGTCCTGCTTTACCTTCGGCAAGAAAGGGGGGCAATCCTGAAACGAGCGGATTCACGAGTCTGTCTATCCGTCTTTCGGTTATATTTCCAAGTTCACTAATGGCTATGGCAAAGAAGTCAGCTGCAAATGCTATTGGTTCACCATGAAAGTTTCCACCGCTTAGAACATCATCTTCAAAGATCAAGGGATTATCCGTCACAGAATTCATCTCAACAGAAACTATTTTCTCAACGTAATCAAGGGAATCTTTAACCGCACCAAGCACCTGCGGAATTGCCCTTAGAGAATAGGCATCCTGAACCTTTGAGCAATTCACGTGAGATGCCCTTATTTCGCTTCCCTCCATGTATTCAAGAATCTTACTGGCAACATATTTTTGTCCTTCATAAGGTCTGAGTTCATGTATTCTCGGATCAAAAGGTGTTGTAGATCCCTTAAGTGCATCTATGGAGATGGCAGCGGTGATCAGGGCATTTTCAAAAAGTATTTTTGCATCGTATAAAGAAAGCGCTATGACAGCCGTCATCGCCTGAGTACCGTTGGTCAGAGCAAGTCCCTCTTTTGCTTCGTACTTTATCGGTTTGATGTGTTCCAAATCCAAAGCTTCTTTTGCTTTCATGATCCTGCCTTTGTAAAAGACATCCCCTTCTCCCATCATCGCAAGCGCAACGTGAGCAAGAGGTGCAAGATCGCCACTTGAACCAACAGAGCCCTGAGAAGGAACAACCGGAGTTATACCTTTGTTTAAAAAATCCACAATTTGTTTTACAACCTCCACTCTTACGCCGGAATAACCCTTTGATAGAGAGATGGCTCTGAGCAGCATCATAGCCCTTACATCTTCATCGTCAAGGAAAGGGCCTACACCCACCGAATGACTTCTGACAAGATTTGACTGGAGTTCATTTATCTCATCTGGGGATATTTTAACCGTAGCCATCGCACCGAAACCTGTGTTTATCCCATACATTGCTCGATCTGAAGAAAGCAATTTTTCTATTATTTTCCTTGAATGATTTATTTTCGCAAGAGCATTCTCTGAAATTTCAACTTGTTCATGTTCTCTCGATACTTTAACAAGCGCTTTCAAATCTATTTTTTCGTCTATTGTATACGTCATAGCATCTCTTCCAATTGTACCTTTTCATATTCAAGCGCGTAAATTTTATTTATCATCTCTTCAGACCTTTTTTCAAATTCTGCTTTATCTTGAACTATCCTTATAAGCTTTACGTGATCCATCTCGTTCATCATTTGTGATTCCGCTTTTTCAATGTTATCACTTATTTCAGATAATTGTCTTTCAAACTCTGTGATTTCAATCTCAATCTTCTTCAATCTGTTCTTTATTTTTTTTCTTTTATCAACACTTGAACTGGCATCCGAACTTTTCTTTCTGACAGTTGCAGGACTTTTTAAAAAATCTTCCGCTTCCGAATAATCTTTGAAATGATGCAATCCGTTTTCATCCATGACCATAAACGTATCCGCTATATGTTCCGCAAATTCAAGATCGTGAGTGGTAAAAAGCACAGCTCCAGCATATTCCGAAAGAGTTTCTTCGAGAGATTCGATCATGTAAAGATCAAGATGATTCGTTGGTTCATCCATTATGAGAAAATTTGGATTCTTTATCAAAGCTATGGCAAGTTGATATCTTACGAATTCTCCGCCGCTAAGTAAGCTTACACTTTTAAAAACATCTTCTCCTTCGAACCCAAATCTTCCCATATATCTTCTGACCTCGTAATCTTTCCAAAGCGGTACGGTTTCCCATATCTTTTCAATGACACTTTTCTTGGTTCTTTCCGATCCGACGGTATCTACGTATGCCATGAAAGTATTCGGACCAAATGATACATGAGTTCTATCTGATATGATTGCCTTCAAAAGCGATGTTTTACCAATACCATTTTTACCTAAGATGGAAATTTTCTCACCGTTATGAATTTCAAAAGAAAACTCACCAATTTTCTTTTGACCGGCAAAAACTTCAAGATCGTTGACTTTTAAAATCACATCTTCCGTTACATTTTCAACCTGAAAATGAATATCTTTGAAAATTTTTTGCCTTTCAAATTCGTAATTTTCTCTTTCTTTTTGCAATTTTTCAACGATTTTTTCTTTGGATTTGGCCTGCTTTACAGATTTATCTCTTCCCCATTGTCTGTATCGGACTATCGATCTTCTTAGATTGGCTATCTTCTTATCAATATCGTCTGTCCTGTGTTCAATCGTTTTAAGAAACATCTCTTTTTGAACTAGAAAGTCAGAATATTTACCATCGTAAGATTTTATCGTTCCAAAATCTATTTCCCATATTTTATCAGGAACTTTCTCCATCATCTTTCTATCATGAGTTGCTATTATAACGGCCCCTTTTAAAGAAATAAGTGCTTCATTCAAAAATTTTAGACCGTAAATATCCAAATAATTCCCAGGCTCGTCTAAAATGATAAGTTCTGGATCCATTATAAGCACTTTTGCTATCTCAAGTTTTGTTATTTCTCCCGCACTAAGCGTTGATAATCTTCTTCCAAAATCTTTCTCCTCAAAGCCAACACCTTTAAGCATTTCTCTTACCTTTTTTTCAGCCGCGTAGATGTCAAGTACTTCGGCATTTGCAAGAGCGTTACCGTATTCATCGATATCGTCCTTCATAACACTGTCAATGGCCAAATTGTAAAACGAAATGGCTTCTTCAAAGGCTGACAACCCTTCTTCATAAAGTGTTTTATCTTCGTCTATTCTGAACTGATTGATCGATCCGATCTTGTGACCATAAAACTCGATCTTCCCATCTGTTTGCTCAAGTTCACCGGTTAAAATTTTTAAAAATGTCGTCTTTCCGGATCCATTCGGCCCAATGAGAACGATCTTTTCTCCCGTTTTAACCTGAAGATTGACGTTTGAAAAAAGCACATGATCTCTAAATTGCATTTCGATATTTTCAATCTTAAGAATCATCTTTTTCCTCCGAAAGAATTATATCATTCTTCGTTGCATCGATACAATTTAAGAGAAAACTCTTTGTTTGTTTTAAAACGTGAAGTGCGATATCAGACGATATCACAAGCTAAACGAAGAAATGCCATGAAAAAAACAGAAATAACATTTTATTCTTCATTTTTGGTTAAAAACAACTGATAAATAATTTAAATGGCTGTATTTGTCATATATGATAATTACAGATAAAATGTTATATTAAATGTGATGCGCGGAATAGGCCATAAATTCATGTTTTGGAGGCTTTTAGATGAAATACATATTGAAAAGAGTGATTTTTTTCCTCATCACAGCATGGGCCGCGTTAACGATCAATTTCATTCTTCCAAGGCTTATGCCAGGTAATCCCGCGGAAGTTATGATAGCAAAGTTTCAAGGGAGGCTTAATCCTCAAGCTATAAGTGCTCTTGAAATTGCTTTTGGTATAAACACACATGAAAGCATGTTCCTTCAGTATTGGGATTATCTTGGAAGGATGCTGACGGGTAATTTTGGAATATCTGTGAGTTTTTACCCTACAACAGTTGGGCAGGTGTTATCACAAGCAATACCTTGGACGTTGGGATTAGCCGGCATATCCACTGTTATAGCCTTTATTATTGGAACATTGCTTGGAATAAGAGTCTCGTGGAGAAGAAATTCAGCGTCAAGTACTGTTACAGTTCCACTTGCTTTCTTTCTTAACTCAATGCCCTATTTCTGGTTTGCTTTAGTCGTTGAATATGTTTTTGCTTTCATATTTGGATGGTTCCCATTGGGCGGTGCATATTCTTCAGCATCAGGCCTTGCCGGATTAAGCCTTGTGTGGTCTGTGTTGTACCATGCTATACTTCCGGCTGGAACCATAGTCATAACGGCAATGGGAGGATGGATGTTGACGATGAGAAACAACATGATAAGTGTACTTTCAGACGATTACATAACTTTTGCATTTGCTCAAGGCCTGCCGGAAAGAGAAATAGAGTTGAATTACGCAGCGCGAAATGCAATTTTGCCGAGTTTTACAGGCTTTGCCATGGCAATAGGATTTGTAATAAGCGGTGTGCTTTTAACGGAAATCGTGTTTTCGTATCCTGGAGTCGGATATCTGCTTTATCAAGCGGTCTTAAACATAGATTATCCACTCATGCAGGCTATATTCCTTTTCATAACGATAGCCGTGCTTATTGCAAATTTCATAGCGGACATGGTGTATGTATTTCTTGATCCTCGTGCCAGATCAAGTGGTGAATGATATGAATTACGTGAAAATCTTCTTTAAAAATAAGAAATCGACCGTGGGTATCATCATTTTTCTTATCTTCGTGGTGCTTGCCATTTTTTCTCCGTTTATAGCACCATACTCCCCCACCTCAATGGCTTTTACACCGCTTCAAGGTCCGAGTTGGAAGCACCTTTTGGGAACAACGGCCGTGGGGCAAGACATCTTTTCTCAGGTTATATGGGGTACAAGATTGTCCTTGATGGTAGGACTCATAACCGGAGCCATTGCCACGATTATATCGGTCATTATGGGCCTTTCATCCGGATATTTAGGCGGATTAACAGATGATATTCTCATGACGATCACGAATATCTTTCTCGTTATTCCAGGTCTTCCTTTGATAATCATAATAAGTGCTTTCATAGTTGTGAAAGGAATATGGACGATAATTTTTGTAATATCCATAACAGGATGGGCCTGGGGTGCAAGAACTTTAAGATCTCAGGTTTTAACTTTGAAAGGCAGAGATTACGTGAATGCGTCGGTTGTAGTGGGTGAAAGTTCCTCTCACATAATCTTTTCGGACATCTTTCCTAACATGCTGAGTCTCGTGGTGGCAAATTTCTTTGGTGCTGCCGTTTATGCCGTGTTAAGCGAAGCAGGCCTCGAATTTTTGGGACTTGGAGATTCAAGTGCTATATCTTGGGGTACGATACTTTATTGGGCACAAAACAATCAGGCATTACTTTTCGGATTGTGGGAATGGGCAACTGTTCCAGGATTGATGATAGCGCTTCTCGGGATGTCCTTCGCGCTTATGAATTTTGCCGTTGATGAGATAACAAATCCAAAGTTGAGGAAGCGATAAGATGGCCACACTACTTAAAGTCAAAGATTTGAATGCAGGATACGAATTCACGAAATTCAAGACATGGGCCGTAAGGGATGTGTCTTTTGAACTTGATCAGGGAGAATTCCTTGGCATAGCTGGAGAATCAGGATGTGGGAAATCTACACTTGCATTCGGGGTCATAAGGTTGCTTATGCCACCCGGAAGGATCTTCTCCGGTTCGATAGAATTTAACAATATAGATCTCATGAAGGTTGACGACGAGCAATTGAGGAAGATGAGATGGAAAGAATTTTCAATGGTCTTTCAGGCATCTATGAACGTTTTAAATCCGGTATTGAAAGTAAGGACACAGATATACAATTCCATAAAGTATCATGTTAACATGACAGAAGATGAACTTGAAAAGCGTGCAAAAGAATTGCTTAATCTTGTCAATGTCTCGTCTAAATACTTGGATGCGTATCCTCACCAGTTGTCAGGTGGTATGAAACAAAGAGTGGTTATAGCCATGGCACTGGCACTGAATCCAAAACTCATAATCATGGATGAACCGACGACGGCCTTAGATGTTGTGGTACAGAGAAGGATACTCCAGGAAGTGGATGAGTTAAGGAAGAAACTTGGCTTTGCCATAATCTTCATAACACATGATCTTTCTTTGCTTGTGGAGATTTCGGATTCTTTGGCGATAATGTATGCAGGGCAAATAGTTGAAAAGGCACCATCCGAAAAGCTGTACGCAAAACAGATGCATCCATACACCTACGGACTTATGCACTCATTTCCACCTTTGGTTGGAAAGCGTCAGAAACTTCATGGCATAGCCGGAAGGCCACCGGATCTCTCTCAGGAGATAAAGGGATGTCCGTTCTATCCAAGGTGCGAAAAGAGAATAAGCGGTGTGTGTGACGTCGAGAACCCAAAACTTGTGGAGATAGAGAGCGAGCATTTTGTGGCATGCCATCTCTACGATGGGAAGTGATTTAGGTGGAGACGCAAACCAATAAAAATGTCATAGAGGTTAAAAATCTTGTGAAAGAATTTCGGATGGGTTCTTTCGGCAGGGTGAGAATAGTTCATGCGATAAATGGGATAGACTTTGAGATAGGTGAAAAAGAAGTGTTGGGACTTGTGGGAGAATCGGGAAGCGGTAAGACGACAGTCGCAAGAGTCATAGTGAGATTGTACGAACCGACATCCGGAAAGATTCTTCTGAACGGACATGAAACACCTTTGAAGATGAGACATAAAGAACTTGTGAGTTACAGAAAGCATGTGCAAATGATCTTCCAAGATCCGTTTTCATCGCTCAATCCTTTGCATTCGATCGGATACGGACTGACAAGACCTCTTAAGATACACAAGATAGTTGAGAAGGACAAGATAAAAGAAAGAGTTTTAAGCATCCTTGAAGAGGCAGGATTGATACCTCCACAGCAGATATACGATAAATATCCGTACGAGTTGTCCGGAGGTCAAAGGCAGAGAGTAGGGATAGCCAGGGCGATAGCGGTTCAGCCTCAACTGATACTTGCCGATGAACCCACATCGATGCTTGACGTGTCGATAAGACTTGACATAATGAACCAGATGCTTGAGCTCAAAGAAAAAGAAGGCGTATCGTATCTTTTCATAACGCACGATCTGGCAGGAGCACATTACATGTCGGATAGGATAGCGATAATGTATGCGGGTCATCTGGTCGAAATAGGTTCATCCGATGATGTGATAAACGATCCGAAACATCCTTACACGCAATTGCTCAAAAGGGCCGCTCCGAAACCGGAATCGGGATTAGAGCCGGAGAAGGTAGACGTGGGAGGGGAAGTACCTGATCTGACGAATTTACCGCCCGGTTGTCCATTTGAACCGAGGTGTCCATTTGCAAAACCTGAATGCAAAGAAAGGGTACCCGACATGGTGAAGATAGATGACGGACATTTTGCAAGGTGCATACTTTACAAAAATTGATCTGAACAAATTGAATTAAAAAACGTCTAAAAAATGATACCCCTTATCCCCCTTAATAAAAAATTAGAACGAGCCGAAAGGCTCGTTCTTTGTTGCTACTCTTCATTATGCTCATCAGAATTTTTAAAAAAATACCAATAAAGTATAGCGTTAACAAATTGAAAACTGGCTGCGAATAAAATAGGCATTTCGATCATCGACATATCTATCAGATAACCGCTTGCCGCAGGCCCTACCGAAGATGTTATCTGCTGCGGGAGATTGCTTAAAGATGCGACAGTGGCTCTTTCTTCGCTTTTTGCCTGTCCCATGACAAATGATTGACGCAGAGGATTTCCGATTGCGATTACCATCATTCTTATCGTGAAAAAAATGCTCGCGAGCAAAAAAGTCGGCATGAAAGCCATTAAGATCAAAGTTACAACGCCAAAGAGTCTTGTCGCAACTATCGTTTTGACAGAACCAAATATTTTTGCGAGCGGAGAGGCTATCAGAAATGGGATTACGGCTATGATGTTGACAATCGTGTATAAAATTCCTATTGCATCTGTTCCTGCGCCGTATTTTATGAAAAACCAGTAAACGAGTATAGGCCCTAAAAACCCTATTCCCAAACCGTTTATCGCATTTGTAATCGAAAGTTTTCCAACAAGTTTCCATGAAATTTGTAATGCATTCTGCCTTTTGGGCCTATCTTTCCTTTCATGTATAAACATGGTTGCAATTACCATCACGAAGTAAAGCACTCCGGCTAAAGCCATCAAAAAAAGATAACTTCCTCGCCAGTCCATTCCGAACATGTGCGTGAAGTGCGACGGAATAAGTGCGATAATAGAACCCACGGCGCTCCCGATCGTTCCGAAAATTGAAAGATAGCTGAAAGCATTATTTCTAAATTTGGGCTTAACGCTTTCCGTTATGAGTGCTTGTTCTGCGGGATAAAAAGGCCCAAACGCGCCTCCGCTCCCAGCTCCGCCACCGCGCCCTATCGTACCGACGGCTATAAGTCCCATTAAAATGTAATAATTTGTCGTGAAAAGGAAACCAATAGCACTCACAGCGCTTACAACCGTCAATAAAATTATGACGAATTTTCTTCCGTATTTATCGGCTGCGAAGCCGACCCATATAGAAAGAAACATACCCACTATTATCGTCACGGTGAAGATAAAACCTATTTGGACGGCAGAAAATCCTATTCTCGAAAGATAAATTACGACTATTATTATCAAAAAACCCTGAGCCATACTTCTTAAAAAACGTCCGGTCATTAACAATGCAATGTTACGGTTTAACCACTCAAATTTGAACATCAGATCAATCCCCTTCTTTACGGACTTTACAAGCAGATGAAAAGCAAAAGGTAACGGTGAACTGCAAAGTTATACTAAACACTTTTCAAAATTGAAATATAATTTAAATTTGACGGAGAGCAAATTGCCTTGCAGGTGGCCTCCGCAGCGAAGCGAGGACCAGACACCGAAAGGTAATTGCTGAAGTCAAATGACTTCATTTTTAAAGTTGATTAGGTATATCATTGAATTTCCAGTTTTTCAAAAATGTCAAGAAAATTTTGATAAATTTTTATATCATCTTTTATCTCAAAAGCCAGATTTTTTAAAAGTTCAATGCCTTCTGACGTAACTTTGTATACGCGCTTTGCAGGACCAGACCCGCGGGTATCCCATTCGGAAGATATAAACCCTTTTTCTTCCATGTTCCTTAGCATTTTGTATATCGAAGTTTGATCCGGCATGTACATATCAAAACCAAACTCTTTCAATTTATCCATGAGTTCGTATCCATAAGATGGCTCTCTGTAAAGTGCTAAAAGTAAAAATGGACCTATGAACCTTGTTCTCATACCACCATGTTCTTTAAATCCATGCCCATAACCATGCATTTAATCAACCTCCAATTGGTACGATATCATTAGTAGTATATCACATATATGAGTTATACTTTTCTCCAAAACCTTATACTAAACCAACTTTAAAAATGAAGTCATTTGACTTTATCAGATTGGATTCTTATCAGGTCAGGAATGAAAGACCACAAGCCACCCGCCACTTGCAACCTGCCAAATTTGAATTTATATGCTAGTTTTAAAATTTGCATTTAGCATGAAAAAGTGATAAAATGAATTAGGATAAAATTAGTCTAGCTTATATAGGAGGTATAAAATATGGAAATTCTTAAGATCGCCGATCTTCACGCTTTTATAGAAGAAAAAGAAGTCATAAAGGGAGTTAATCTTACCGTAAATACAAATGAAATTCATGCGATAATGGGTCCCAACGGGGCAGGTAAAACTACCTTTATAAACGTTATAATGGGCAATCCAAAGTATAAAATATCGTCTGGAGATATTCTTTTCAAAGGCAAAAGCATCCTTAACTTGAGCGTAAGTGAAAGGGCAAGGCTTGGTATATTTCAGTCTTTTCAATATCCGGAAGAAATATCTGGTGTCACTTTCATGAATTTTCTTAAACTTGCTTATGAAAAAGTTCATCCTGAAAAGCAAATGAATGTCCTCGAATTTGGTGATATGCTCCTCAAAACTGCCGATTCACTCAAGATTGATCGCGATTTTCTTAAAAGATATGTAAACCTTGGTTTTTCAGGCGGAGAAAGAAAAAAATCTGAAATACTTCAATTGAATGTTTTGAATCCTCAAATTGCTTTGCTTGACGAGACAGATTCAGGCCTTGACATAGATGCCCTTAAAGTGGTATCGGATGGCATAAATCATGCGGCTGAGATGGGTATGTCAGTTGTACTTGTGACGCATTACAAAAGAATATTGGATTACGTAAAACCAAATTTCGTTCACATATTCATAGATGGTCAGATAATCAAAACTGGTGGAATAGAAATAGCAGAAGAACTCGAAAAAAGTGGATATGAGGAGGTGAGATTATGATGAATAATTTCAACGCCATTTTGAAAACTGAACCAGGTTTAAATAGAAGCATAATAGAAGAGATCTCTGCGGCAAAAGACGAACCTTATTGGATGAGAGAATTGAGGATGAAATCTCTCGAATTTTTTTTGAACAGGCCTAATCCGAATTTTGGAGTTGACATATCTTCTCTTGATCTCAATTCCATTGTCAATTACGTAAGGCCTAGTGTTCAGAATGAAAGATCATGGGAAGATGTACCTGAAGATATAAGAAATAACTTTGAAAAACTTGGAATTCCGGAAGCAGAAAGGAAAGCGTTGGCAGGTGTTGGAGCTCAATACGATTCTGAGGTTGTTTACCATAACATGAAAGAATCTCTTTCAAAGTTGGGAGTTATCTTTTTAGAGATGGGAACAGCCGTTAGGGAATATCCAGATCTTGTCAAGAAATATTTCATGCGCCTTATCCCTCCGAATGATCATAAATTTGCTGCCCTTCATGGGGCCGTATGGAGTGGTGGTACTTTCATATATGTGCCTCCAAACGTGAAAGTTCCAATGCCAATACAATCTTATTACCTTATGGGATCTCCGGGCATGGGTCAATTCGAACATACTTTGATAGTCGTTGATAAAGGTGCAAAACTCGAATTTATAGAAGGATGTTCTGGTCAAAATTATTCTGTCAGTAACATGCATGCCGGTGCAGTTGAGATATACGTTGGAGAAGGTGCTACTGTTAGATTTTCAACGATAGAAAATTGGGCAAAAAATACCTACAATCTCAACACAAAACGCGCATCGGTTGATAAAGATGGAACGATAATATGGATATCTGGAACCATGGGATCGGCAAAAACGATGTTATATCCGTCGAGCATTTTAAAAGGTAAAGGTGCAAGAACTGAATATACAACTATCACTTATGCAGGACCTGGTCAACATCTTGATACGGGTACAAAGGTCTTTCACTTGGCACCCTACACATCCTCAAAAGTAGATTCAAGAAGCATAAGTTTTGGAGGAGGATATGCATTTTACAGGGGACTTGTGAGAGTTTCAGAATCGGCGATACATTCAAAATCATCCGTCGATTGTTCTGCTTTAATGGTAGATGACATATCCAAATCAGATACGCTTCCCATAATAGAAGTTATGAACAACGAATCCGAGATCGGACATGAGGCTTATGTTGGAAAGATAAATGAAGAACAGATATATTACCTCATGAGCAGAGGTCTCAGCGAAGATGACGCGCGTGCTTTAATAGTTAGGGGATTTCTCGAACCTTTTATAAAACAATTACCGTTCGAATATGCCGTTGAATTCAACAGACTTATCGATATGCATTTCAATTCAAAAATAGGGTGATGGATATGTTTGTGAGAATTGAACCCAAAAGGCAGGGTTTTAAAGTATCAGACGATTATAACTTTGAAGACTTGACTGAAAATAAGGAATTATTCAAAGAACTTTTTCTTGAATACTCCCAGTATGATTTCCCAAAATGGAAAAGGCTTGAATTTTCTGATTTTAAGAAGATTCCTGTTCAAAAATATGTTGGCAATTTCATAAAAGAGGGAAATGTTTCTCTTTCCAAAAAGGCTTTGAATTCCCCTATTTTTAAAGAATTCTTACTTGAAAAATTCAAAGGAGTGGATCCCAAGTTCACACTTATGGCCTTGATCTTTTTTAACTCAGGGATCTTTGGAAACATAGATGAAAATTCAAAGATAACGCTTAAATATGACATGAATTCAAATCAAAGCGTGCTGGAAAATTCCGGTCTTGCGTTGCAAAACAACTCTTCAGGTACTCTTGTAAGAGAGTACGGATCTGGTGGCAAATTTCTAAACTCCGCTTCAAAGTTTTCTTTAAAACATGATTCTAAATTAAGAGTATTCAACGTCTTTTTAAATTCAAGGACAGGCCTTGTAATTTCATCAAATCTTTACACCCTTGAAGAAAATGCTGAAATCGAAGTTTACGATGTTATCTTTGGAGGACAAAAAACGGCTATAGATCATGATGCGAACTTAATAGGGAGAAATTCTAAAGCAACCTTCAAGTCAGTTTATTTTGGACGTGGAAAAGAAAGGCTCGACTTAAAGTACGCAATAAACCATTTTGGTGAAAAAACTTTCGGAAAAATTGAATCGAATGGTGTACTTGGTGACGAATCTTACTCTGTTGTTAGGGGAAACATAGACATCAAAAATACGGCTTACAATGCGAATTCTGAAGAAAAAAGTACGGTCATAAATTTGTCTTCCAGAGCACGTGCCGATTCCATACCGTCTCTTTTCGTCGATAACAATAACGTTGTGGCAAAACATGGTGCATCTGTTGGAAATATAGACGAGAATAAGTTATACTATTTGATGTCCAGAGGCCTTGACGAAAGATCGGCAATCGAATTGATAGTGTCAGGCATCTTCCAACCATTTATCGATGAGATCCCTCAGGATAATTCTGAATTAAAGGATGAGATCGAAAATGCAATATCGATTAGGATCTGATTTGAAAAAAGATTTTCCCATACTTTCAACCGTTCTTCCGAATGGCAAGAAACTTGTTTATCTTGATAATGCCGCAACAACTCAAAAACCGTTATCTGTAATAGAACGAATATCCCATTTCTACAAATCGGAAAATGCGAATGTATCAAGAAGTGCCCATTATCTGGGAGAACAAACCACGGTTTCTTACAACAACGCAAGAAAAGCCGTGGCAAAATTCATAAACGCCGATGAAGATGAGGTGATATTCACATCCGGAACGACTGAATCCATAAACATGATTGCTTATGGATGGGGAGATCCTAACGTATCTGAGGATGATGAAATAATAGTTATGACAAGCGAACATCACAGTGACTTCGTTCCTTGGCAACAGTTGGCCATGAGGAAAAAATGTAAATTCAAAGTTGTCCCTCTTAATATAGATGGAACGATAAACATGGTTGAGTTTAAAAAATCAATTACTTCAAAAACCAAGATAGTTGCATGTGCGAGAATGACGAATTCATTCGGAATTATAAATCCTGTTGAAGAAATTTCAAAAACAGTCCATGAAAATGGTGCCATTTTGGTTGTAGACGGTGCGCAGTCCGTCCCATCGATGCCGACAGATGTGAAAAACATGGATGCGGATTTTCTTTCCTTTTCGGGGCACAAAATGTTGGGACCGATGGGAATAGGCGTACTCTATGCGAAAAAAGATATGTTGGAATCTTTAAAACCATTTTTGACGGGCGGTGGAATGATCGACGAAGTTAAAGACGAATCCACGACTTTCGCTTGTGCGCCGGACAGATATGAAGCCGGAACACCTAATGTTGAAGGTGCTATCGGGCTTGCAAGTGCAATAGAGTACCTTGATGAAATAGGAATGGAAAACATTCTTGAACATGAAAGATCTCTGTTTGAATACGCCTACTCAAAGTTGAAAAGCGTAGATCGCGTTACCCTTTACGGACCAAAAGAAATCGAAAAACGTGCCGGCATCGTTACGTTCAACATCAAAGGAATTCATCCTCACGATGTCGCGGCTGTTTTGGATTCAAATGGTATTGCAATAAGAAGTGGTCATCATTGCGCCCAGCCGATTTTAAGAGCCTTAAAGGTCGATTTCATGGCAACTGCACGTGCAAGTTTTTACATATACAATGACAAATCCGATGTTGATGCTCTTGTCGATGCTATAGAAGACGCAAAGAGGCGATTTTGATGGATGAACTTTCAGATCTTTACGCCGAAGTGATTATGGATCATCAACGGCATCCAAGAAATTTTGGTAAACTGGAAAATTTTGACAGAGAAATTCAAATGACCAATTCTTCGTGCGGCGATCAGATTTCTCTTCAAATTAAATTTGAAAATGAAAAGATAAAAGATTTGAAATTCACGGGAATGGGATGTGCGATAAGCATGGCATCGGCTTCCGTCATGACGGAGGTCATGAAGGGTTTAAGCGTTAAAGAAGCAAAGCACTTTTGCGATGAATTTCTTGAAATGATAAGGGAAGGAAAAGTACCTGCGGATGATTTAAAAGATGCGAAAGTTTTCAGCAACATTCATAAATATCCCATGCGCATAAAATGTGCAACTCTCGCCTGGCACGCTCTTCAGAAAGCCATTGAGTAAGAACGGTTATCTATACCATTTTTGATTTACTTCGTTTAGGAAACGAGGGCAAGAATTCTCCCCATTTCAATGAGTAGTTCACTATGACAGTTGAAAAGTCTTAAGTATTGTGATAAAATAAAAAGTGTATGCCGAGATGGCGGAACTGGCAGACGCGCTGGACTCAAAATCCAGTGAACCGGAAAGGTTCGTGTGGGTTCAATTCCCACTCTCGGCACCAAAGGCGGTCTCTACGACCGCTTTTACTTTATCCCTTTAAGGTGGTAAAATTAAATGTTGAATATCTCGTAAGATGAGGGGGTCAAATCTGCATGCTTGTAACGAATGTCAAAATCGTAACAAATGACATTGAATCTGGGATGATTGAAAACGGTGCAATAGAAATAAAAGGCGATGAGATAATAGACGTCGGAGAAAGAGAAGAAATCGAAAAGAAATACGGAAAAACAGAAAGGGAAATTGTAGACGGCGGAAGAGGAACGATTTTACCTGGCTTCGTGGATACTTATGTTAATTTTGAATCTTTCATTTTTCCAGATTTTGGAATAGAAGAAAAAACAGGGTTTCCACCTGAAGATCTTAAAAGGAAAATTTACGACGTACTTCAGTCTTCTTTTGATGACAACATTTTTTTCACAATCGCAGAAAAGATCGCCGTTGAAGGTTTAAAACATGGCATAACATGCGTGATTGGTTCAATAGACAGGTATCTTCACAAAATAGATGTTGAAAAAAACCTCCAGATCGTTTCTAAAATGCATCCATTCAAATTCGGAGTCGGAGAAAGCATTCAAACTCCAGAAGACCTTCAAAGGCTTATCAAATCAGGTGAGAAACCTAAGTACATACCGTTGAATTCAATAACTAACTTTGACGAAAATTCGATGATAATTTTGAAAAATTTTGCCAAAGAGATAGATGCTTTCGTAGCCATAGTGCTTTCCGATGAACAGAAAGAAGAACAGGAAGCTTTTACAAAATACGGTATGTCAAATCTTGAAAGATTGAGACATCTCAATCTTTTAGGCGACAGGATGATAATAGTTAACGCACGCCACTTCACAGAGACAGATCTTGATGTCATGGCTGCTTCCGGTACATTAGCCGTTTACTGTACAAGACAAATGATGACGCATGGAAGTCAATTTCCAAATATAGATGGAATGATGGGCAGAAGTGTTAATGTCTCTTTGGGAACAGGTGCGATACCAGATCTTTCAATTTTGATGGAAGCGCAGGTAACTTTTCTTTTAAGAAAAATGCTCAAAGAAGGAGCCGATTTTGATTCTGTTTATCAAACCAAAAAAATGCTTCTTGAAAACAGCTACCGTCTTGGCACAAGACTTTTTGGCAAACCAATGGGTAAAATAGCGCCGGGATATACCGCGGATCTTGCGATATACGATTGCGAATGTACCCTTGGAGATCAAAAACGCCCTATTTTGAGAAAGCTCATCTTCGATTTTTTAAGAGACGCAAAAGTTTATATGACTATTGTCAATGGAATCATTTCTTACGACTCAACTAAAGAGTATGAAAATGATCTTGAAGACAGATTAGAAGAAATAAGAAGCAAAATTATGTCGAAATTGCGTTAAAATTAGAAGGGGAAATAGTGTACAGCACGCGATAGACAGAAAGTGAAATCTCTCGTAGACGTTTAATTTAGAAAATCAGTAGTGGTGATAAAATGGCAGATTACTTTTTTTCTTACAAAAAAGCACAAGCAACAAGATCAGAAAACGAGGAGAATAAAGCGATCGAAGAGTTATTTCATGAGATCACTCATATGATTGCTATGGAAATATTGAATAAATTAAACGATGACACCACTACTGCATCATCGAAACAAACAAAGATTGATCTCAAGCACATACTTGAAGAAGAGATAGCAAAGTTCGATTCAATAGAAGAGGTCAAATATTTGGGTGAATACCTAATAGATCTTTGGAGAAAAACTCATGAATTTTAAATGGAGGTATTTGAATGAGAAAGTACAACAAGTTTTTGTGGATAATGGTTGGTGTTCTTGTAGTTGTAATGATCGTTCAATTCATTCTGACGACTAACAAGAAACCACCATACCAGCAGCTTTCCTACCAAGCGGAATATATTTTTGATTACGCAACACCTGTTACGATAAACGACAGTGTGAAACTTTACTATGCAAATCCTTCCGATCTTCAGAAGGCAATCGATGAATTTAACAAATTAACTCCTCAGGAAAAATTCAAATCTTACCAGCAAATGTTTCAAAACCTTTCAAATTCCACGAAATTATCTTTTGTTCCGGTAAGTTATGATTCTACGGCAACGATAGTCAACGCCAATACACTTCAATTCAACGAACATAGTGTTGTCGATGGGATAATAACCGTTAATGGATCGGACTACATCGTTTCCATGGGAAAGGTGGGAATGAAACTTGATAACGGATCGATTGTAACCTTCAGATTTCCAAACGGGAGCAAAATAATTTCTGTCAGCCCAACCCCGACAACCGTCGAGAATTCAGTGTTAACATGGGAAGGTCCTATGAATCTTTCTTTTCCAGAAGTGATTTACACAAAATGATCGATCTTTAAATTTGCATAATCACAAATTTTTTAAAGGGAGGAAATTTCATGCCAAGAAAACAGAAACCATATTCCGAAATGCAAAAGTCACTTGAGTTTGAATCTAAGAATGCCTGGAAGGATCTCGATGAAGTGAAAGTCGATGAATTCTCCAAAGAGTACATTGATTTCATGTCAAGAGGAAAAACAGAGCGTATCTTTTCGGAAGAAGCGATAAATCTTCTCGAAAAAAATGGCTACAAACCTGTTGAAGATGCGAATTACAAAAACGAAGTAAAGGCTTATTACCTTTACAGAGGTAAAGCTCTGGCAATTTACAAAATTCCCAAAAAATTCAATGGAGGTCTTAACATTATAGCATCTCACATAGATTCTCCAAGAATAGACTTTAAGCCAAAACCAATATACGAAGATTCAAACATAACCCTTGCAAAAACCCATTATTACGGTGGAATAAAGAAATATCAATGGTTTAACATACCGCTTGCCATCATCGGAGTGGTTGTAAAAAGTGATGGAAGTGTCGTTAAAGTAAACGTTGGAAATGACCCAAAGGATCCCGTCTTCGTTATAAGTGATCTTTTGCCCCACCTTGACAGAAATGAAAATAAGAAAGTTTCTGATATAACTGGCGAGATGTTGAACCTCATAATAGGATCTAAACCCTTAACTTTTGAAAAAATTGAAGATCCATTGAAATTAAACATTTTGAAGATATTAAATGAGAAATACGGAATAACGGAAGAAGATCTTTCAAGTGCGGAGTTAGAAATAGTGCCATCTTTTGAACCGAGGCAAATAGGTTTTGATAGAAGCATGATAGGTGCTTATGGTCATGATGACAAGATATGTGCTTTTGCAAGTCTTAAGGCCTTAATCGATAGCCCAAAAGTTTCAAGGCCAACCGTGATACTTTTCTTTGACAAGGAAGAGATAGGAAGTTACGGCAGTACAGGTGCATCTCATCAGTTCTGGATGTTGCCCTTGAAGAAAATTTTAAAGGCAAAAGGAATCGATCTTGAAGTGACTTTTGATGAAATCATAGAAGATACAGCCGTACTCTCATCGGATGTGAATGCCGCACTTGATCCAACGTTCAAAGATGTTTTTGAGGCAAATAATTCTGCTTTTCTGGGGAAAGGTGTGGTCGTTACAAAGTACACAGGGGCTCGCGGTAAAGCCGGTTCAAGTGATGCCGATGCCGAATTCGTGGCGAAGATAAGAAAAGTATTCAATGATAACAACGTCGTTTGGCAAATTGGAGAACTTGGCAAGGTCGATGTCGGAGGCGGAGGTACCATAGCCCTGTTTTTTGCGGAATATGGCATGCATGTGGTTGATGTTGGACCGGCATTACTCGGAATGCACTCGCCATTTGAAATAGTATCGAAGGCCGATCTTTACCAGACATATCTTGCATACCTTGCCTTCATAAAGGATTACGTATAACGCTAACAACAGTGCAGAGGAGATTATAGATTATCTTTTAAAAACTAAGTCATTTGACTTCAGCAATTGCCTTTCGGTGTCTGGTCCTCGCTACGCTGCGGAGGCCACCTACAAGGCAATTTGCTCTCCGTCAAATTTTAAATCTATATGTTGATTTTGAAAAAGGTTTAGTATATTTTCTTCGTCAAATTCATTGTAAATGATCCATTGTGAATTTCAACCTCTTTTGTTATATAATCTATCCGAGAGAATAACGAAAGAGGTTTTTCATTGAAAAGCGAATGGAGGATTATTGAATCTGACGTTGAATTGGAACAGATTTTAAGTAAAAAATTTGGTATAGATGCTTTGCTTTCACATATGCTTTCAAGTAGAGTTAAAAACATTCAAGAAGCAGAAGAACTTTTATTCCCGGAAAGAATAATTCTGGGAGATCCTTATGGTATGGCCGGAATGGCCGATGTTGTTGATGAATTGATAAAGGTAAGGGACGAAAAAGCACCTTTGATCATCTACGGAGATTATGACGTTGACGGCGTAACGGGAACGGCTCTTTATTATCTATTGTTGAAAAAATGGGGATGGAATGTTGAGTACTACATACCAAGCAGATTGGATGATGGTTACGGTCTAAGCAAAGAAGCCATAAAAAGATTTGCAAATGAAGGTAAAAAGCACTTTTTAACCGTTGATTGTGGGATAACCTCTATAGAAGAAATAGATTATGCAAATTCTCTTGGGTGTAAAGTCATAGTTACAGATCATCACGAACCTAAGGAAGAAACTCCACGCGCAACTGCGATAGTCAACCCAAAATGTTCTGACGATCGTTACCGTTTTAAAAATTTTTCAGGTGTCGGAGTTGCTTACAAAGTTGTTGATGCAATAAAAATGCGTCTTGGCTTGAATGATGATCTTGAAAAATACCTTGATATAGTGGCATTGGGTACAATTGCCGATATAGTTCCACTGCTTGGAGAAAATAGATATTTCGTTTATAAAGGCATTCAATTGTTATCAATGAAAAACAGAATCGGTATTTCTGCTTTGATGGAAGCTTCCAATGTTGATTTCGAGAATGTAAAAACACACGATGTAGGTTTTAGAATAGCTCCTAAGATAAATGCTGTCGGGCGAATAGACAATGCCATTACGGCACTTCAGCTTGTAATTGAAGAAGATCCTAAAAAAGCCCTTAGACTTGCCGATGAACTTGTAAAGAAAAACCAAGAAAGACAAATAATAGAAAACGAAATATATCAGGAAGCCATAGCAAATTTAGATAGTTTAGATGATTTTGAAAATCTAAAAATTCTTGTTTTAGATCACAAAAATTGGCACCCGGGAGTTATAGGAATTGTGGCATCGAGAATTCTATCGATGTACCATAAACCGACGTTGATGATAACCGTAGATGGCGATACGGCTCGTGGATCGGCAAGAAGCATTGAAGGAATTAACATCATTGATATTCTTGGCAAAGCAAGAGATCTGCTTGATGAATTCGGTGGCCATAAAATGGCAGCAGGGTTTTCTATTAAAACGGACAAGATAGAAGTTTTTAAATCAAGGATAAATGAAATAATGACCGATTACGATACGAAACTTCTCAAACCGGAATTGTTGATAGATGATGAGATAACCCTTGAAGAGATCGATGACAAATTCATAGACAGTGTGGGGAAATTGAAACCTTTTGGGAACGGAAACCCAGAACCTGTTTTCCTTATCAGAAATTTAGCGATAGATCAACTGAAACCCATCGGGAAAAGCAGTTTTAAAATGATTTTGAAATCCAAAGAAAGAAAATTTGAAGGTATAGGTTTTGGATTGCTTGATATGACAAATACTTTCAGATTTTCTCGCGGATCAAAAATAGCCGATGTGGTCGTTAATGTTTGGAAAAATTCATGGAATGGAAGTGAAAGATACCAACTTAACATAATAGATATGGATGTCAAAAATGAAGAGAAGATCTTTGTTAAACATGATCATCATTTTGATGATATGGAATTTGAGAATTTGGACAAAAATGGGAATACTCTCGTAATCAGTTCACCCAACATTGTAGAGGAAATTATCATCAGAATGATTCAAAAATCAAAGAAGCTTGTTGTCGTTCTTCCAACAAATTCAATGCTTGCCGATATTTACAATTCTGTTTCCGCCGCTTTGGCCGATCTTAGTTTGACGATTGAATACGTTGATGCTCTTCATTCACTGATTAAAGGCGGAGATCTGATCTTCACAAATGTCTTCTCTCTTTCAAGAGTGTTAAAAGAAAGAACAAATCTTATAATCTGCGAGCCGCAAATGATGATTCAATCATCTACATTTGACTATCTTTCAAATATCGTTCAAAAAAATCAACCAAAGAGTCTTATCTTTTTTTCTTCTTTTTTAAGTAAAGAGGAAGAAACGAAGATCATAGATACTTTCAATTGCAAAATTTTCAACATATTTCAAAAACAGAATTTAGGCGTGATAGATGACAGAAATGTCTTAAACAAGATGGATATAATAGAAGAACTCATAGAAGATAAAACAAAATCGATCATCGTTTTTTCTGACGTCCGAAGTTTGAAATCTTTTTACATCAAACTATGTAAGATTTACCCTGCAATGTGCACGAATAGAGAGATATCAACTTACATTCCAGGTGAAGATAAATCTATTGATTTAAAACATGGCAGAATAAATCTTTTACTTGTAACAGGAGCCATGATTCCAAAGATGGAATTTGAAAGGATCATCTATTACGATTTCCCAAGAAATCACAGCCAATTTCTCAGACCTCCTGCAATTTTGAAAAGAGAAAATATGACTGTCCAAATAATTTTTGGCACCGATGATGTTCAAAAAAACATGAGAGATCTTGAAGAACTCTTTCCCTTACCTGCAAAAGTTGTAGAGAGCGCCAAGATCCTTAAAAATTCATCAGGCGACATGGTAGATGTCCTTATACGTTCTGAAATGGCATCTTCAAAAGCAATTGCCAAAATTTATCTCTCTATACTTTCAGAAATCTCCGTTTTGAACGGAAAGACAATAACGAGGATCCCTACAACAGACGAAATTGAAAATTCTCTACGAGAAAAAGAAGGATGGATGGAGAAATTTGCATTGAAAGTACTTGAAAGAGATCTTATGAATTCTCAAGTCAAGAATATAGCCAAAATATTTCAAACTCCATTTGAAGCACATGAAAAAAGTGGCTATTGATTTCGGAACAAAAAGAACCGGCCTTGCTTTTACCGATCCTTCTGAAATGATCGTATCAAAGGTTAAAACGGTCGATAGCAGTAGGATATTCGATGAATTAGAGGAAAATCAACCATTTTCTGAGATAATCATGGGATTACCGATCAATTTGAAGATGAATTTCACACTTTCGACCTATGCGGCAGTGGATAAGGCAATAGAGATAGGAAAGGTTTTTTCACCCGTTCCTGTCTATCTTATGGATGAAAGATTCACGACGAAGATCGCAAATTCGATGCATAAAAGAGAAATAACGGATGGGATAAGCGCTTCGATTTTGCTTGAAGAACGATTAAGGGGTGCAAAGGGAATAAGGGTTTTTTGGTCATTACCAAATATTTCAGACCAAATTGTGGATTTTATTTTATCTCTTGGGCATTTTGACGATGTTTTGATTCTCGGAAGTGCTCTAAGGGGGATTGAAAAGCACAAAATAGGTACCAATATTGAGATTTTCGAAGACAATCCTGTTTTTTTCAGACTTAGATCGATGTGTTCAGGCTATGTTTTGAATTTTGGCATGATTTGGAATATAATTTTAAAAAGAGTCGAACATGCCAATCTTGTCATCTGCAACGGTTCGGATCTCGAGAAAATTAAAAACAATTTGACAAATGGCACGTTTGTGATAATTGAAGACTCAAATGTTAAGGGTGCCTTATCAATAGGAGGAAGATGGCTGAAGATAGAAAAGATAGACAAAAAGTAAATTCAAAAGAATACATCCAACTTTTCAAAAAAACAAACATTATAGCGTCATTCGGTATAACGGTTGTTTCCAACGTAGCAATAGGGGGACTTATAGGTTATTATCTCGATAAATGGACTTTTAACAACAAGGTACTTTTGTTAATTTTTCTTGTGTTAGGAATTTTTTCTGGCATGTACAACGGTATAAAGTTGCTCATGAAAGAGGTAGAAAAAGAGAGTGGAAAAGACAACAAAGATTAATTTTGCGTTCAACCTTTTTCTCACTTATTTGTTTTTTTTACCCATTTTTTCGATGTGGGGATGGAAAACTTCAGTCGGTTTTTCACTAGGGTTTATTTGTGCAGAACTTTCGTGGTTTACAATGAACGAAGATTTCAAAAAGATAACCAAGGGAAACTTTCGATTAATCTCGTTTGGATTCATAAAAAGATACGCGATCTTCTCAATAGCACTTTTGATATCATTTTCAAGCCTTTCAGTTGAGGGATTTTTTTCCACCTTCATTGGACTTGAAATACTGACTTTAACGCTGTTCACATCATCCGCTTTGTTTTGTGATTTTAACTCTGAGGGGGGCGCAAGATGAAATTACATTTTTCAAAGGCTGAGAAGATATTTTTGGCATCGTTCTTTGCCTTTTATCTTGCCTTTGCAGTGTGGAATGCCGGTTCGGTTCAATTTCCGGAAGGAGCAGGCCTTGTTTGGCAAATGCATATTCCACTTCCTTCCATTTTGGGTACGATCAATCCCATGACCGTCATAATGACAATTTCGATAATCATTTTATGGATAATCATGGGTATCAAATTCAAAAAACAACTTTCAAAAATACCCTCGAGATTTCAATCGGCCATTGAATTACTTTTGTCTTTCCTTTACAATCTTGTCGAAAGCACCATCCCGGTAAGTAAACTTGTAAAACCTGTCTTTTATTTCGTATCAACGCTTTTTCTGTTCATAGTTATCGCAAATGTATTGGGGGGCATACCGGGTATCACCGTAAGTCCTATAAACAATGGATTATCATTGAACTTTTTCACGGATACTTGGTATTCCCCGACGGCTGATCTTAACACAAACGTAACTTATGCCGTTATGGTTTTGATAGCAAGTTACGTTTTTTCCGTTAAACATAAAGGATTAAAGCAATGGGCAAAAGGGTTTCTTTATCCCTCGCCTTTTATGCTTCCGATGAACATCATCGGCGAACTTTCAAGACCTATATCGCATTCTTTCAGGTTATTCGGTAACATAGGCGGTGGTGCTCTGATTGCCTTGATGCTTTGTTACTTAACCAAATACACAATTGTACCTGTGGTAATTTGGGGATTTTTCGGTTTTTTTATAGGGGTAATTCAGGCTTACGTTTTCACGATATTGGCCGTTGCATACATAAGTGCACAACTTGAATGAATATAGGGAGGTAGATCAAAGTGGCGGATTTTACAATGGCACAGGCAGTGGTACAAGCAGCAAAGTACATAGGTGCGGGACTTGTCATGGGGTTGGGAGCTTTAGGGCCTGCACTTGGAGAGGGAAACATAGGTTCAAAAGCGATGGAAGCTATGTCAAGGCAACCGGAAATGGTTGGCACTATAACAACAAGGATGATTCTTGCGGACGCAATAACCGAAACAACGGGACTTTATGCTTTGCTCATCGCTTTTATGATCCTGCTGTTTTAGGAGGTGGATATGTCCGGAATCTTTTTGAACTTCAACGGTACTTCCGTTCTCCAGTTGATGAGTTTTTTCATACTCATGTATTTTCTTGTTAAATTGCTTTACAAACCTTTTCTTTCGATGTTAGACCAAAGGCGTGATGAAGTAAAAAGCGAATACGATAAAGCCTCAAAAGAAAGGGAAGAAGCCGAAAAATTGCAAATAACAACCAAAGAAGCACTTGACGAAACAAGAAAAAATATTTTGATTTACGAAGAGGCAGCCCGAAAAAGGGTTACCGAATACGAGTTAAAGGAAAAAGAACGTATTAACGAAGAAATAAGGATAATGGTTGAAAATGCAAGATCGCAAATTGAAGAAGAGAAAGTCAGAGCCCAAAAAGTATTGGAAACCCAGATCGTAAAACTTTCAATTGCGATTGCTTCAAAAATCATCCAACAAGAAATAGATGAAAAGTCGAAAAGAGAATTCTTGACAAAACAACTTTCGAAAATGAGTGAAAAAAATGAGAGTAAATAGATCTTTAATTTATAAATACGCAAATGTTTTGAATACCATAAAAGACAGAAAATTGTACATGACCATAAATTTGCTCTTAGATCTAAAAGATGAATACATCAGGAAGTTTTTTTTAGATCCGACGATTTCATATCAAAACAAAACTAAGATTTTGTCAGAAATATTTTCTCTTGATGAAAAATCCGAAAGATTCTTCGATCTTTTGTTCATTCACAAAAGATTTAACCTTTTAAATGAAATAAAAGCACTTTCCGAAAAGATGGCAATGCGACAAAATGGAATGGAAAGGGTTTACGTCAGAAGCGCTATTTCTTTAAATGAAGAAGATAAGCAGGCTATAACCGATGTTGTCGAAAAGGTTAGAAAAACAAAGCCTGTCTTGATCACCAAAGTAGATCCACTTCTCATCGGTGGAATAATTGTTGATTTCGAAGATTCGGTTATAGATTTAAGTATTTCTGGTGCTCTTAAAGATTTAGAGTCCTTCATCTTTGGAGGTTGATAGTGTGCGTATAAATCCAGATGAAATTTCAAAGATATTACTTGAAAAAATAGAAAATTTCGAAAGTCTTCCAAATTTAAAAGAGGTTGGACGTGTAATTCAAGTTGGAGATGGCATAGCGCGTGTCTACGGACTTGAGAATGTGATGTTTAACGAACTTGTGAAATTTCAAAATGGGCAGATGGGTTTTGTCATGAGTCTCGAACCAGACGATGCTGGAATTGTCATACTTGGAGAGTATAAAAACATAAAAGAAGGTGATCTTGTCGAAAGGACCGAAAAGATCGTTGAAGTTCCTGTTGGAGATGAGTTGATCGGTCGAGTTGTTAATCCACTTGGTATTCCTCTCGATGGAGGTCCAAAGATAAAATCTTCCAAGACAAGATCGATAGAAAGAAAGGCCGTCGGAATAATAGAAAGACAACCTGTCAATGTTCCACTTCAAACCGGCATAAAAGCGATAGATGCCATGATCCCCATAGGAAGAGGACAGAGAGAATTGATAATAGGAGACAGACAAACGGGGAAAACTGCCATAGCGATAGATACGATAATAAACCAAAAAGATCAAAATGTACTTTGCGTTTACGTCGCTATAGGACAAAAAAATTCAGAAGTTGCCCGCACGATAGAGAGATTTAAGAAATCAGGGGCAATGAATTACACGGCGGTTATCATCGCTAACGCAAGTGATCCCGCGTCTTTACAGTACATAGCCCCTTACGCCGGAGCATCTATAGCTGAAGAATGGATGTTTTCAGGAAAAGATACCCTTATAGTTTACGATGATTTAAGCAAACATGCGATCTCTTACAGGCAATTGGCCTTACTCTTAAGAAGGCCACCAGGTCGAGAAGCATATCCAGGTGACATATTTTACACTCATTCGCGTCTTCTTGAAAGATCCGCAAGATTAAGCGATGAACTTGGCGGCGGTTCAATGACGGCTCTTCCAATAGTTGAGACTCAAGCAAATGACGTTAGTGCCTATATTCCAACTAATGTCATATCCATAACCGATGGCCAAATATATCTTGAGTCTGCTTTGTTTAACGCCGGATTTAGGCCTGCAATTAACGTTGGACTTTCAGTTTCTCGCGTTGGGGGTGCCGCACAGACAAAAGCGATCAAAAAGGTTGCCGGTAATTTAAGAATAATGCTTGCTCAATACAGAGAACTCGAAACTTTTGCTCAATTTTCAACTGAACTCGATCCCACAACGCAATCTCAAATAAAAAGAGGCCAACGATTAATGGAATTACTAAAACAAGAACAATATTCAACCATGAAATTTGAAGAAGAAACCGTATCGCTTTACACCGGCATAAAAGGATATCTTGATGACCTTCCTATTTCAGAGGTAAAAAGATTTGAAAAAGCACTGCTGGAAAAAATCAAAAATACCGAAAGTCATATTCTCGACAGAATATCGGAAAGCAAAGATTTAGACTCTGAAGTTGAAAAAGACTTAAAAATATTTTTGGAATCTTTAAAAAAGGAATTCGGTGGTAAATAATGGGCCGTGGCATTCAATTGGAGATAAAAAGAAAGATAGCGTCCGTTAAATCGACAATGCACATGACACGAGCCATGGAAATGGTTGCAACTGCAAGGTTGCAACTTCTCAAAAAAAATCTGAGAAACTTTTATGAGTACGAAAAAGCATTGTCTTCCGCTTTCGAAAAGATAAGCAGTTCAATCGAAGATTTGGATGAAGTTAAAAATCTCATTTGGAGAAAAGTTCCGTCAAATGCTATGATTGTTGTAATAACAGGAGATATGGGACTCTGTGGTTCCTACAATGATGACATCATCGAAGCCGCTTACGATAGAGAAAAAGCCCTCGGGAAAACATTTGATTCCTTTTATGTTATAGGATCCAAAGCCAATAAAAGAATGAAATTCGACGGTAAAAAGATAAGAAATTCAATTACCAACATGTATTCGAAACCATTTTACGACGATGCACAAAGCCTTTCGAATGAGTTATTAAGGGTATATCGTGAAGGTCAGATCGATTGCATCGAGATCATACACGGATATCCAAAAAGTTCGTTGATTCAAAGTATCACTGATGAGATATTTTTACCGATAAAGATCGACAAAAAATCTCAAAACGCATCTTACGATTTTGAGCCTTCTGCTGAAGAAATGTTTGAAATAATCATGCCACAATACTTCGGATCGAAAATGTACAGAATTTTGCTCGAATCAAAGATATCGGAACAGAACGCTCGCCAGAATGCCATGAGAAATGCAACAGAGAACGCAAAGAAGCTCATAGACGATCTCAGTCTAAAATACAACAAAATGCGCCAATTTTATATAACACAGGAGGTCATAGAAATCACAAATAGTTCGGAAGGTCTTAAAGGAGAAGAATGAAGTCAAAGAGTTTGCTGATCGAAAGGAGGACAGGCGATTTTCTCTCTTTGAAAAGAGAGGTATCTATCGCCTAATATTTCATGAAAAAGGGAAAAGTTGTGGGTATTGTCGGACCAATTGTCGATGTTAAATTCCCTGCCGACAGCATTCCTAACATATATAATGCCTTGAAAGGGAAAATTAACGATAGAGAAATTACCATGGAAGTTGAGCAGATCATCGGAGACGATGAAGTGAGATGTATCGCACTTGACTCGACAGACGGTTTAAGCAGAGGGGCGGAAATTGAAGACAGTGGTGGCCCTATTACGGTACCCGTTGGAAACGAAAACATGGGAAGAATCTTTAATTTGATCGGTGAAACGATAGACAAAAAAGGAGAGGTTAAATCCGAAGAAAAATGGTCAATTCACAGAAATCCTCCTGCTTTTGAAGATCAAAGCACAAAAGTTGAGATTTTGGAAACAGGGATAAAGGTTATTGATCTAATAGCGCCTTTCCCAAAAGGTGGTAAAATAGGATTTTTTGGCGGAGCCGGTGTGGGGAAAACCGTGCTTGTAATGGAAATGATAAGAAACATAGCCATAGAACATGGCGGTTTTTCCATCTTCGCAGGCGTAGGCGAAAGGACAAGAGAAGGCAACGAGCTTTGGAATGAAATGATGGAAAGCGGCGTTATGAACAACACAGTACTTGTCTTTGGACAAATGAACGAGCCGCCGGGAGCAAGATTCAGAGTTGCGTTGAGTGCTCTTACTATGGCTGAATATTTCAGAGACGTTCAAAAAAAAGATGTTCTGCTTTTTATAGACAACATATTCAGATTCGTTCAAGCTGGTTCTGAAGTTTCAGCCCTTCTCGGAAGAATGCCATCTGCGGTGGGATACCAACCTACGTTGTCTACGGATATGGGAGAACTTCAAGAGAGAATTACGTCTACAAAGCATGGTTCGATAACCTCTGTTCAGGCTATATATGTTCCAGCGGACGATATAACCGATCCGGCTCCTGCAACAACTTTTACCCATCTCGATGCAACGATAGTTTTGTCGCGTCAGATTGCCGAACTCGGGCTCTACCCTGCCATGGATCCTCTTGAATCTAATTCCAAATTGCTCGATCCGTCGATAATCGGACAAGAGCATTACAAAGTGGCAAGAGAAGTTCAAAGGGTCTTGCAAAGATACAAGGATTTGCAAGATATAATAGCAATACTTGGAATGGAAGAATTATCAGAAGAGGATCGCCTCACAGTCCAAAGGGCAAGAAAGATTCAGCGCTTTTTAAGTCAACCTCTTTTTGTGGCAGAACATTTTAACAACATCAAAGGGGCATATGTACCCACAGAAGAAAATGTTAGGGGATTTAAAGAAATACTTGAAGGTAAATATGACGAACTCCCGGAACAGGCATTTTTTATGACCGGTACGATAGATCAAGCGGTACAAAAAGCCAAAACTTTAAGCGGAGTATGACATGTTCAGGTTAAGAATAATAACTCCGGAGAAGGTTGTGCTTGACAAAATGGCTAAATTCACCGAATTCAGGACTGTGAATGGGGCAATGGGTACATTGCAAAATAGGCTTCCTTTTTTCATTGCCCTTGATATCGCAGAATTAGAAATCGAGCAGGAGGATGGTCATAGAATTTTTTTTGCCGTTCATGGCGGAATCGGCGAATTTTTTAACAATACCTTTACCATACTTTCAGATGCTGCAGAAAGACCTGAAGATATAGATATCGAAAGGGCAAAAAGAAGTCTGGAACGTGCAAGAGTGGATATCGAAGAAGTTGAAGAAGTTAGAAGAAAGGAACTTGAGACGAAAATCCAAAGAGCTCTTGTTAGACTTAAAATTTCCACAAAAAAGGAGAGGTGATCAATTTGAAAATTGCCATTTTAACCGGAGGTGGAGATTGTCCAGGATTAAATGCCGTCATTAGAGGTATTGTCAAAGCAAAAAGAAGCGAGGATTCCGTTATCGGTTTTAAAAGAGGTTGGGAAGGAGCCATTAACAACGATTACGTTAATCTTACAGAAGATGATGTAGAGGGAATCCATCTTTTAGGCGGAACGATTCTCGGAACTTCGAGAACCAATCCATTTAGCATAGCAGATGGATCAAAAAAAGTCATTGACAATTTTGAAAAAGGAAAAGTGGATGCGCTCATAGCCATAGGAGGAGACGATACTTTAAGCGTTGCCACTAAATTTTGTGGACTCGGCTTGAAAATAGTCGGTGTTCCAAAAACGATAGATAACGACGTTTCAAACACGGATTACACTTTCGGTTTTCACACGGCTGTCAATGTCGGTGCAGATGCAATAGACAGGCTTCAGTCGACTGCCAAGTCACATGGGCGTATAATGTTAGTTGAACTTATGGGAAGAGATGCCGGATGGATAACGCTCGAAGCAGGACTGGCGGCAGGTGCTCATCTTATATTGATACCTGAATTTCCAAGAACAATAGATGAGATAATCGAGATACTTGTGAAACGTATGAAAGTAAAAGAATATGCCGTTGTGGCCGTTGCAGAGGGATTCAAACCGACTAATCTTGAAAACGTCGTTGGAGACAAATCGACCATAGATCCATTTGGACATATAAAACTTGGTGGAATAGCACATTACCTTTCCGAAGTCATAGAGCAAAAAACCGGATATGAGACTCGATCGGTAGTGCTCGGTCATTTGCTGAGAGGTGGGACACCGACGGCCTTTGATAGGATACTTGGAACACGTTACGGAGTGGAAGCGATGAAACTTGTCCAAAAAGGCGATTTTGGGCGGATGGTGGCACTGAGTGGAAATGACATAATTTCCATTCCAATAGAGTATGGAGTTGCCACGAAGAAGCTTGTTCCTTTTGATTACTATAAACTTGCGGAGATGTTTTTTGGATGATAGGAGAGCATCCTTACGTTAAATGGGCGATAAAGGTCATAGAAGCCAAAATAAAGGAGGGAGTTATCCTCAAACCGGATCCCAAATTTTTGCCTCCAGAATTCTTTCAAAGAAAGGCGGGCGTGTTTGTAACTTTACACACACTCGACGGAAATTTGAGAGGATGCATAGGCACTTTTTTACCCACAACACCAGATATTGCAAACGAGATAGCACAAAATGCGATATCGGCAGCACTTGAAGATCCTCGCTTTGAACCTGTTAGTTCAGAAGAATTGAATGATATAGTCGTTAGCGTTGATATACTCTCTGCACCCGAAGAGGTAAAGGATGAAAGCGTGCTTGATCCCAAAAAATATGGTATTATTGTCGAAAGCGGTTGGAGAAGAGGACTTTTACTTCCGGATCTTGAAGATGTCGATACAGTTGAAGATCAAATAAAAATAGCGATGATGAAGGCCGGAATAAAAAAATATGATAAAATATATCGATTCACAGTTGAAAGATATCGTTGAACGGGGGTAAGACCATGGAAGTTAAACAGGCAGAAGAATTATCAAAAATGCTTTCCACGTTGGATGGTGTTATGAAGGCAAAAGTAATACTCGATCCAGAAAGTGGTGAACTCACAGAGGTTCATATCCTTGCGTATGGAGACAAAAATCCAAAACAAATCGTAAGAGATATAGAGACGGCCATACTTACCATTTCCGGAGAAAGAATAGACAGAAGGATAATAAGCATAGCACAGATGGGTGGCGAAGGTCAGAACGAAGATAATCCGTCTGCTTTTAAAGTTCAATCTGCCGGACTTTCTGAAGATGGAACAGAAATAGAGATAAGCGTTGGAATAACCATGGGTATTGCCTCTCAAAATTCAAAAAAGAGGGGGATAAAATCTTTTAAAAACGTTCTCAAATTGTCTGCAGAAGCGACTATGGAATCAATGGAAAATGCTGCCGAATCCAGATTGAAATTTTCTCTTGATGAAATAAGAGAGGTTACAATTGAAGAAAGAAAATTTTTCATAGGCATAATGACAGTTATTTCCGATTCGGGTATGACAAAAGAATTTGTTTTTGCCGGTAAAATTGAGTTTAACTCGGTTAAAGATGTTGCCGATGCGATAATCGAGAAGATAAATTCTTCTGGTTTGAAGTTTTGAGGAAGGTGGTTTGATTGTCAAAGGCTTATGTTATTACATCAGGAAAGGGTGGAGTTGGGAAAACAACTCTGACGGCTAATTTAGGTACGATAATGGCTTCTAAAGGGGACAGAGTTGTCCTCATAGACGCAGATATAGGAATGAAAAATCTCGACGTGGTTATGGGACTTGAAAACAGAATAGTCTACACAAGCATGGACGTTGTAAATGGGAAAATAGACGTTTTCGATGCACTCGTGAGACACAAGCAACTCAAAAATTTGAGTATTTTGCCTGCTTCTCAGGTTGCCACAAAAGAAATGATCTCTCCCGATGATATGAAAAAGATGGTTTCGCAACTCTCAGAAAAGTTTGATTATATACTCATCGATTGCCCTGCTGGTATAGAGAGAGGTTTTAGAAACGCAGTTGCACCTGCTGAAGAAGCGCTTGTCGTCACAACACCAGAGCTACCGGCAATAACTGATGCCGATAGAGTTATAGGCCTACTCGAAAATATGAATTTTGAAGATTCTAAGATTCATCTCATAATCAACAGATTCAGACCTCACATGGTAAAGCATGGTGATATGCTTACAATTGAAGATATAAAATCAGCTCTTTCAATCGATATAATAGGAATTGTTCCGGATTCCGAAGATGTAATAGTTGCAACAAATAAAGGTATACCTCTTGCCTTGATGGATGGAAAAGATAAGATGGGAAAGATCTTTGATGGAATCGTCTTAAGACTTAAAGGAGAAGAAGTGCCAATCCCGACACTTGAAGAACTCGAAGAAAAGCAAAGTTGGTGGAAAAACTTCAGAAATCTTTTCAAACGAGATTGAGGAGATGATCTAAAATGGGATTTTTTGACTTCTTTAAGAGAAAAAAAGGCGATATCAAAGATTCTGCAAGGGAATCGGCCAAAGAGAGGCTTGATACGCTTGTGGGTAGCGGTCGCAGATTTGTCTACCGAATAGATGAGTTCGAAAATAAAGAAGATCTCGATAAAAAAACCGAAGAGATAAAGCGAAAGATTCAACAAGAGGCTTCCGAACTTTTCAAAACTGACGTAGATAAAGTCAAAATCGTTGTGGAGGAGCACAACGGTTACGTTATAATAATAACAAATATAAATTTTGACTGAAATGCAGCAGATAAAGATCAGAAGTTCGAAACACTTTGAATTCATCGATTTAACTGAAAATATACAAAGAATCGTGTCTAAAGAGAAAATAAAGGAAGGAATGTGTCTTGTTTACGTTCCGCATACAACGGCAGCCATCACGATAAATGAAAACGCCGATCCCGATGTGAAAGAAGATATTCTTTCTTTTGTTCAAAAATTCGTTCCTTGGAATGGAAATTACTTACACATTGAAGGTAATTCAGCAGCGCATATTTTGTCGACGATTATAGGTGTTTCTGTTGTTATCCCTGTCTTTAATGGTACGTTATCTCTTGGAAGATGGCAAGGAATATACTTTTGTGAATTTGATGGACCAAGAGAAAGAACGGTTGATGTAATTCTTACGGAGGCGAAATTATGAGAAGATATCTTTTAACGCTCTTTTTTCTTGTCATACCGGTTTTAACCTTTGCCGCTTTATCATTTCCGTATGGCTCCATTATGAATTTTAATCCCGCATACATGGTTTACAACACGCGATGGTCGGTATCTTACGAAACCTATTTCGGCGTACCTCAACAAATGGATTTCGCAATTTTTCAGCCTTTCAAGAATGGTTTTGCAGGAAAATTGGGGTTTTACACGTCAGAAGCAACAAACGGCATAGCATATTCCATCGCAACAAAATCCGGTGACCTCAACATTGGTTCCGATTTCTTGATATCTACCTACGGTACAAATATTTCAGTCAGCTTTGGGGCTGGTATGATTGAAAAAATTCTACAAAATCTTGATCTATCTGTAAGATTACCGGATGTTTTAACATATACCTACGATAAAGGCATAAATGTTTATCCTAATTTTGAAGTTGATTTGAATCTTCCTTATGATTACTGGTCAGCCGGCGCATTTTTATCCGTTAATCAATTTGTCAGCGGCGGTATCTGGGGAAGCTTATCCGCCTTTAACGTACAGGCTTTGGCACGTATTCAGGGTGGATATATTCCTTCCACACCTTCGATAACTCAAAACGTTTTCGATTTCAACCTTCAGAGTTCTATCGGATCAATGAGTTTTGCTTACCTCTACGAATATACCTGGGGAATTACCACAGGTCAGGAAAATGGTTTTAGAATATCAGCTCAATGGTGATTTTGATGATTGACAAGGTTAAGATACACGTTTCCGCGGGGAACGGCGGAAATGGTGTTGTGAGTTTTAGAAGAGAAAAATTCATACCCAAAGGTGGACCTGATGGGGGAGATGGTGGCAACGGAGGGGATGTCATAGTAGAAGCAACTTATTTTATGAGTACCTTGAGCGATTTTAAATACAAAAAGTATTTTCGAGCTTCATCCGGTAAAAAAGGAATGGGTTCGAATATGACTGGAAAATCAGGAGAGGATCTCGTTATAAAGGTGCCGATAGGGACAATTCTAAAAATAGATGGTAAGATAATTGCAGATCTTAACGAAGAAAAGAAAAGGGTTACGGTTGCAAAGGGTGGAAGAGGCGGAAGGGGCAATTCACATTTCGCAACACCGACTCGGCAGGCTCCGACGATTGCCGAAAATGGTGAATATGGAGAAGAACATGAGATAGAACTTGAATTAAAATTACTTGCAGATATAAGTTTGGTAGGTCTTCCCAATGTCGGAAAATCTTCTTTGATCTCTGTTATGACAAATGCGCATCCCAAAATTGCCGATTATCCTTTTACCACACTCGAGCCTGTGCTTGGGAAGGTAGAAATAGATAACGGAACTTCTTACGTTATTGCGGATATTCCAGGTTTAATAGAAGGAGCGCATAAAGGAAAAGGACTTGGCGATGAATTTTTAAAACATGCCGAACGTACCCGCGTTATCGCTCACGTTTTGGATTCCACAAGTGAAAATGTGCTCGAAGATTACAAAAAAATAAGAGAAGAAATGGTACTTTACAGTCATGACTTTGAAAAAAAGATGGAGATGATAATTTTAAACAAATCCGATTTGGCGGATGAACAAAAAATCTCTAAAATTTTAAAATTCTTCCCGAATAAAAAAGTTTTTGTCGTTTCTGCCATTACAAGGATTGGAATTGAAAATCTCAAAAAATCGCTTTATTACGAAATTCAAAAGGCGCCGATAGTTGAATTCAAAGTCGATGAATCGATCGACATTTCAGATGAAGCAGAGCCTACCATTTCCATTGAAAAAGCGGGAAAATCATTTTTCGTTAAAGGTAAAACAATTGATAAGCTATCAAGAAAATATCAGTTAAACCAGGATGACGGAATGAAAATATTCATGAAAAAATTAAACGAATTGGGTCTCGAAAAACAACTTGTTAAGTTGGGCATCGAAGAAGGAGACACGGTTGTGATAAGCGATATGGAGTTTGAATATCATAGATGATTGGAATTTACGGTGGAACTTTTGATCCCGTTCATAACGGTCACCTGATAATCGCAACTGAAATTTTGAACATGATGCTTCTCGAAAAGATAATCGTAATACCAACAAGAATGCCGCCACATAAAGATGGAAAAGTGTCCGCGAATTTTGAAAAACGTTTCAGATGGATAAAATCGGCATTTGATGGTTTGGAGAAGATCGAGATCTCTGACTTCGAAAACAAACCTAACCTATCTTATACGATTGACACGATACGCAACTTTGAGAATAATTACGGAAAAGTCGCATATATAATGGGAGAAGACAGTTTTGTGAACATAGAAAAATGGTACAAATACGAAGAAATACTGAATTCAGCGAGACTTTACGTTTATCCGAGATATTGTGACAGAACTCTTACAACGATCTTGATGGAACGCTTCAAAGATTACGATGTACATTTTTTATCTGAATTACCTCTTATCCAGATATCTTCAACTATGGTACGAAAAAGAGCTCAATCTGGCCTTTCGATAAAAGGGTACGTACCAGACAAACTGGAAAAAGATATATTTGAGTTTTACAAAAACAATTAACCTTATTTACCGAGATCCTCTCCTATGCCGGCCGCATAGATAACTGCAAGCATGGTTTGCAAAAGTTCATCGTAATAATTAGTTTTGAAGATAATTCTATGTCCATCAAGACGCTTTAACCCAGGAATTAGCATCGATTCATCTGCCATCTCCGTTGATTTGAAATTTATCTCAACTTCGTATGGTGCTTCTATCTTGTAAGGTCTCACGGCACTTTTAAATGTTTTGGAAAGAGCAATCTTCGTGCCATCGATTACCTCTTTTTTTAAGACATTCTTTGGTTTCATAACAGCGGCAAATCTGCTTAACCCTTTTTTGGTTTCAACTAAAACGGTATCTAACATTTCGCTTTTTAATTCTTCAACAAGAGCGTGATCTCCTACCACAAGAGAAACCGGTACGTCATGATTCCCAGCAAAAGCCGCGTTTATGATCGTCTCACTCATGTGCTTACCGTTTATCTTAAGATCATAAACGTCCGTGGAATACGTGTGATCCATCGTACCATGAATCGATCCAACACCTGCGTGATATCCGATGAAAAAGACAGTTGAAAAACTTGAATCAAAACCGGCCATCATGTAATAATCTCTCAATCCACCGCTTACAAGATATATCCTATCATCGCGCTCGGTGAAATCGTAAGAAAGATTCTCCCCTTTTGAATGAGAATCACAGATCAAAATTTCATCAACCTTTGAATTGAGTTCTGATGATTTAATTCCATCTATAACCCATCCCACAGTTTCAGCCATGTATTTGCCAAGATATCGCGGATCCTTTTCCTCAACTTGGTGCCAAGAATTCACGCCCGGTAATCCTTCCATATCCGTAGAAATAAAAATCTTCACAGTAACCCCTCCTTATATTTTGATATCGTCTTTCGCCAAAACTCCACCACCTATAAGTTCCTTATTCTTGTAAAAAGCAATTATTTGGCCTGGAACGGGAACAACAGGTTCGCTAAAACTTACGATCCCTTTCCCTGGATCAAAACTGCACTTCACAAGAGGTGCCGTACTTCTTACCTTGCACTCACAATCAAGAAAACTTGGCTCATCGGCAAAAAGATTTAAATCTTTTACGTACGAATGCGTTTTAAGTAGATCAAATTTTTTCCCGACTTTGATCGTATTGTTAAAAGGATCTATATCGACAACGTAAACCTTTTCTCCGGTTGAGATGCCAATACCTTTCCTCTGTCCTATTGCGTACATTTGATATCCCTCATGATGACCTAAGATCTTACCGTTCATATCCAAAACAGGTCCTGGTTGTAAATCTACGCCGTTTGATCTGAAAAAACTGCCAAGATCACCATCTGGAATAAAACAAATATCTTGACTGTCTGGTTTTGTACCAACTATGAGAGCATTCTCAATCGCAATTTGTCTTACATCTGCTTTTCGCATCTCTCCGATGGGCAATACGAGTTTATCGAAGTATCTTTTTTCTACAAGCGAGAGAAAATAAGATTGATCTTTTTCAATCTCACCTGCCATAAAAACTTTCCCATTTTTAACAACGGCATAATGCCCTGTTGCCCACCTGTCTGCTCCTACTCTCTCGGCAAATATCTCAAGAGCCCAGAACTTCATTTTTTTGTTACACCATGCACAAGGATTGGGAGTTATACCTAATTTATATCCGTCAAGAAATATTTTTATTATTCTTTCTTTGAATTCATCTTTGAGATCAACTACATCAAGGGGAATTCCTATTTTTTTTGATATTTTCAAAGCATCCGCAGTGTCGTCGGGGCTACAACACACTTTGTTTTTTAATTCATGTTTTGAAAAAAACAGATCATCTTCCATTTTAAAATGAATGCCAACAACATCATATCCTGCTTGTTTAAGTAAAAATGCACTTACGGCGCTATCTACTCCACCGCTCATTGCGACTAAAATCTTCAAATCTGCACCGCCAATCAGATCGTGATCTTGAATTTGCATCCTTAATGATGATATAATAATTAAGAAAAAGATTTTTAATCATGCAATCTTCATCGTGAATAATTCTTTCCAATATCCAATTTCATTTTACAACATTTTTTATGGAGATCAAAGATGAATAATTTCATTTTACAAAAACTTAAATTAAAAAATACCCTTTTTTTGAGCAACAAGATGTTGCTGTCTTTAAAATTGTTGACCGCAAATACCTTAGATCTTGAAGAGGAAATAAACAAAATAGTGGAAGAAAATCCATTTCTTGAAGCAGAAACCATTGTTGTTCCGGAATATAGAAATGTTAGGAAAAAGTATACCGAAGAAGATTACATTGAAAATTACGAAATTGAAAGTCGATCTTTGAAACAGTATCTGATCGATCAATTCAATGCTTTAGAATATGACGATTTAAAAGAAAAGATTTTCCTCTATTTGCTTGATCTTATCGATCAGCACGGTTTTATAAGATCGGAAGTTGAAGAGATTGCAAAAGATTTGAAAGTCCTCCCGGAAAACGTGAAAAATGTTTTAGAAATGCTGAAAACTCTTGATCCGCCTGGGATCGGAAGTAAAGATATGAAAGAAGCACTTAAGTGTCAAACTGATGATCAAGACGTAAGAATTTTGATCGACTTACTTGATATAATTCACAAAAATCCCCAAGAAGCGTTGAAAAGATCTAAAATGTCAAAAGAGAAATTTGAAAAAGCGCTTTCAAAAATCAAAAATCTTAATCCTTATCCGGCAAACGGTTTTTACGAATCATCATACACGCAATACGTTGAGCCGGATATTTTCATAGTGAGAAAGGATAATGGATATGAAGTTGTCCTTAACGATCGGATCGATATTAAATTTTCATCTCTTGAATTTTATGATAAACTCATCCACTCCGGAAACCAATCTTACATCGAATTTGCCAAATTAAAATATGTTCAGGCCAAAAACTTGATTGAAGCATTTTTAAAAAGGAGAGAAACACTTTTGAAATTCGGCAAATTAATAGCCGAGAAAGAATCAGACTTTTTGGATGGCGGCAAATCAGTTCCTCTTAAAGTATCATGGGTTGCCACAGAACTTGGAATTAGTCCCTCAACTGTCACAAGAACGATTTCTTCAAAATATATCAAGACTTCGAGAGGTATATATCACTTGAAGTTCTTTTTTGAGAGGTTTCTGTACAAAGGCGATCATCAAGAAATATCAAGAAACGAAATAAAAGAAAAAATTTCGTCTTACATATCGAAAGAAGGGAAAAAAGATCCTTTGTCAGATTCAAAAATAGAAGAAATGCTGATGTCGGAAGGAATAAAATTGAGCAGAAGAGTAATAACCAAATACAGGAATGAACTCGGAATACCTTCTTCTTCAAAGAGAAAATGAGATGAAAACGGCTATCTTTGCTGGAGGAGACTACAAAGAATACGATTTTTACAGATCGACTATCCCCTTTTTTGATGTCAAATTAGCAGCCGATTCAGGTGCAAATTTCTTGAAATTGATAAACGTTGTTCCAGATATTTTAATAGGAGATATGGATTCGATCAACGAAGACACATTACGCTTTTGCGAAGAAAATGGATCCAAGATCATTCGTTTTCCGTCTCAAAAGGATGAGATAGACACAGAACTCGCAATGATCGAAGCGTGCAAGATCGGATCTGAGATCACTTTTATCGCCGGTGCTTTTGGTACAAGACTTGATCAGACGTTGGGTGTTTTTAGACTGATGGAGCGTTTTAAAAATAGCGTGATTTTTAACGAAGATATTTGTTCCTTTATCATAGATCATCCGGTGGATCTTGAAAGTACAGTCGGAGAAATATGGTCGATAATGCCACTTCAAAAAGACGCCAATGGTGTTTCTCTTAAAGGATTTAAATATAATCTGGACCATAAAAAAATGGAATACCTCAGACCATACGGAATAAGCAATGAATCTTCTGAAAATCGCGTTTTCATAGATCCTGGAGATGGTAAATTACTTGTTTTCAGATATCATTCAAGGTCTCTCGGATGGATAGATGAACTTTCTTTCAAATTTAAATAGAGGTGATGAAAGATGGAAAATGAGAAAACGATCCGTCAGTTAAAAAAAGAGGCTATGTTGTTAAAGATCAAAGGGTATTACAACATGACCAAATCCGAGTTGGCTAAGGTTATTTCCCGAAGAAGAATGGAACTTTCCAAAAAAATTCACGAACTTGATACCATGGAGATTGACGAATTAAGAAAATTGTCAAAAGAATTCGGTTTGAAAATTCCATGGAAATCTCCCAAAAATAACTTTGTAAAAAAACTGAGAGCACTTTTCGAAGATCTTAAATTGAACGATGAAGCGGAAGGGCAAAAACCCGAAAAAATCAAATCATCATATCAAAATGTCTCTGCTTTTGCAACACAGAAAATCCAAAACATTGAAAAAGTTGTATCTCTTCCTTCAAGTTATTTCAAAGACAAATTTTTTGGCCTTGAGGTAAATCCAAACTGGATTTATTTTTACTGGGATTTTTCAAATAAAATCCTTGAAACAGTGAAAAATCATCCAAATCTCGTTTTACGCGTTTACGATGTTACTTACTTGGAATTCAACGGTACAAATGCACACAGAACATTCGAGATGGAAATAGACAAACAGATGCGAAAATATTACGTTTTTGTACCGCAATCAGGGGCAGATTACATCGCAGAAATAGGGTACAAAGAAAACAACAGATTCTTGCCTCTTCTAAGATCTAATCTCGTTTCAACGCCTTCTTCTTCGGCAAAGATAACACAAATGGAACTTTGGATGGATCTGAGATCAAGAAGAAAATTCACGGAAATGAGCCCTTCGAGGAAAATTTTAAGGATAGAGAAACTTATCGGATTTTCTTCCATGCCAACAAGCGAATTCAAGTCAGGAGGCGGAGCATTTTTCATACTTAGCGGGAGGCGAGGATCTTGAAAGGGAAAATACTCCTGATGCTTCATGCCCATCTTCCATACGTCAATCACCCCGATCATCCTTATTTCCTCGAAGAAAACTGGTTGTTCGAAGCGATAACGGAAACTTACATTCCATTGCTTATGGCTTTCAAAAGACTTGAAAAGGATGCTGTACCTTTTGGTATTACCATTTCCTTGAGTCCACCTTTGATTGAAATGTTAGCGGAACGTACACTTGTTAATAAGTACAGAAGGCATCTTGAATCGCTTATAGAACTTGCAAAAAGAGAAGCAGATTTGACAAAAAAAGAAGAACCTCTCAAGCACGAAATGGCTCTGAAATATCTTAACGATTTTAAGGAAGAACTCGCATTTTTTGATGGTTACAACGGGAATCTTTTGGGAGCATTTAAAGATGCACAAAAAAGTGGCAATGTTCAGTTGATAACATGCAATGCCACTCACGGATTTCTACCGGCAATGAAAGTAAATCCCAAAGCAGTTCACGCCCAGATTGCAATAGGTGTTAAGGCATTCGAAACGAGGATGGGAGATCACCCAAGAGGAATGTGGCTTGCCGAATCGGGATATTATCCGGAACTCGACAAAGAACTCGCCATGCAGGATTTAAACTTCTTTTTTGTGGATTCGCATGGCTTATGGTATGCAGATGTTCCGCCTCATTACGATGTTTACAGGCCGGTTATGACTCCTTCAGGAGTTTTTGTGTTCGCACGTGATCCAGAATCAAGCGAGCAAATTTGGTCTGCCCAGTTTGGGTATCCCGGTGATTGGAATTACAGAGAATTCTACAGAGATGTGGGATTTGATAGGCCTTTTGATTATATAAGGCCATACGTTGATCCGTCAGGAGTCAGAACAAACACAGGCATAAAATACTATAGAATAACCGGTAATGTTCCTTTGGGAGATAAAGCACTCTATGATCCTCAAAACGGCCTTCAAACAGCTTTAAATCATGCAAAAGATTTTGTGCAAAAAAAAGCATCTCAGGTAAATAGGCTTAAAGAGCAAATGGGGATTGAGCCTGTTGTAGTTGCCCCGTTTGATGCAGAACTTTTTGGTCACTGGTGGTATGAAGGACCAAATTTTCTCGAATTTTTCTTAAGGGAGTCCGCAAAATCAGATATCTTTGAATCTTCAATTCCGGACAGAGCTTTAGCCTCACTCGATGATGTCCAAATTTTAACACCAGCCAAATCAAGTTGGGGGGCAAATGGATACAACGAAACATGGATAAACGGATCTAATGACTGGATATATCCCCATCTTCATGAAGCAGAAGAAAGAATGAGTGAACTTGCAATTCAATATCTGAATACCTCTGATTCTCTTTACATACGCGCACTTAACATGTGTGCAAGGGAATTGTTGCTTGCCGAATCAAGCGATTGGGCTTTTATAATGACGACGGGCACCTCTGTTGAATATGCAGTTAACAGAACTAACACACATTTATCACGTTTTCTTGAGATATATGATGCAATAAAGTCGCATAATATAGATGAGAGAGCGATAGAACTTTATGAGTGGCTCGATCCGATTTTTCCATACATTGACTATCGAGTCTATGCGTAGTTGATTTTAACGTGTGAAATTAAAAGATCAGGAGGTAAAAATGGCAAAGAAAATGAGTACTATGGATGGGAATACCGCCGCAGCTCATGTGGCTTATGCTTTTACGGAGGTAGCCACGATATATCCAATAACTCCGTCTTCTCCGATGGCTGAACTCACAGATTTGTGGTCGGCCCAGGGAAGAAAGAATATATTTGGTCAAAGGGTAAATGTCGTGGAAATGCAATCTGAAGGCGGGGCTTCCGGAGCGATGCATGGGGCTTTAGCAGCCGGCTCTCTTGCAACAACTTACACGGCGTCTCAAGGATTACTTTTGATGATTCCGAACATTTACAAAATATCTGGCGAACTCTTACCCGGAGTTTTCCATGTTGCAGCCAGAACAATAGCTGCCCATGCACTCTCGATATTTGGAGATCATTCAGATGTCATGGCCGTAAGACAAACCGGAGTTGCATTGCTCGCATCCGGCAGTGTTCAAGAAGTCATGGATCTTGGAAGTATTGCACATTTATCGGCAATAAAGTCAAGAATCCCATTTTTGCACTTCTTCGATGGCTTTAGAACATCTCATGAAATACAGAAGATTGAAGTGCTTGAATACGATGACCTTGCAAAACTGCTTGATTGGGATGCTCTTAAGGCTTTTAAAGATAAAGCCCTTAACCCGGAACATCCTAAAACCATGGGAACAGCCCAAAATCCGGATATCTTTTTTCAAGCCAAAGAATCTTCCAACAAATTCTACATGGCCGTACCGGATATCGTTGCCGACTACATGAAAAAGATATCACAGCTTACCGGAAGAGAATACAAGCCTTTCAATTATTACGGAGATTCAAATGCCGATCGTATCGTAGTCGCCATGGGTTCTGTCACTGAAACGGCATCTGAAGTGGTTGACTATTTGAATTCGAAAGGTGAAAGAGTTGGTCTGATCAAAGTTCATCTTTACAGACCTTTTTCGGAGAGATATTTCTTAGATGTTTTACCAAAAACGGTTAAGAAAATAGCCATTCTCGACAGAACTAAAGAATCAGGTTCTCTTGGTGAGCCACTTTACGAGGACATAAGGACACTATTTTACGGAAAACAAAATGCACCTCTTGTGGTTGGAGGACGTTACGGGTTAAGTTCAAAAGATACAACCCCTTCTCAGATAAAAGCCGTTTTTGACAATTTAAATCAGTCGAATCCGAAAAACTGGTTTACCATAGGGATTGTAGACGATGTTACAAATACATCTTTGCCAGTTAAGGAAAAGTTAGATACTTCCGCAGAGGGAACTATAAGATGTAAATTCTGGGGTTTTGGATCAGATGGCACGGTCGGAGCGAACAAAGATGCCATAAAGATCATAGGTGATAACACTCAAATGTACGCGCAAGGTTATTTTGCTTACGATTCACGTAAGTCAGGAGGCGTTACAATATCCCACCTAAGATTTGGAAAGCATCCAATAAGATCAACTTATTTGATAGAAGAAGCCGATTACGTTGCTTGCCACAAACAATCTTACGTTTACCAGTATGACATGTTGGATGGGCTCAAAAAGGGTGGCACTTTTGTTCTCAACACGATCTGGAAAGAGTCAGAACTCGACAAAAAACTGCCGGGTAAAATGAAGAAATATTTGGCCGAAAACAACGTGAACTTTTACATAATAGATGCCACACACATTGCAATGAACATAGGACTTGGCGCAAGGATAAACATGATAATGCAGTCTGCATTTTTCAAGCTTGCAAATGTCATACCAATAGACGATGCCATTAAATACCTTAAAGAAGCCATAGTGCATTCCTACGGTGCCAAGGGAGAAAAAGTTGTTCAGATGAACTATCAAGCCGTTGATCAAGGAATAAATTCACTCGTTAAGGTCAAAATACCAGATTCATGGAAGAACGCAAAAGAAGACGAAAATATGCCAAATATGCCTGAGAGACCTGATTTCGTCAAATATGTTGCTGATGTCATGAATAGACAAGAGGGAGACAAACTGCCCGTATCTGTTTTTGTCGGTCGTGAGAATGGAGAATTTCCACAAGGAACAGCTGCTTATGAAAAAAGAGGAATAGCAGTTGAAGTCCCGGAATGGCAACCTGATAGTTGTATTCAATGTAATCAGTGCGCATTTGCATGTCCACATGCTGTCATAAGACCTTTTTTACTTGATGACGGTGAGATGAAAAAGGCACCTGAAGGATTTGTTGCCAAAAAGGCAACTGGAAAAGGTCTTGAGGGTTTGCAATACAGAATTCAAGTTTCTCCTCTTGATTGTACCGGTTGCGGTGTTTGCGTCGATGTTTGTCCAACTCCCAAAAAATCTCTTGTGATGAAACCTCTTGAAGATCAGGAAAAGGAAATACCTCATTGGGACTTTGCGATAAAAGAAATTTCGGACAAATCCGATCGAATACCACTCGATACGATAAAGGGAAGCCAGTTTGCAAGACCATTGCTTGAATTTTCAGGTGCATGTCCTGGTTGCGGAGAAACTCCTTACGCAAAACTCGTTACGCAACTTTTTGGAGATAGAATGATAATTGCCAATGCCACAGGTTGTTCATCCATTTGGGGTGCATCGGCACCATCAACGCCTTACACGACAAATGCCGAAGGTAGAGGACCTGCATGGGCTAATTCTCTCTTCGAAGACAACGCTGAGTACGCTCTTGGAATGGAACTTGCTATCAAATATGCAAGAAACAGGCTTGCCGATCTCATGAATGAACTCATAACGTTGAATATACCCCAAGAAATGAAAGATCCTTTTGCAGAATGGCTTACAGGTAAAGATGATGCAAGATCTTCGAAAGCTGCAACGTTGAAAATATTAAAAGTACTTGACAGACAATCAACGGACAAAAGGGCTATGGAGATCCTCAAAGAGATAAAAGACAGAAAAGATATGCTGATAAAGAAATCCATATGGGCTTTTGGAGGAGATGGATGGGCATACGACATAGACTATGGTGGTCTTGATCATGTGATTGCATCTAACGAAGACGTCAACATACTTGTTTTTGACACAGAAGTCTATTCAAATACGGGCGGTCAGGCATCAAAATCAACTCCAGAAGCTGCCGTAGCACAATTTGCTGCTTCAGGTAAGAGAACAAGTAAAAAAGATCTCGGTCGCATGGCAATGACTTACGGATACGCTTACGTCGCACAGGTGGCCATGGGAGCAAACATGAATCAAACTTTGAAAGCCTTTCTTGAAGCCGAAAGTTATCCTGGTCCTTCTTTGATAATAGCCTATTCTCCCTGCATAAACCACGGAATAAAGGCCGGTATGGGCAAAATGGCCGATCAAGAAAAACGTGCTGTTGAAGCTGGGTACTGGCATCTTTACAGGTATAACCCGTTGCTTAGAAAAGATGGAAAAAATCCATTCGTGCTTGATTCGAAGGAACCAAAAGCCTCTTTCGAAGACTTTCTAATGAGCGAGGTAAGATATTCTTCCTTGAAGATCACGTTCCCAGAAGTTGCCGATCAACTTTTCAAAGTTGCCGCTGAAGATGCCAAACAAAGATACGAAACTTATAAAAAATTAAGTGAGGGGTGATCTCATGAATGCCATAGATTACGCGTTGAAAATGGAAGTAGATGGAAAAACTTTTTACGAAAAATTATCGAAAGAAACTAACGATCCACGCGTTAAACAAATCTTTGATATGTTGGCTAAAGACGAACAAAGGCATTACGATATAATAAATGGATTCAAAAAGACTTTTTACAATTACAAAGGTACAGATACTTTCAAGACGACAAAAAACATTTTTTCAGAAGCGCTTAAGAAAAAACAAACTTTTGGCGTTAATGTAAATATCTTTGAACTTTACCAGCAAGCCATAGAAATGGAAAAGAAAAGTGTGGAACTTTACCAAGATGAGGCCGTTAAATCAAAGAACAAAGATGAAAAAACCGTACTTTTAAAACTCGCCGAGGAGGAAAAGAAGCATCAAACTATCCTCGAGAACTTAATGGAATTCATCCGTAAAGGAGAAGAATGGGTTGAATCACCGGAATTCAGTCATCTTGATGAATTCGACAAATTTTCTGGCAAAGACAAGTATTAGATAAAAATGATAAAATAGAACGGGAAAATCCCGTTCTATTTTTATCGCACACATGAGGAGGAAGCAGCCTTGGAAAGAACTTTAGTGCTTGTAAAACCCGACGGGGTCAAAAGAGGGTTGATAGGTGAAATCGTATCACGCTTCGAGAAAAAAGGGTTCAAGATCGTGAATATGAAAATGTTACAAATGACAAAAGCACTTGCAGAGGAGCATTACGCCGAACATAATGGAAAGCCTTACTACGATCGACTCATAGAATACATAACAAGCGGTCCCATAGTTGCAATGATTTTAGAGGGTGATGATGCTGTGAACATAGTGAGGATGATGATAGGTAAGACATCTCCTTCAGAATCTCTTCCAGGAACGATAAGAGGGGATTTTTCACTGAACGTTACCGTTAACGTTGTACATGCTTCCGATTCCATAGAAAATGCCAAAGATGAGATGAAAAGGTTCTTCCCAGATTGAAAAGGTCGTACCAACGATTATGCAATGTATTGTATTCTACTATGACAGATGATTCTTAATCGATGATTTTGAATTCACAACTTCGGGGGGTGTAAAATGAAAGATGGCTCTATTTTACTTGAGTCTTTGATCTTTTTGATACTTTCCTTCATATTATTCTCAATCGTGATTTCAGTTTCTTCAACTTTAATCGATAATCAGCGATTCATAGAAAAAGGGGCTGAAGAGCTTTCGGAGATAATCTCGATATCAAGCATAAGTTCAAGCGATATTTCGCAATCCATGATTGGCAATCTTAAGATCATAGATGAAACAGGGGGGAAAATCGTGTATGAATACAAATCTTCGATCACGGGTGAAACAATCAGGATCGGTGATAATTGAAATACTTGTTGCTCTTTCAATCTACGGAATAAGCCTTGCGATCGTTTATGATTCGATAAACATTCTGATGAGAACGATGGGTAAGATCTCAACGTCTGAAAAACATGTTGAGGACTTCGAAGATGCCATAATTTACATGTACAAACAAGATATCACAAGGGGAGTGGATCTTGAACTCATCTCATATAAGACATGGTCTGTACTTTTAATTGGTTTTGATCCTAAAGATCCTCACCATGAAGTTGTTGGGTATCAACTGTTTGAATCCGAAAACGGATCAAAACTAAGAAGAATAGTGGCGAAGTGGGATGAAGATATACACAAACTGAGAGATCAAAGACCAGGCCAAGATTATTTTGATTCGCGTTTTTCAGGATTCAACACAATTTATATGGGAAGTGAGATGCTATCTTTCGATGTTGAAGGTAATTACATAACATTCAAATTTGGAAAAATAAAAACGTACATCGGTCGTGTTTCACGTGAGCGGTGAAGATGACGAATAGTTCATTGCCAAGTAATTTCTATCGTTGAATTGATCGATCATGTTATGGTATACTTTAAAAGTATGATTTTGCATTTTTAAGAAGGAGGAAATTTTTAAATGGCAAAAATAAAATCAGCCATAAAGAACATGAGAAAGTCTGAAAAGAAACATCTTCAAAACCAAGTCAAAAAGTCTCAGTTCAAGACATCTGTTAAAAAGGCCCTCGTCTCAGCACAAAAAGGAGAAGATGCATCTAAACTTTTAAGTGATGCTTTTTCGAAAATTGATAAGGCCGAAAAGACAGGAGTAATTCATAAAAATCAGGCGGCAAGAAGGAAATCCAGACTTGTAAAAAAGATCAAGGCACTTCAAAAAGCAGGAGTTCAACCTGCCGAGAGCAAGTGATTTGTTCCAGAAATATCAGGATCTCCGAAAAACGGAGATCTTTTTGATTTTTGAACATCGCGTTTTTTTTGATGTCTAAATAATGGGAGTGGAATTCCAAAGTTGGAAGAGCAAAAACTTATAGAAGGTTTAAAACGTGCAGATTCACGTTCTTACGATGAATTGTACAGAGAGTACGTAGAAAAAATAGGCGGAATAGCAAGATCTTATCTCGGCGTTGATGATGTTGAAGACGTTATTCAGGAAGTTTTTATAAAGGTCTATAAAAACATAAAAAAATTCCGTGGAGAATCTTCACTTTCAACGTGGATTTACAGGATAACAGTCAATGTTTGCAAAGACATGTTAGGGAAAAAGCACAGGCGGAAAGAGATATTGACTAGTTTTGGAGAGGAAGACGATGACCAAAAAAACGCCATCAAAGAACCGGTAGAGGAGTTGCAGCCCTCAGATGAACTCATGAAAACGCTTTCCGCAGAAGAGATTTCAAAAGCGATAGATTCTCTTTCGAAAGAAGATAAATTGCTTATAAATTTAAGGGAAATAGAAGGTATGAGTTATGAGCAAATATCTGAAATAATGGACAAACCGGTTGGTACCGTTAAAAGCAGGCTTCATTATGCTCGAGAAAGGCTCAAGGGAATATTGGAAGAAAGTTTGGGCATTGAAGGAGAGGTTAACGATGAAGTGTGAGGAATTCAGAGAAAAGTACATAAACGGCGAAATGACGGAGCAAGAGAAAATTCAATTTGAAGCTCATCTGAAAGTATGTGAAAATTGCAGAACTTTTGTTCAAAATTACCAAAAAATAAAAGACGGTCTTAAATTGCTATACACCTTCAAACCGTCAAAAGCGTTGGAAGAAAGTGTTGTTTCCAAAATTCGCAGAAAAGAAATCATGAAAAAGGGTTTGATCTTCGGATTACCTGGTGCCGCTGCTGTAGCCGTTTCGATGATAATGGTCTTTTACGTTTTCAGCCCATTTAGCAATTCCAACTTTTCTTACGAAAAAGCTGTTTCGGCGGGTATTTCTTTGCTTAAATCCGAACCTGGAACAACTCTCACATATGCCCAAACTGGAAATTCAAATCTTAATTATCTCCTAAAAATAAAATATGTGAGTGATCAATTTTGAAAGTTTTTGTTTACCCGATTATCTTTTTGACCTTAGCGCTGTATGCTTTTGGCGCGTCGTTTATAAATACGTTTCTAACCTCATATGCATCTCAATCGATACAAGCTCAGAGAGTGGTCGTTGAAGAAGGTCAAAACTCAAGGGTGAAATACGAAAATGTCTTGAGAGATGGCAAAAATGAGATTATAAATGTTATGGCTCCGATGTCATTTGAATGGGCTTTGATCGATGGAAAAACTTACATCATAGAAGATGGAGAGATGAGATTATCGCCCGTTCCAATAGTTGATATCGAACAGAGATTCATAGAACTGCTTTCTTCGGCAACATCTACTGTTATCGCAACTCAAAATGTCATTTATCAAGGCGAACCCTCAGTTCAAATAAATTTGATAACACGAAATTCCACCTATGTGGGAATTATTTCGAAGAATTCAATGATTTTGAAATTCATAAAAGTCGAAAGAAATGATAGTTCCATTTCCATGATGTACACGCAAATCACACTTGTTCCAGCCGATTATTTCAACAAAGTATTGAAAAGTTTCAAAATCTATAATGCCACTCCAGACACAGTTGAAATGGTCGTTTGGCAGCTTATATCAAATCTTAACAACGTCAATGTCATATCAATGAAGATCAACAACGTGACATTTGTAATTGTAAGTGGAATGATGTCTCCTCAAAGTAACACCGTATGTTACATCTTCAAAGTCGATTCAAAAGTCTCTCCCGAATCTTTTGTAAGCCAATTTAAAGCTCAAGGTTATAATTCAATTGCCGTTAAATACAACGATGTCTACGTTGTGATCGCCACAAATGGGAAAACAGATGAATTAAAGGCATGGGTTTCAAGGGTATTTGCAAGTGAATAATTCAGTGAATTAAAGTTACGAGAAAATCTATAATTGGAGCGATGATAAGGGCTGGTAAGAAATTGCCAACCTTTATTTCTTTTACATTCAAAATTCTCAGTCCGATCATGATCATCATCGCTCCTCCTGTTCCTGTGAAATCTTTAAGGTAAGCCGGTAACGTAAGAAACTGAAAAGTAGACGCAAGCAAAGCAATACTTCCCTCTATTACAAACACACTGCCGGCAGACAAAAACACACCTACACCGTAAACAGAAGCAAAAGCTATAGAACTTATGCCATCCATTATGGATTTCAAATAAAGTATCTCGTTATTCCCGGTAAGGCCGGAATTTATGCATCCAATCACCGTCATAGGCCCAACGATAAAAAGTACCGTGGTCGAAACAAATCCAGTGGCAAAATCCGAATTGTTTCCCTTGGAAATTCTTTTTGTCAGTCCCGAGATTCTGTCCTCTATTCTGAAGATCTCACCGATGAGCCCTCCTATGACAAGACTTCCGAGAACAACAAGAAAGTTTTGGCTTTTCAATCCCATGCTAACACCGATTAAAATCGTGAGAATCCCTATCGAGACGAAAAAAACAGACTTGTGCCGATCTTTAAGCTTATTTCCAAGCGGAATACCAATTAAAGTACCCATTATGACCGTTAAAGTGTTGACCACAACGCCAAGACTAAACATTTTCTCTCCTGTAATTTTGGAAAAAACTTTCCATATCGGTATCATCGCGTATGCCAAGTCGGGTAAGACAAAAATCATACCTTACGGGATCTTCTGGTGAGATCGACTTAAACTTTTCCGTAATTTCAAGAGCTGTTTTCATGTCTGCCTGTTTTCTTGTCGTAAAACCAAGCACAAGCGATATATGATGCATGTGGGTATCAAGCGGTACTATGAGTTTAGACGATGGAATATCATTCCAATCACCCGGATCGACATCATCATGTCTTATCATCCATCTCAAAAAAAGATTTAATCTTTTACATGGACTCTTGCAATTAGAAGATGGAATAAGGGTATTTTTTCTGCCATTTTCAAGCAGTTTTATGAAGTTAGACAACGCAGGTAAAACATTTTGATCTTCATCTCTTAATCCGTTCTTGAAAGCATCATGAAGAGAACCAAATTTTTCAATGACGCTTTTCAATTTTAAAAGTAATTCGATTAAATCATCTTCATCCGTGTACCTGTGAACAAATCCTTTAAAAGTCTGTTTTAAAATCTCGAAATTTGCATTCACGATGAATTCGTAAGGATTTTTAACGCTTTCAAGCACGAAAGAGACATCTTTAAGTATTTGAGATACTCTTCCGTAAGCAAGGGATGCCCCTATGATACCGACTATTTCGCGATCTCTAACATCTTTGTAATTGTACAAAAATTCAAGTGGATCAGGATGAACGTACGCCTTTTTGTTGTACTGTGAGTAAAGCATTTCTAAAAAATTTTTTTTGATCATGATGTCTCCTTATTGGTTAATTTAGCAAGAGTCACCAATTTTCATCAAGTATATCAAAAGAGATGGACTTGTGTCCATCTCTTTGTCTGATTTTTTGAAACGTTTATTCTACCTTAAGTTCTACCTGACTTGACCAAAGACCGTGAATGTTGCAATGAGAATAGGCTATCACGGTACCGGATTTTTCCGTTCTGAATGTGATTGTCACCTCAGGATCGGAATAGATCGTGCTTGTATTTGGCCCTTGGGTGGATGCACCATGCGATTGAAATTCATATTTTCCTATGACGTAAGGGTACTTTTCACCTGTCGGTAAGAAATAAACTTCTATCCATGATATGTGATGTTCTGTTGTGTTAGGATGTGGAATTTCTTTTCCAACACTGACCGTTACCTTTATCTTCTCGCCTTTTTTGACGTGTGCTGGAAGCTCAATGACGGGAACGTGCTTTTCCTTTTTAAAATCATCTGACATTATAACTTCTTTCAAACTTGCCATTTAAATCACCTCTTTTAAATTTTAATCCTTTCCTCTTTTACCAAGTTCTGCATCTAACATCAAAAGACCTTGATTTGAATCTTTTACCATTCTCAATCTTTCAAGAATTTGAAGAACGGAATATTCCTCTTCCACCTGCTCGTCGATGAACCACTGTAAAAAAGAAGCGGCTGCGTAATCTTTTTCTCTTTCAGAAAGATTTATAAGTCTTTCTATAGACTTGGTAACTTCCTGCTCATGGACGTAAGTTGCCTCAAACACATCCAAAGGTGATTTCCACTCAATTGGAGGTTCCTTTATCAACTTTAACATAACCCTGCTATTTCTCTTGTTAACGTAATCGTATATCTTTTTGGCATGTTCTTCTTCTTCTTTTGACTGAGTTTCCATCCATACAGCGAACCCGTTTAGCCTTATCGATCTGAAGTATGCCCCCATTGAAACGTAAAGATAAGCAGAATAGAATTCGGCGTTTATCTGCTCATTCAAGGCGTCTTCCATCTTTTTGCTTAACATTGAAATTCCTCCTCTCAAGATACACCTATTTCTTTATGTTTCATCAAAATTTTTTCGGCAAGTTTATCTATTGCGTCTAAATCTTGTACTTTCGGATATCCATTTACAGACACAGGATCGATGACCTCAGCTTTAACAGAAGAGAACATCCCTTTTAGCTGATCAATTGCCTGCCCACCCCAATTGTAAGAGTTGATTATAGAGATGAATTTGGTTTTTGGCCTTAAAGCGTTAAAAAGGTATGCAGCGTAGGCCATGCTTGGATGCATTCCAACAAGCATGGTCGGAGTTGCCATGACCACCGTTGCAGAATCCACAAGAGAGATCGCCAACTTTCCAACATCCATGGTCACGACGTTGAATGGTTCAACGACTATATTCAACTTAACGAGATCATCTATCAACCTTTCTACCATCTTTACAGTACTACCGTGCATTGAAAGGTAAATGATCGTAACTTTATTTTGAACTTCGTCTGATGTCCATTTACGGTAAGCCTCAAATATCAGTTCTGGTTTATCGTAAACCTGACCATGACTCGGAGCTATTAAGTCTACATCAAGATTTTCAATTTTTTTCAGATTCGATCTTATCGGCGAACGGAATGGCATCATTATCTCCGCATAATATCTTTTTGCACCTTCCAAGGCCCTGTCCGTTCTTTCTCCCACAAAGAGTTCGCTTGAAGCAACGTGAGAACCAAAAAAATCACATGTGAAAAGTATCTTGTCCTCTTTAAGATAAGTTGACATGGTTTCTGGCCAATGAACCCAAGGTGTGAATATGAATTTCAAAGTCTTATTGCCAAGAGAGATTTCCTCTCCGTCATTTACGGTCACGAATTTGGATTCATCTATCAAAAGCAGGGATTTCAAAAACTCTTTGCATTTTGCGTTAGTGACAACTTTGGCTTGAGGATAAAGTTCAAGAATTTTTGGGATAGATCCTGAATGATCTTGCTCTGCATGTTGAGATACGATGTAATCAATTTTATCAACCTTTAGGCCTTTAAGATTTTCAACAAGAATGCTTGTTTTTGTTGGATCTACGGTGTCTATCAAAGCATTTTTATCACTATCCGTTATAAAATATGAATTGTAAGATGTGCCCTCTGAGAGTGGAATGAGCTCATCAAAAAGTTCTCTATCCCAATCTTGTGCTCCAACATGGAAAACACCTTTTTTGATCTCCCTTGCACTCATGCTCATCTATACTCCCATCATTTTTCATCACAATCCTTACACACTCCAAAAAACTCGAGTGTGTACCCATCGACCTTGTAACCGCTATCTTCCATGATCTTCTCAATCTCACCTATTTCTTTTTGCAATTTCCCCAAATTTTCTGGTTTGATAGGTGCATCTTTTATATTACCGCAATTCGTACAATAAAAATGGTAATGACTGGTGACATTGTCATCGAATCGCTTTTGCGTATCGATGGTCTCTAACTTTTTTATGTATCCATTTTTTGATAAAACTTCAAGTCCTCTGTAGACTGTGCTCATGCTTATCTTTGGAAGTCTTTTTTTTACTGCTATGTAAACCTCGTCTACCGTAGGATGATTTCCAAGATTCTTGAGTTCTTCAAGAATTACCTTTCTTTGATGGGTGATCCTCATTGGAACTGATTCCAATTCTTTCTCCTTTCACGCAAACAATAATCATTTTCAATTAAATGATATCACTTAAAAGCACACATGTCAAGTACCAAAATGGGGATTGAGAAACTTTCAATCCCCAAATTCAATTTAAATCAAATATATTCGTTTCTTAAAAATTCGCTTCTCCAGCTTTAGTCCTTTTAAAACCACCATTTACGGAATACATCACAGCTACGACGATGGCGACTATACAAGCAATTCCGACTATTATCGCAATGGAATTTGAAGTTGAAACACGGATGAGAATCGGAGCTATTATCAAAGCTATCATGTTTATAACTTTTATCATCGGATTCAAAGCGGGGCCGGCTGTATCTTTAAGCGGATCTCCCACCGTGTCTCCGACGACTGATGCCTTATGAGGCTCAGAACCTTTTCCGCCGTATAAACCGTCTTCTATCGTCTTTTTGGAGTTATCCCAAGCTCCGCCGGACGTTGCCATGAAAACGGCCAGCAATTGGCTGGAAAGTATTGCCCCAACCAAAAAACCTCCTAGTGCGCCTTCTCCAAGGATCAATCCTGTTACCACAGGAGACAATATGACAAACGTTGCCAACGTTATAAGCTCTCTTTGGGCTGCGATAGTGCTTATGGCAACCGGTTTTTCATAGTCCGGTTTTACTTTTCCTTCCATCAAGCCTGGTATTTTGAACTGACGTCTTACCTCTTCAACCATAAAACCTGCAGCTCTTGCAACGGCATTTATCATCAAAGAAGAAAAGAGCCAAGGTATTGCACCGCCTATCAAAAGTCCGACGAAAATTATAGGGGTCGCGATGTTTATTCCAGTCGCAAGGATCGTGCCTGATGGAGCCACTCCCATCTGTTGTTGAACAAGTGTGATACTCGTTAAGAATGATCCGAACAACGCTACTGCGGCTATAACGGCAGAGGCTATGGCAACACCTTTTGTTATAGCCTTCGTCGTATTTCCTACGGCATCAAGATCTGCAAGATTCTGCCTTGATTCTTTGTCCATATTTGACATCTCACCAAGGCCATTAGCATTATCAGATATCGGTCCGAATGAGTCCATACCGAGATAATTTCCGGTCAAAGTAAGCATACCTATTCCCGTCATGGCCACGCCGTAAAGCGTAAAGGTAAAGCCCTGACCCCAATATATAACCACGGCAGCCAATATAGCACCGGCTATGGCCAATATCTGCCAGACGGTTGCCTCGTACCCTACAACAAGACCTCTAAGTATCAACGTAGCAGCACCTGTTTTAGATGCCGACGCTATATCTTTTACAGGTCTGTATCTTGTATCGGTGAAGTATTTCGTTATTTCATTTATAGCTAAGGCTAAGAGTATTCCAGCACCGACGGAGAAGAAAGCTCTCCATTCGTGCATGTAAAAAAAGGCTACAAGTGCAAAACCAATAACGGAGATCACAGCCGAGACATAAAATCCTCTATTTATAGAATTCATGGCATTCTGTTCTTTGCCAATCCCGACAAGGTAAGTTCCTATTATGGAAGAAATAACTCCTATACCTCTTACAAGCAGCGGAAAGATGATCCACATTATCTGATGAGTGGTAAAGTAGAGAGCAACTCCAAGTATCAAAGCCGCAACGATTGTAACCTCGTAAGATTCGAAGATATCCGCCGCCATTCCAGCACAATCTCCAACGTTATCACCAACAAGATCTGCCACGACTGCGGCATTTCGGGGATCATCTTCCGGAACTCCAACCTCGACCTTCCCAACGAGATCAGCACCGACATCGGCAGCTTTGGTATATATACCTCCGCCGACTCTCATAAAAAGTGCGAGAAGCGTGCCGCCAAGTCCAAATCCAAGCAGGACATCTGGAGCATCTATACCAAAGATCATGAAGATCACCATACATCCCAAAAGTCCAAGACCATTTGTGAGCATACCCGTTATTGTTCCGTCTCTGTAGGCGAGTTTCAAAGCGTAATTAAGTCCTTTCTTTGAAGCTGCGGCAACGCGGACGCTACCTTGAACTGCCATACGCATGCCCAATTGTCCAACCATCAAAGAAAATACGGCTCCCATGACAAATGCAAGCGCTCGTCCAATTCCCACGATCAAAACAATTTCCGAATCCGTCATGCCCTTAAATCGCAACAAAGCCGCAGTACTTGGAGGAATGAAATATATCGACAGGAAAAGCACAACGGCAAGTATGACTATCAGCGGGGTAATGGATTTAAGCTGTCTTCGAAGGTACGTATTTGCCCCAACTCTGATTCCATCCCACACGTTTTGCATTTCTTTGGCGCCTTTGCCTTCTCTCATAATTTGATTTCTGAGCACAAGGGCATAAAACAGGGCTACGCCAGCTATTGCTAAGACTACCCAAAGAGAAATTACCTCAAATGTAGTGATTTCTGGAACACCAAACAATAGAATCATCTCCTTTTTTGGATTCAATGAAAAAATAATTGTTTCACAAAATTATACAACTTTTAAGATGGGGCAAATTTTATAGTGAATCGTTACTTTATTTTTACACGTTTTCAAGAATTTCTGAAGAATCCTTAACTATGAACAATTTATCAAGTATTTTCAGCGCATATTCGTGAAATGCTTTGTTTGATGAAGAAACACAATCAGAAACGATAACGGTGTAAAATCCTCTATTTGATGCATCACGTGCTGAAGACTCAATGCCTACTTCCGTCGAAATTCCCGTGAATATTATCGTTTTTATCTCCCTATTTCTAAGCATCTGTTCAAAATCAGTTCCAATGAATATACTTGTAGTTGATTTTTCTATCACGATATCTTCAGATGTTGGGGAAATTTCTGAGTATATATCACGCGATCCAGGCTTTGACATGAAATGTGGCATTTTTACGGCTTCTTCCGCGCTTATTCCAAAGTTCTTCATCGTCGTGTAGTAAGACCAAGAAGATTGAAATCCATTTTTTAAAGGTGTGATCTTGGTGTAAAAAATGGGCATTTTACCTCTCAACTTTTCAACAAAGACTTTAAGATGACTGATAAATTCTTCCTTGTTGAATATGTTTTGCACAAGAGCGTTTTGAACATCCCACACGACAAGACATGTGTGCGTTGGATCGATTATTTCTTTTAGATTTTCATAAATTTCGACGTTGTTGATCTTTTTCATGTTAATTCCATCCTTTCATAACTGGATTGTTCTTTACTTATTTTGACAATTCCAATCTTTTGGATTGCCATATGAAATCGTTTAAGATTCAAAAGACATATGGATATGATCTTTTGAATCATCACATATTTCGAAGCATTTGACCAAGTTGTGGAAGAAAATCTTTTTTTCTTGACATCACTCCCTTAAGTCTTACGGGTTGGTTTCTCATTTCGAGCTTAGAAAGGCATATTTCGTCTGCAGATACGAAAAGATCGCTGGTGTTTTCGAATATGTTCGTAAATAACGTGAAAAAACAATCAACGCCATTTGATTCTTTCAACTTTTCAAGAGTATTTTTTATATCAGGCATCTGTTTTTCGACGTAATCGAAAGATGAAACCATAACCTGAGATATCATGACGTTTTTTCCAAAAAGCATGTATTTTTTCACGTCACGCGTGATCACTTCTTCGAGAGAAAGTCCGTCGAATTTCATTCCTGCTTCGATGAGTTTTGTTCCGTATTCATTCGGATCGATATCGGCTATCTTCGACAGGTAATCGATGGCTTTGAGATCTTTTGAAGTCGTCGTGGAAAGTTTCATGACGAGTGTGTCAGACAAAATGCCGCTCAAAAGTACCGCAGCTATCTTTTTGGTCGGCTCAACACCGGATTCAATGAACTTAGTCGTTATTATGGTTGATGTCGAACCTACTGGATCATTGAGAAACTTCACCGGTTTCAGCGTGTTCACAGTTCCTATTCTATGATGATCTATTATCTCGAGTATATCAGCCTCTTCGATACCGTCAACTGCCTGAGTGTATTCGTTGTGGTCAAGCAGTATTACGGATTTTCTAACATCCTGAAGTAGTGTCGTTCTCGTGACCACACCGAGAAGTTTTTTATCATCATCGATAACGCATGCCGTTCTGAACTTTGAGCCGTAAACGAGTTTTTTGGCATATTCAATGGAATCATCCGGTCGCAGAATTGGAACGTCTGGTGTCATTATCATCTCCACTGGAAGTGAAAGGTTTATCATTTTCCCGACTCCGAAAGCGTCTAATTCAGTTGCCAAAATAGGGGTTCCTTTTTCCTTGGCTGTCTTTATAACTCTTTCACCCACCGGAGCACCGTTGGCTATTATCAAGGCAGCGATCCCAGATGTTATAAGTGCAAGCTGTGCTGGTTCGTTATCGCCAACTATGGCAACATCATCTTTTGTCAACTTCGAAAGTGCAACGTGGAGAGCGTCTATCACCGTATAAACCTTTCCATCCAAAACTTCCCTGGACGAAAAAATTATCTGCGCTTTCAATATTTTCGCAAGAGTTTCGACCTTGATTGGGAAAACGTGCAGTTGTTCGATTTTAAGCCTTGTCACGTAAGCCTTGGCAAGGTCACTTTCGCTGACAAGACCTACAAGAGTCCCGTTTTCGTCTGTTATTGGAATATTTTTAATGCCATGCAATTCCATGAGCTTTGCAATATCGATCGTTGGAGCATCCTTAACGGCACTTATTGGACTCGGAAATTGTATGTCAGATACTTTGGGATCAACACTTTCGATGTACATAGGTGGAATTATCTCAAGGTGCGAGAGCACGAATTCCGTTTCTGCATTCAGCTCGCCGCATCGTGCCGGAATGTACTTATCGGGTTCGAATCGATTCAAAAGATCTGCGTATCCTATCACACTGCATATCGAATCTGTATCCGGATGTTTATGACCCAAGATGTACACTTTACTCATCTTGATCTCTCATCTTTTGCTTTAAATTATAACAAAATCCATCAAGTTTCACTATGATGAACATTTTTCGTTTACACATGAGAAGAGAAACCACAAATTTCCCCTTTTCTATCATATCAATCAATAGATTTTTATCACGGTGATTCTAACACAAAAACTCTTTACAAAGCTACCATTCTTTTATAACTTCATTTTACTCCATTTTAAGATTTCTAAAAAGATCTAACACAACATACAATTCACTTCAAATTCATGAAATCATTTCAACCTCTTTAAACCTTTCTTTTAAATCAAGATAAAGTGCTCTGTATTGACTATACCATGAATCGTAAAACCCAATCAATTTTTTTTCTGGCTCGACTGTATCTCTGACCTTAACCCATTTTGAAACATCATCAAATGTCTTCCCACTGCCTATGGCCGCAAGCATCGCCGCCCCGTAAGCACCGCCTTCATTTGTTTTTGGTATCTCTATCGGTACTTTGAAGTTGGTAGCTATGATCTTTACCCATTCCATGTTGTTAGATCCGCCACCGGTTATCTTTACACTTCTTACATCTATCCTTTGTTTTACAAGTTCAAAGGAGTCACGCAACCCAAAGGTTACACCCTCTATTGCGGATCTCATGATATCTTCTTTTTTCGACAACGAGGATATGCCAAAGATGACTCCCCTTGCATACGGATCTCTGTGTGGCGTCCTTTCTCCGTTTAGATACGGAAGAAAGATGAGCCCTCTTGATCCGGGAGGACTATTTCTTATCATTTCCTCAATTTTTGACAAACTGTCATCACTTGCGACCATCTTTCTTGCCCAATCAAATGAACTTGTCGCTGAAAGCATAACACCCATGTAATATGATGTTTTATCTATTACATGGTTAAAATAATGCAGTTTGCCATCGAGATCCGGTTCTGTTGAGGATGTAACTCCAACAATGGTGCCTGAAGTTCCAACGCTAACCATACAATCGCCAGGTTTAAAAACGCCTATTCCAAGTGCGGATACGGCATTGTCCGCTCCTCCACATACAACCTTGACGTTTTTCCATCCGAATTCTTTCTCAAGCGATGCCTTGAGCATACCTCTTGGAGAATATGATTTCGAAATTGGAGGGAAAAGTTCAGGATCTATTTCAAGTGAGTTTAACACTTTCAAATTCCATTTCCTTGCTTTTACATCGTAACACGCGGTTCCGGATGCATCTGACCATTCTGTTCCAAGTTCACCCGTTAGCATGTAAACTATGTAATCTTTTGGCATCATGACATGCCTTATTTTCTTGAAGTTGTCAGGCTCATTTTTCCTTACCCACAATATCTTTCCAAGCGTAAATCCCTCAAGAATGGGATTTCCAACCTCAGATATGACCTTATTCTCACCACCGAGGATTTTCGTTGCTTCTTTACATTCCGCAGTTGTCCTTTGATCGTTCCACAATATGGCATGCCGTACAACCTTTCCATCTCCATCAAGGGCAACAAGACTATGCATCTGACCGGATAATCCTATTGAGTCTATTTTGTATTTCTGTGATATGGATCTTAGAATATCCGAGACGCCATTCCACCAATCTCGAGGGTCTTGCTCCGACCATGCGGGCTTTGGATTGTAAACTTTTAGAGGATGATCAAATCTGTCTAAAATCCCTCCATCGTCTTTTACTACGAGTGCCTTTATGCCTGTCGTTCCAACGTCTATTCCAACGTAATTCACGAGATTGCCTCCTTTAAGAATTCATCCATTGCCATGAGTGTGCATCCTTCAAGTGCGGATTGGATCATGTCCATCGAAGATGTCATGATGAGTAAATCTTTCGTCGCACTTTCAAGTGCTCTTTCTTTTACCTCTGCTTTCAAAGTTTGAATGTACGCGTTGGGTATCTTCTCTCCCATCCCTCCTATCATGACAAATTGTGGATTTATTATGTTGACAAGATTTGCCACTCCAACTCCAAGGTAGTGCATCATCTCATTGAGAATGTCTTGGGCCACTTTGTCCTTTTCGCTTTTTGAGATCATCTTCTCGAATTTTTCTTTGAAGTTCGTACCCTCAATTTTTCCATTTATCTCTTCATATTTTTTAACTATCGTGTCTATGGAGATGTACTCTTCCCAACAGCCGCTATTTCCACAATGACACTTTGGACCATCTGCGTAAATACTCATATGTCCCACCTCTCCGGCTGTAAAGGAAGCTCCCAGAAAGATTTGACCATTTATGAGTAAAGCACCTCCAACACCTTGAGAGACGTAAACGTAGATCCCATCTTTGAAATCGTCTATCTCCTCGTTAAAATACATCTCGGCCATCAAAGACAATTTGGCTTCGTTTTCAAGATAAATCGGAATATCGATATCTCGAAATCTTTCTTTTATTCGCTTCCCCATCTCTATTTTCGACCATCCAAGGTGAGGAACTATTTCCATTGAGATCGTATTTCTGTTCACGATACCAGGTACAGAAATTGCCAAAGACATGATTTTGCTTCTCAAACTTTCTTTTTTGTAGAGAGTGTGCATCTTCTCACCGAAATCATCGAAAAATTCGTCAAAGTTCGAAGAGGTTTTGATTTCATACACGCTTTCAAAAAAATTATCAAGGTAACCGAGACCAATTTGGGTATTCTCAATGCCTATTTTGGCTATTATGGCAGTTGCCGCTTCTTTAGATGGAAGTAAACTCACCCTTCTTTTACCGGGTTTGTCAGAAAATCCCTTTTCTCCTTCTTGAACAAATTTTCTTTCGATGAGATCAAACACTATGTTTGTGACCGTGCTCGGATTAAGACCGGTCATATCGACGATCTCTCTTCTGCTTATCCCTGGATATTTCCTTATAAGGTTTAAGATCGTCAGCCTGTTAGACCGGCCCATACTTTCTGAATTCATCGTCTTTATTTCCAAATCATACCTCCCAAAAAATCATGCAGTTTAAAACATGTATTTGTTCAATATATTCTCAAGCATCTCTTGCCTCGATGAAACGTTCCCAACATCCTTCATGTCAAGAATGTATTCTTCAAGTTCTTTGAGCGTTACCTTCTGTGAAACTATTTTCTTGCCTATACCAGTATTGTAACTCGAATACCTCTCTTTTATGAAATCTTCAAAGACTTTATCGTCAAGCAATCTCTTTGCGATTCTCAAGCCAAGGGCAAATGCATCTATCCCCGCTATGTGTGCGTAAAAAAGATCTCGCTCTTCAAATGAACCGCGTCTTACGTGTGAATCGAAATTCAATCCTCCGGGTGCTATCCCGCCATTTTTCAGCACTTCGTACATGGCAAGCGTCGTATCGTAGACATTTGTCGGAAATTGATCTGTGTCCCATCCAAGCAGCATGTCTCCCATGTTGGAATCTATGCTCCCTAACTTCCCGCTTATCCTTGCAACTCTTAGCTCATGCTGGAATGTGTGCCCTGCAAGTGTCGCATGGTTTGCTTCTATGTTGAATTTGAAGTATTCATCTAAACCATATGCCCTCAAAAATTCAAGCGTATTCGCAACGTCGAAATCATATTGGTGCTTTGTCGGCTCCTTCGGTTTCGGCTCTATGAGAAATTGGCCCGTAAATCCTATCTCTTTGGCGTAATCGATCGCCATCTTGTAAAATCTCGCGATGTTGTCTCTTTCCAATTTCATGTCTGTGTTCAAAAGCGTATCGTATCCTTCACGCCCTCCCCAAAAAACGTAATTTTGTCCTCCTAACTCTTTGGTTATCTCAAGCATCTTCTTTACCTGCGCACCGGCAAAGGCAAACGCGTTCGCGTTACACGATGAGGCCGCACCATGAACGTATCTCGGATGCGAAAAGAGATTCGCCGTACCCCACAACATCTTTATGCCCGTTTCTTTCATGAGACCTTTTATATGTTCTATAACTTTGTCTAAACCTTGATTTGTCTTTCTGAGAGTCTCCTGCTCCGGATAAAGGTCCCTGTCGTGAGCGCAAAAGTATTTGACTCCCAACTTTGACATGAATTCAAATGCGGCATCTGCTTTGGCAAGAGATGCGTCAAGCGGATCCGAGTATTCAAACCATGGTCTTTTGTTAACGGCAGATCCGAACATATCCGCACCGGTATGACCGAATGTGTGCCAATATGCAACTGCAAATCTCAGATGTTCCTCCATCGTCTTTTCGCCTATCTTTTCAGGCGGATTGTAATATCTGAAGCTCATAGGATCTTTTGAATTCTTTTCATACTTTATCTTTTCTATGCCTTCAAAATACGTTTTCATATTATGCCTCCTATTCAACTTTAACGTTTGAGAAGAATTTCTTTTGTTTCTTACTTACTCGTACATTTTCCGTTAACTCGACTATGCCTTTAAGCCTTATATCTTCGGATGAACTGCCAATCATGATTTCAAATTCTCCCGCTTCAACAAACAATCTCATCTTTGAATCGTAAAATGCAAGTAAATCAGTTGGCATATCGAATGTTATTTGCTTTTCTTCATTAGGTTCAAGATGGACTTTGGCAAATCCTTTCAACTCTTTGACAGATCTTGTTATGCTTGAAACTTTGTCGCTTACATAAAGTTGAACCGTTTCATCTCCAGCGGTTTTACCGACGTTTTTCACCTTACAATTCACCGAGATCAAATTGCCAAGATCTATTTTTGTAGGCGTGATTTCAAGATCTGAATATTCGAATTCCGTATAGCTCAATCCGAATCCGAATGGGAAAAGCGGTTTCGTACTTTCTTCAACGTAATCTCCGTGCCAATTAGACCTTCCTCCGGTTGGCTTATGTGCGTAATACACGGGAATCTGTCCGACAGATCTCGGAATTGAGACCGGTAATTTACCGGATGGATTATAATCGCCAAATAAAACATCTGCGACGGCATGCCCTCCTTCTTCACCCGGAAGCCATGCTTCAAGTATGGCATTTGCGTGATCCGCCATCCACTTTATCGAAAACGGTCTTCCATTCACAAGTACAACCACCATAGGCTTTCCCGCTTTATAGACTTCCTCTACCAGTTCTTCTTGCACGCCCGGCAGATCAAGACTATCCCTGTCCCTGCTTTCGCCGGTCGTTGCGGAAAGGGAAAGCCCGGATCTGTCTCCGACAACGGCTATTACGAAATCTGATGCTTTTGCAACCTTTAGAGCTTCATCAAAACCATCTTTACTCGGATCGATGTTATCGCATCCCTTTGCGTATCTAACCGTTATCTTATCGGAAACTTTCTCTTTTATGCCGTCGAGAATGGATATGATCTTCACATTTCCTTCCACCGATTTTAAATACTTAGATGTCGGTATCACATCTGGCACTTCGTTGTTTATGAAGGCTTCTATGTGAGACGGATATGAGTAATCACTCAGCATATTTCTTCCGTTTGCGGCATTCGGACCTATTATTCCTATTGATTTGACGTTTTTAAGAGGTAAAATGCCATCATTTTTAAGTAAGACCATAGACTCTCTGGCAGCCTTAAGCGCAATTTCCCTTTGTGATGAATTATCGAATAATTTCATGACTTTTCTTTCATCGACGATGTTATTTTTGAAAAGTCCAAGTTTTGCCTTAGATTTAAGTACTCTCAAAACGGATCTATCAAGAATGTCAATGGGGATTTTGCCGCTTTCTATCCCTGCTTTTAGAGCATCGGCGTAATATTTCTTCGTCGGTAACTCCACATCCAAGCCAGCATTCAAAGCCAAGTAAGCCGCTTCAACTTTGTCTCTTGCAACCTTATGGTAATTTTCGAGCATGTCTATGGCCGAATAATCGGATACGACTATGCCGTCAAATCTCCATTCTTTTCTTAGAATATCAGTTAAAAGGTATTTAGAAGCCGCGCATGGGATCCCGTCTATTTCATGATATGCATTCATTATGGCGCCAACTTTCCCGACTTTAACGGCCACTTCGAATGGTTTCAAAAAGACCTCTCTTAGTTCCCTTTCTCCCATATGGACAGGTGCGCAGTTTAATCCACCCTCAGAGACAGCATACCCTGCAAAATGTTTTGCCGTTGCGATAATTCCATTTTGCAAATTTCCTTGCAAAGATTTTATGTAATTGTAAGCCATAATCGATACAAGATAAACATCTTCGCCAAATGTCTCTTCCACTCTTCCCCATCTTGGATCTCTTGAAACATCCAAAAGCGGTGCAAGTCCTTCATGAGCACCCACGGATCTCATTTGAGTTCTTATAACGTGAGCGATTTCGGAAACGAGATCTGCATTCCAAGAACTCGCAATTCCTATCATTTGAGGGAAAATAGTCGCACCCTTTGCCATATACCCGTTTAAACATTCTTCATGTACCATGGCCGGTATCTTCAATCTCGTGTTCTCAACAAGAAATCGCTGAATTTCATTTGCGACCTTTGCACTTTTTTCAGGTTCTAATCCCGAAGCACCGCCTATTCTTGTTATTTGGCCGATCCCATTGGACAAAAGTGCTTTCATCTTCTTTTCAGATAATTCACCATTTTCGTCAAAAAGCTCGTGTACCCATACAGAACCAATTTGCGCTATCTTTTCGTCTAAGGTCATCTTTGAAAGCGTTTCTTTGATCTTATCTACCATTCAACTCACCTTCCAATTCGAATTTGATATTTTCTTTTGTCGGTACTATTCTCGTTCCAACTCTTTCCAATTTGATATCACCACCATCGATATTTTTGACTTTGTCATATATGACAACTTCCCATTTTTTCTTTTTGTTCTTCAAGTTTTTTACTTCCATCTCTACAATTCTGCCATTTCGCTTAACCGTTGCCAGTGTTTCAACGTTTCCGTCCAAATCGTAAACTTTTGATGATAAATCAGCGCCATCTTTTATTTCGAAAAGGCGAAATGTTATTCCATCGGAATAATCATAATCTGGCCTTGAATCAACATTTCCGGTTGCAATTATCGTATTTTCTCGAATCATCAAAGGCAAACTCATGTAATCAT
>DYLQ01000058.1 GCA_020722015.1 Thermotoga sp. | reverse complement strand
ACGCTCGACTTGCTGCCTCGTATCTGCGGCAAATGCGGCCAACTGCTTAATTTAGGATAATTGACCAGATAGCCGACGGAGAAAGCTGGGATTCTATAATAAAGGGCCGAGCCGATTTCAAAATTACGGATGGACCAGCCGAGCGTAGCGACACCTGCCAGGCAGAACTCAGTCCCTCCATATTTTATGCCGATTTTTTGCGAAAATCGGCATGGAGGGTCGCACTTGTGCGACCGGAAAAGAATTTTGCAATTACCTCGGACTACCCTCAAACTTAGCAAGGCCGACATAAAGACGGCTCTAACTTATGCCAAATTTTCGGTAGAGCATACTGACCTTGTTATGGCTGCTATTGCGGGATAAAGATGAGAATCTATCTCAATTACCTCTATGTAAAAGACTCATCAGCACCTGTCTCCATCAGGACATCATGAGATTTTTTATGTACAGCACTTGAAATTTCTTCAAGATGATGTAGGTTCATCGAAGGTTTATTAATGTTTCGGCAAAAATTGAATCTGAACACAGGAGTATCAGAAGTCCAAGAACTGAAAATTTAACGAAGTAATTTTCGACAGGCGTTTCAACTGAAAACTGGCAGTTTTCCTGTAAGAGAAACGATGTTGGGAGTTGCGCCCCCCTGGGGCGCCTCTTCCGCATTCTCTTACGGGCATGCCAGTGCCTCAGTTGAGTGCAGAATGAGTGCGCTCCTTTTTTTTGGCTGGAGTTGTGAAGGTGTTTAACCCTAATTACTATAAAAACGGAGGCTTGAAGTGAAAACGAATCAAATGCTAAAGGGGCTGATCGTTGCGGCATTTATGGCGCAAGCTGTGGTTGCTCAGGAACCGGGTAAAAAACAGGATGAAACACCTCAAGAGGTGTCGCAAGAATTTCAAGTCGATAAAAACGCTGCCATTTCTGAATCCGTTGACATTGACAAAATGATAGGAGACTTTCTTGCTAAGCAGGGATGGGGTGAGGGGCAAAATATAAATAAAGATGGAAGCACGTTTTTTGTTGCAATCGGAAAAGGCGTTATTCAATCAGGAAGATCTGAAAAATCTTATATAAATTCTCGCATAAACGCATTTGAAAAAGCATTGCTCAATTCAAAAGCTCAAATGATAGAATTTCTTTCTACGCAAATATCAAAAGATGCATCCTTGATGTATGAACAAGGCAATTTCCCACCCACTTTGGATTCAAAAGAGGAAAAATCTGAAATCATCAAAAAGATAAAAATGCTAATACATGCTGAACTTGACAAACGGCTAAAAGATCGTGGAGTTGATCCTAAATCAAAGGAAGGGAAAGCCGAACTTGAAAAGCAAATTAGTTCTGAAAGTTTCAAAAGCATGACTCGTACATTATCTCAGTCAAGAATTCTCGGTCTTCAAGCATATAAGACATTTGAGGCTTCTCCAGACAATAAGAAGGGGCAAGTTGCGGTCCTCTGTATTTATAGCGATAAGCTACGAGAATTGGCTGAAGCAATGATTGTAGGCGGATCAGTTCCAGCTGGTGCCCCGAAGAGGCCGATAGCAGAACAAATCCCAAATGATCCACTAGTACTTCTCTCCACATACGGGGTGCAAATAAAGCTCGATGAAAATGGTCAACCTGTTTTATTAGCTTTCGCTCATGATCAACCTCTTACAGAAAGTGTAATGTCAGAAAACGCTGCGTCTGAGAAGGCAAAGGCACTATGCTTTGGTCTTATCAGACAATTTGCAGGAGAGAGCTCTATGGTATCTAGGGATTTATTAAATGCCGAAACGACAAAAGAATATGCAGATGCAACTGATCTGTACAAAAACGAATCGGCATACAGACAGCAGATCGAGAGCACAGCTAAAGCTATTAATATCTCCGGGATATCAAAGATTAAGTCTTGGAATACTACACATCCTCTAACTGGGAAGAAGGTGTTCGGAGTTGTTTGCGCTTGGTCTCCTTCATCTGCTGTTGCTGCAAAACTGATGAAATCAAAGTTGGGCTCAGCAGCAAGCTCGGACTCTTCAAATGGTAGCGCAGCTCTCCTGGAATCTGGGCGCAAGAAGATTAATGAAGATCAAAAGGGAACATTCAAGAACGAAGGAACCGAAGCAGATAAAGATGCGTTCTGAAACGGTCAGATTACCTTCAACTAAATACTTCAGCCTGCCTAATATTGGCAGGCTGAAGTATCTTTTCTTGTTACTTAATATCTGCCTTTCTTATAACTGTTTGGGAGAGGATATCAGAGAAATTTATAAGTCAAACAAACACCAGATACATAGTAAGCATATATTTGTAAAGGATGGAACCGTCTTTGCTTATGGATTCTCACCTCAGTTATCTAACAGCGAAATGTCAAAAGATGTCGCAATTGAAGAAGCAAAAGACATAGCAATGTCCAACTTTCTTCTTTACAACATTTTTAAAGTGGATTGGCCAGCAAATACTAATCAGAGTTTGAATGAATCTTTGTATCGCGAATATCTCTCAATTACGGGGGGCAAAGTCGATCTGAAAAATGCTGCCTTGGTCGAAAGAGGTTTTAATGAGTCTGGCGCGTTCTGTGTTATGGCTGTGGATGAGAGTTTATTGAAATTACCTGAAGTAAGCTACAAAGATTTAGTCTACGCATTGACTAAGGTAGCTATCCAATACGACAATCGCCTGAACTACTCACTCATATTAGAGATATGTTCTGATGCAGATTTTTCATCAATAAGAACTTTTTTTGCGAAGCAACTGGGGAATACTTTTGGAAATAATGTTCAAGCTTTGGTTTTAGGCAACCCAGTTGATCAAATGCCGAATGTTGCAGCTATATCAAAGACTAATCGCCTGAATCCAAATACTAGTTTCCCCGATCTCTATAAGTTACTTCAATCAAGCCCGTATGATCCTGTAATATGTTACACTATGGGGAAAAAATACGAAGATATTGGTAGGGTCAAAACGGCATCTATTTTCTATGAACGAGGTTCTGTCTTCCTGATCAATCAAGAGTATAATAAAATGTGTCTGGCAAAGCTTTCTCCTCAAGTCAAACAAAAAGATGTGTCTTTCGATGACGTTTTGGGCTTGCTTAAAAAACATGAATTTGACTTTAGTGGGTTTGCTTTGGGCAATAATGCCACAGTGATAGCTAAGTCTTATGGAACATACCCTCTCGCCGATAGCAGGAACTTGGATGATTCCTACATAAGAGCGGAGGAGATATTCTACTCAACCGATCCAAATGTTTCAGAGGCTCATAAACTCTACTTGCTATCGCTCGAAAATAAGCCAACGGCAAAAAACTGTAATATGGTCGGGTGTTGTTTCAGAATAAGTGGCAAGTACATGGAGGCCTTTCCCTTCCTTCTCCAAGCATTAAAAATAGATATAAATCAATTTAATCCACTCGCTAACCTCGTTGTTTGCCTTGAGAAAACAGGACACATAGCGATGGCAAAGAAATATTCTGAAATAGGCCTTAAAACGTCCGAAAATTCAGATTGGGCGAACAACATATTCAAAGGAACTATTGAAAAGCAAATAAAATAACAGTGATATATGATGTGGTTCATGAAAAATGAAACGGTTTCAATTAGCATAATATTGCTTATTTTTCTTTGTCTAATCGGCTGCTCTACGCCTACAAGGGATTCATTTTCAGCTTATGAAATAAGCCAAATTACTTCATATCGGTTCACGAGTGATGGTGGAGCACATTTACAGAAGAATGATGGTTCGATAATCAGCATAAAACCAGAAACGATTATTCTCGCCATATATGGGGACAGTATAATAAAAGAAAAGAGGGGTGTCGCCCTTGTTGCAATCGACAATAGATTAAAAGAAAAAATCCAAGTAGAGTCTTATAAATCTGATGTGGTCAATGAATCTTTTTTGGTTGTGAGATTCGCTTCAACAAGAGAACCAGTAGAAAGCTTCTACGAACAGAGACTTAAACCTGTGCTGGTTGAGATGGGGCTTGAGATAAATCAGAAACAACTCAATTTCTGCTCGAGGCTCATTGAAATAAGATTATAATACCAGACGAAGGATTAACCTATGAAAACAATAGTTTCTTTTATCATTGCCCTTATCAATATCATTTGCTCAGTCTACGCCCAAGAAGTCCTCCATCCGATAACTAAAGATGAAATAATAACAGTAAGGATGGATGGAATCGGACGCTCTAAAGAAGAGGCTGTAAATGATGCAATCGAAAAAGCTATATTTCTCCTTCTTGGTGGCGAATTAGTTTCAAATTCCAATAGAACAGCAACCGAGACTTCTAAGGCTGAAAGCTCAAATGCTACAGGACTAAAAACAGTAGAATCTGGAGAAAGTTTCGAGCAATTCAAAAAAGACATCAAAACTAGCGTAAAAGGGAAAATTAAGGGCTATCGTGAAATTTCGTCAAAAATGAATCATGAACAAAAACATGAAGTCGTTTTAGATGTTGATGTATACCAGCCAAAACGAAACGCCGTTGCAGTATTTGATTTCAAGCCACCAAAGGATATTTCAATTAGATTAGACAACAGATCAATATTGCTCGATCAAGCCAATTTGGTGACCTATCTAAAAAACTCTCTGTATGAGCATCTCGTAAAATCAAAACAGTTCAAAGTGATCGATGAGGAGAGTATAAAAAGCACATCTATGATTCAGAATTTCAGCAATAGCATGTCTGAGAGCCATTTTAGGGAAATATGTAAAGATCTAAAAATTGATTTTTATGTTTCGGGACAGATCGAATTTATCTCGCGGGAAAAATATTTAGATTTTGATGAAAATACTAACGTCTTCACTCCTGTAGAGATTTTCAGTTCTAAATACTCCTTCAAACTCATAGATGCCGTCAATGGACAAATTAAACTGAAGGGGGAAAAATCAGTTCAAATACAAAATGTAAAAGGAGCAAGTTATTCAGATGGTATTCACTCAGCATTGGCTGAGACCGGGAAACTAATTTCAAAAGATATGGCTGATTTTTTATCAAAAGAACAACAGTCCCCCACATTAAATCAGCCAAATACTTTTAGATGAACTTAAGTTCATATAAAATGAGTTAATTACAAAACTCCGGACGCGCAAGTCTCGTGATCCCGATCCCGATAGGGCATCGGGGC
>DYLQ01000021.1:18537-30203 GCA_020722015.1 Thermotoga sp. | reverse complement strand
TTGTGGCAAAGGGCTGAACAAAAGAGACTTTTCCCTGCAACGTCAAATTGTTAAGAGTAAATTCAATTTAAGAATTTCTTATCATTCCTAAATTCTTTTTGCTGTATTACCCCACAACAGCCTGCCACCAGGGTGTAAAATTTTATTATCATCATCCATCTTTTAAACCGAGGTGACAGGTATGTTGCGGAGTTCTTCGAGTGTTTTCTTTTTCCTACATTTTCCTTCTCAAGATACTGTTTTCAATCTTATCTTTTTAGCTTTTCAACAATTGGATTTCGATTCTATCTCTTCTGAACTCCTTAAATCTTATTCCTCAATCCATAACAAGAACCGTCCTTACGACCCTTCTTCCTTGCTCAGACTCTTCTTTATCTTGAACCTTCTCAACCTTGAATATGACTTTTACAAATCAAAGCGCCTTGAGTCCGTTTTGCCTCAGAATTACTTAGACCTTTGTGGCCTCACTGACCAATTGCCTTGCTATACAACTTATTTCTATTTCAAACAACGCTTTGACTTTCCTCTACTTTTGACATATCTTAACCGTTTTCTTGTCTTATTTCTTAACGCTGTGCTCTTCTTTTTCAAAGACAAGATCATCCATTCTAACGGAATTGTCATTGCCTCTGATTCAAAACCCGTCGCTGCTTACGGAAATCTCCCTCTCGGCGCTATCCATTCTTATAATAAAGCCCTTAACTCAAAACTTGGCTTTAAAATCTTCTGGATGGCCGTCGTTTATCCTTTCTATTTCCCATTCTACTTCTCTTTCCATAAGGCTTCTGCCAATGACAACCCTTTACTTTCAAATGCCTTCAAATACCTTAAATGCCTTGATGCAAAAACTTATCACATCTTTTTTGCCGCTGACAAAGGCTTTGATTCTCTCGATACGATTTACAACCTTGTCTCTATGAACTTCATACCTTTTATTAGAACCAAAAAAGCTCATCTCAAAGATCATTTTTATCTTCAAAACGGTAATATCTTTTGCACTCTCTCAAATAAACGCCTTCTGTCAGACGGAAACGACTATTCCAAACATCGTCACAAATTCGTATGCCGTGATAGAACTTCTTCGTGTCCAAAAGATTGTTCAGGCATCTTTTGGTCTAAACATTCACCTGAGATTTCCCTTTTCAGACTTTCCTTTCAACTTAATCCAGCCTTCAAGAAGTTCTACAAGTTCAGACCGAGAATCGAAACTCTTAATTCCATCATTGCAAAATGGTTTGATCTCAAGAATACACTCTACTTTCCAAGTATTGGAGCTTACGACAGATTCTGTCTTAAACTCATTTCAAAATCGATTAATCATTTTGCTTTCAAGTCCAAGGCTTCTATCCTCAAAAGAATGAAAGGCGAGGCTCATGATAGAAAACATATTTGCTTGTAGAAACTCAGTTTATCTTTAGAAGTCCCGAATGTATCCGGATTTGATCTCGACTGCTATTTCTGGATATAGCCTTCTGTAAGATGCTCCTTGATTAACCTGCCTTCGTACAAACCTTCTTTTTTAAAAGACCATGACTTGGGGTTTGGGGATAATCTAATCTAAATTGAATTCACTCTTAACCCAATTGAAACCATGTAAGATACAAGATCACTCCAGTAAGTGTTAAGTGCCGTGTAATAAGAAAGTTTGGTGTTGAGATATGGTATCTCATATTGACCGATATAGTTCACCGCGGATATAAGTCCTGAATTGTATTCACTTGTGTAGAAAGCAAGGTTTCCTGTCGCAATGTCAAAATTTGCTTTTGCGTTTAGGACGTTGTTGTAATCATATTCAAGCTTTTGGATTGCAGAAGAATAATTGTTCTGGGATGACAACAGTGCGTTATTCTTCGTAAGTTGAGCCTGTTGAACTGTCATATTGGCTATTTCCATCGTGTATTGTGATGAATTTGAAGGAGTTGTTTGAAGATTGTACTGGGCATCTTGAAGGTTTAAATTCGCAAGATCAAGATTAAGATCGTTGTTTATCCACATAGTTTCACTTGAAGGTATTGTTGAAAGTACAGGAACTGCAAACGTCATATCTTGCCAATTCAAACCTGTAACGATCTTAAAATTGGAAAGGTCAAAGTTGTAATTCCAATTTGCATTTTTAAGGCTATTTCGATCGGTTGCAACCGTTACGGAGGCCTGCTGGAGAGACGTCGTTGATGCCATTGTCTTTTGAAAGAGCGCAAATGTACTTGCGTAATTCATGGTCGCAACATTTAAATTCATCTGAGCTATTTCAACGTTTATGCTCGCTATTTTAACTCCGAATGCGGCATTTACAACACTTGAATAATAGCTGTTCACATCGCTTCGATAAGCCTGAAGACTCGATGTGTACGCAATCTGAGCCGATAACTGGGCGCCTTGATTCACTATCGGCACGGAAGCTTGAATCATGTTCATGCGATAAGTCATACTTGCCTGCTTTAAGGTGATGTTTGCCATCGCAAATGTCGTATTACTTGCCTGAGCGCTCAGAAAGAGTTGTGGGAGCGTCATTGAAAATGCATATATCGGGATGACGAATAAAATCAACATCAAGAATCTTTTCATATTTCCTCCTTTTTAAAATCGCGTGTGGCAAATGCCACACGCATTTTCCTTTTGAAGGGGATGAGTTTTACTGTGCTTTAAGTTGAAGCGTATTTATAACAAGATCGTAGATTGGAACATTGATAACTGCATATATCAGATCAGGCGATCTTAACAACTGCATCCTTGCATTGTTTCCAAAATTTTGGAAAAGTCTCATCATGTTGTACATTTCCTGAGGATTAACGGTAACGTTGAAATTGAAATTTCTGTTCGGTAAGGCTTTCTCAATTTTATTCTTCGCATTTGGCCCAAGCATTTTACGTTGCATCTGCATTGCAGATTTTTGGAAATAATTTCCAAGCAAAGATAGTTGCTCGACAGTTATGGTTGATTTGACCTCTGTTATCAAATTCTCAGTCAATTTTGCGTATTGAGAATTTAGTTTTGTAACTTCCATGGTTGCAGCTTTTACGCTTGTCGCATTATTTGTAACGAGTGCATCCCTCAAAGTTGTAAGTGCTTTTATCCTTTGCGCTTGAAGCGCATTTACTTCAGTCTTAAAGTCCTTAAGATATTTCTCAAGGGAAGATGCCTGCGCGGACGAGAGTTTCATGGCATCGAAAACTTTGAGCATCTCAATTTGAACTTGAAGTTGAACAGTTTGAGATCCTTGAAGCAATGCATTCATGTTAGAAAGCAATCCTCCAAGGGAATTTGATTGTACAGAACTGGAAGATGCCGCAAAAATTCCAGTTACCAGCAAAGGTATGAACAAAAGAACAAGAAACTTCTTCACAAAAACCACTCCTTCCAAAATGAATTTAGCCATTCATGCATTTTGACGTCTAAAAAGAGAAGGAGTTTTATTTTTTCACATTTCTTTCACAACTTCAAAAAATGCTCCGGCTAAGCCGGAGCAAGAAATAATCAATCTTATCAATCTTGTTTTTTCTCTGGAATGTACTTCTCATTTGGAATTATCGTACTTATGGCAGCTTTATATATCATGTTGCTCTGTTTTTGGTCTTCTGAATCAACAAGCACGACAAAGGAATCGAAATCTTTTATTATGCCTCTCATTTGAACTCCGTTTGTGAGATATATCTTTACCTCTGTTTTATTCTTTTGAAGATAACCTAAAAAACTGTCTTGAAGACTCTCTTTTGCCATTGTTTTCTCCTCCAAATCATTTTTATTCGCAAATTATTTTTTATTCGATCTTTTAACGACTAACTTCGTATGTTTCATTCTTCGTTTTTCAATGAATTTTATGATCGGACATCTCATCTTCCATTGTTCAAATAAATTCAAAATTTTCGCCCCTTTGAAATTTTACATGACAAAGACATTTTACCACGAATCATTGAGTGGAATACGCCCATAAGTCGAATCGAAAGCATCGAGGGCTTTATGTGTGTAAAGATTGCGGTACGGTTATCAACAGTGTATAGCTTGAGAAAAACATAATCAAAAAGACATCGAATATAAATTTGAACATAACGTTTAATGTTATAAAATTATCTCAAACAAATTGGAAATTTGAAGTTAAAAGGTGATAAATTTGAATTTTTGCGATTTCTTAAAAAATAAGAAGTACGTCAAGTGTCCGCCCGGTGGAGCGGTACTTTGATCGTACTCTGAAATAACCCGATCCACCGGGCCACATCTAAAAAGATGTGGCCTTTTTCATTTGATAAGGAGATGAGAAGATGAAAATGTCTTATTACACGGCAACGGGAAACTCATTTGTCATGTGCGATTCTGTCGGAAAAGATTTAACTTATGAGGAAAAAAGCATGCTTGTTTTGAAAAATGTCGGAGATCGTGACGGCATGATCTTCGTTGAAAAAAGAGATAAATTCTTCATGGATTACTTCAACAGAGATGGACAAAGGGCAGAATTTTGCGGAAACGGAGCAAGGAGTTTCGTGAGATATCTTCATGATGCGGGATATTTCAAAGACAAAATCGTCGTTTTTGACTCATTCGCAGGTTCAATTGAAGGTCGAATTGTCAATGATGAGATCATGATCAAGATGCCTGAAATAAAAATCAATGAAAGATCAGGATCGATCGCGGGTCATTATGTGATCGTCGGAGTGCCGCATTACGTGGTTTTCGTCGATGATGTAAAAAATGCGGATGTCGAAAAGTTAGGGGTTAGCCTGAGAAAGGAACTCGATGCCAACATTGACTTTGTCGAGATCGAAGATCACGAAATAAAGATGAGAACTTACGAGCGGGGAGTTGAGGGCGAAACAAAAGCATGCGGTACCGGTGCGACTGCAAGTGCTTACATTTCAAACATAATTCATAAATGGCATTTAAACGAAATTAATGTTTCAGTTCCAGGTGGAAAATTAAAGGTGATTTTTAAGGGAAAAGACGTGTATCTTCAAGGAGGTGTCGATAATGTTTAGAGGAGTGGGAACGGCAATCGTAACGCCGTTTAAAGCAGGAGAGATTGATTATAAAAGTTACGATCGATTGGTGAAATTTCAGATCGACAACGGAGTCAGTGCTATATTCGTACTTGGAACTACTGGTGAATCTCCGACCGTTGAATCAGACGAAAGTGCGAGGTTAATAGACAGGACTGTTGAACTATGTAACGGTCATGCTGAGATCGTAGTAGGAGCGGGAACAAACAGCACTAAAAAAACTCTTGAACTTGTAAAACATGCCGAAAAGCACGGTGCGAACGGAGTTCTTGTGGTTACACCTTATTACAACAAACCAACGCAGAATGGACTGTACGAACATTACAGATATATCTCCGAACACACAGCGCTTAACGTGATAATTTACAACGTTCCCGGGAGAACGGGTGTTAACATTCTTCCCGAGACTGTTTACAAAATCGCATCCGATTGCAAGAATGTAAGGGGTCTCAAAGAAGCAAACGCAGACATAAATCAGGTTGACATGGACATCTTAACGCTTAAAAGCATAAATGATTTCAGAATTTATTCCGGCAACGATGATTCAGCATTCCATTTGCTTTGTTCCGGCGGTGACGGAGTTGTATCCGTTGCATCAAATATCATACCGAAAGAGATGTCAGAAATGTGTGAATTCGTCTTCGAAGGGAAAATAGAAAAAGCAAGAGAAATTCATTTGAGATTTTTTAACTTCTTCAAGGCGCTTTTCGTTGAATCCAATCCAATACCTGTCAAAGCCGCATTGGAGATGAGAGGGTTCATAAAAAACGAATTAAGACTGCCACTCGTTACGGCCAATGAGAAAACCGTCGAAATGTTGAAAAGTGCGATGAAAAAATCCGGTATCATGCCCGTCAGTGAGGTAGCATGATGAAATTCGGCATCATGGGCTTTTCTGGGAAGATGGGCAAAGAAATCGTTGAAACTTTTCAGGAATCAGGCTATATGCCCGTCTTGAAAGTTGACAGCGGTCATGAAGTTATTGACGATGAACCGGATGTTATGATCGATTTCTCAAAGCCAGAGGCTTTGGACAAAACGATAAAGATCTGTGAAAAATACAGTTGTCCGCTTGTGATAGGCACAACCAATCTCGGAGAAAAGGAAACGGAAAGATTGAAGATACTTTCCAAAGATGTCGCCGTTGTACAGTCCTATAATTTTTCCATGGGAATAAACGTCATGCTTGAAATGATCAAAGATATCTCATCATCTCTTTCAGAATGGGACGTTGAAATAATCGAAATGCATCATGCCATGAAAAAGGATAAACCCTCTGGAACGGCCATCATGATGAAAAATGTCCTAAGCAAAGACGTACAAGTCCATTCTCTCAGAATAGGCGGCTTGCCCGGTGATCATAAGGTGATCTTTGCGAATTCCGGTGAAGTGTTGGAGATATCTCACAGGGCAATTTCAAGAAAAGCCTTTGCAATAGGTGCCATGAAGTCGGCCGAATGGGTCATCGATAAGAAAGCAGGCCTTTACACTTTTAAGGACGTAATAAAATCGAAAGGTGTGTGAATACATGAGAACTGAAGATGTCATAAACCTCATTTCAACTTCCAAGAAGAAGACTCCCGTTGAAGTTTTCTTGAAAGGCGACATGGAAAAGGTAAAGTTTGAAAACGTTGAATTTTTTGGATGCGAGAAATTCGGTGTTATCTTCGGAGAATACGATGATGTCATCAAAATACTCGAAAAAAACAAAGACAGAATTCAAAATTACCGCATTGAAATAACGGCAAGGAACTCTGCCATTCCGCTTGCAGATCTTTCAAAGTACAACGCACGCATAGAACCGGGAGCGGTGATCCGAGATATGGTGGAGATCGAAGATGGTGCGATCGTCATGATGGGAGCCGTTATAAACATAGGAGCCCATATAGGATCGAAAACCATGATCGACATGAACGCCGTTATCGGAGGAAGGGCCATCATCGGAAAGAATTGCCATATCGGAGCCGGAGCCGTGATCTCGGGCGTTATCGAACCTCCAAGCGCTTTACCGGTAACGATTGAAGACGATGTGCTCGTCGGCGCAAATGCGGTTATCCTCGAAGGCATACACGTTGGTAAGGGAAGTGTGGTTGCCGCAGGTGCAGTTGTGATAGAAGATGTGCCGGAGTACCATGTCGTTGCCGGCGTTCCGGCACGAATCGTGAAAAAGGTTGACGAAAAAACAGAATCCAAGACCCAAATAGTTGAAAGCCTTAGAGATCTCGGAAGGTGAGTAAATGCGCATAGTAGTTCAAAAGTACGGTGGTTCCTCGGTAGCAGATACGGAAAGAATACGAAATGTAGCCGAAAGGATAAAAAGGAAGGCAGAAGCAGGATACAAAGTTGTCGTTGTTGTTTCAGCGATGGGTAAGACCACCGATAATTTGCTCTCTCTCGCAAAATCTTTGAGTGTCAGCCCTAATCCGAGAGAAATGGATATGTTGCTTTCAACGGGAGAACAAATTTCCATAGCACTTTTATCGATTGCTCTTGAGGAAATCGGGATGCGGGCAAAGTCTTTTAATGCCTTTCAACTTAACATCAAAACAACCGATCAGCATACCAAAGCGCGCATAAAGGATATAGATGACGACATGATTTTAAATACCTTAAAGGATCACGATGTCATCATCGTCGCAGGCTTTCAGGGAATAGACGAGTCTCATGATTTGACGACGCTTGGCAGAGGCGGATCTGATACAACGGCCGTTGCACTTGCGGCAAAATTGGGATGCCTGTGTGAGATATACAGTGATGTTGATGGGATATACACGTGCGACCCCAAAATTTATCCGGCGGCAAAAAAGGTTATGTATGTAACTTACGATGATATGCTCGAACTGGCGTCGTTGGGTGCAAAGGTTTTGCATTCAAGAGCCGTCGAAATAGCAAAAAAATACGATGTGAAAGTTTATTGTGCATCTTCTTTCACGGATACGGAGGGAACTTACGTGATAAACAAATTACCAGAATGGCTCGAAGAGCCGGTTGTAACCGGAGCGACGATTGAAAATGGGCAAACGAAGATAACCATTTCAGATCTTCCGGATGATGATGAAACGATATCAAAGATCTTCAACAAACTTTCCGGTATGGGAATCAACGTCGATATGATATCTTTTTTCTCGGACGGTAAAAAAACACACCTTTCTTTTACGATAGTCGAAGATCACAAGGACTCTATAATAAAGTCCCTTGAAGAAATTTTGGGAGACGATGTTTTGATTTCGAACGATGGTCAGTACTCCAAAATCTCAATAGTCGGCGTTGGAATGAGATCAAGTACGGGAGTCGCGGCGAAATTCTTTTCTTTGTTATCGAAATCAGGTGTTAAACCAGTACTTGTCACGACATCCGAGATAAAGATATCGTGCCTCGTTAAACCTGAAAAGTCGCAAGAGATTCTCAGAACCATGGCAAAAGAGTTCGATCTTTAGGAGGTTTAAAATGAACAACGAATTCTTACTTCAGATTTACAATCCATTTCCCATTCAGATATCACATGCCAAGGGAATATACGTATGGGACACGTCAGATAAAAAATACATCGACACATTTTCCGGAATAGGAGTGTTGGCATTCGGACATTCAGATGATGATGTGAAATTTGCCATGAAAAGAAAGCTCGATAATTATGCACATCTTTCGAATTATTTTCTGGATCCAGATGCATCCGAAGTCGCGCGGATCATCGTCGAAAGAACCGGGCAAATGGGAAAAGTTTACTTTGGGAATTCCGGTGCCGAAGCTAACGAAGCAGCACTGAAGGCGATAAAAAGGAGAAACGGCAAGATCATCTCGTTTACAGGAAATTTTCATGGAAGAACCCTTGGTTCACTTTCTCTGACCGGTTTTGATAAACTTAGAAATCCTTTCGAACCTCTAATCGGAGACGTGACATTTTTACCTTTTGGCGACGTGAGGTCCTTTCAAGATACCGTTGAAAAGTATGGTTCACAGATCTCTGCGGTTTTTCTCGAAACTTTACTCGGAAGCGGCGGACTTAAAACCATAACGAAAGAATTCGCAGATACCTTGATGGCGCTCAAGGAGAAATACGGATTTACACTCATCGCAGATGAAGTCCAGTCAGGTATGGGTAGGACCGGTAAATTTTACTCGTATCAACATTTTGAAAATTTGAAACCGGATATCGTAACCGTTGCAAAATCAATAGGCGGAGGACTTCCGCTATCTGCCACGATCTTTCTCGGAAACAACGCGGATCTTTTCAAATACGGAGATCACGGTTCTACCTTTGCTCCAAATCCCATTGCACTGGCAGGATCTAAAGTCGTGTTGTCAAAACTCACAGATACGTTTATCGGTGATGTTAAAAAGAAAGGAAAATATTTCAAAGAAAGACTTAATTCAATTCAAAACGATAAAATAAAAGAAGTGCGTGGAATGGGACTCATGATCGGAGTTGAACTTTCAATTGACGGGAAAGATGTCATAAACGAGGGGTTGAAAAATGGTCTTTTGCTTAACATCGTTGGCGGAAGTACGGTGAGATTTCTTCCGGCACTGAACGTAACGTTCGAAGAGATCGATGAAATTCTGGACAGATTTGAAAGAACCCTTGAAAGGATAAATTGAAATGGACGGAATTGATCTGAGACACATCATTCACCAAAATCCGGAGCTTTCATTTGAAGAGCATGAAACACAAAAGATACTCAAAAGCGCGATAGCGGAGCTTGGATTAAAAACGTACCCTGTCGCAAAAACAGGTTTGATCGTACCGATAAAAAACGATGAAGATCAACCCTACATACTTTTAAGAGCGGATATCGACGCTTTGCCGATAAAAGAACAAACGGGATGGGAATACGCCTCAAAAAACGATCACATGCATGCTTGCGGTCATGATGTGCACACGGTTGTCATGTATGAAACATTAAAGGAGATTTTAAAAGAAAAGGTAAAGGGCAATTTTCTTTTCGTGTTTCAGCCCGCTGAAGAAACAGGAGGCGGGGCAGCACATGTTATCGAAGAAATAAAAACGCTTTACAAGATAAAATGCGCAATTGCCGAGCATGTTACGGATGAATACGAATTTGGCACGCTGGCATGTCGACCCGGCGTAATATTTGCCTCGGCAACGGAGATAAATCTCACATTCAAAGGCAAAGCGGCGCACATAGCCTTTTACAAAGACGGAATAGACGCAATTATGGCAGGTACGGATTTTCTTTACCAATTTTACAAAATGGATTTTGGATCAAAAGTACTCGCAGGTTTTGGAAAAGTTTTTGGCGGAAATGCAAGAAACATAGTCGCTGACACCTTTGAACTTCAGGGCACTGTCAGAAGCGAATCCATTGAAAAAGCCGAAAAAGTTATCGATGAAATTTCGGAACTTGCCCGCAAATCTTGCGATAGAGGAGCAACTTTTTCTTTGAAAAAGGGAAGTGTCTATCCGCAAGTTGTGGTTGACGAAAAGATGTTTAAGATATTTGAAAATACAGTTTCAAAAAGTGATTTTAAACTCTACCTTTGCGACATGAAATACACCGGAGAAGATTTTGGATTTTTTTCACTCGAATACCCATCGATCATGTTTTGGGCCGGAACTTCAATGGGAAAGCCCAAAGTAGGACTACATAATCCGTCGTTCTTGCCGGACGATAGGATTATCAAGCCTCTTGCGAAATTCATGTCTTTCTACGTCAAGAATTGTCTTGATTCAGAGTAGATATTACCTCAATTTCTATATCCGCATTTTTGGGAAGATTCGAAACCTCAACAAAAGATCTTGCCGGTTTTGCCTTCCCAAAATATTTTTCGTAAATGGCATTCACGCGGCTGAAATTTCCCGCAACAACTGCCTGAGAATATGGTCCTATGGCCTTCGGAGCTTTTTCAGTCGTTATGTATTTCATAGATTTATCTTCCTTTCTTCTTTCAAAATGCCCATTATGATCTCGTCGTGATACTTTCCTTCTCTGAAAATCTGCGATCTCAGTGTGCCTTCTGTTTTGAAACCGACTTTTTGATACGATTTTACGGCACGCTCGTTAAACGCGTAAACATAAAGCATCACCTTATGAATGTTCATCTCCGAAAATATGAAATCGACGAGTACGTTCATGGCATCAGTACCGTACCCTTGAGAGAGAAAATTTTTCCCAAGAAAGATTCCAACGGTCGCAACGCTGTTTTTCCAATCGAGATCGTTTATACCGCAACCTCCTATATACTGATTGTCAGATTTTCTTTCTATTGCAAAGCTGTAATTGTCTTCTCTTTTCGCCGATAATTCCTCATACCACTTTTCTTCTTCTTCGAATTTCCACGGAAAAGGTGTACCGGGAATAAGATATTTTTTCACTTCCCAATCGTTTACGTATTTCCACGCAATGGGTATGTCCTCTTTGTGATATTCTCTCAGCCTTACAAAGTCACCTTCAAAAATATTCTTGGCCATTTCGATTCCTTCCTCATCTATTGACATATACAAAGTCATTTGACTCTATTGGATGGGACTCTCGATCGGATCGAGAACGATCGCATTTAATTTTACCATACGTGATTCCCGATCAGGCTGGGAACGGATCGCATTTGGTTTCACCGGATCGGATTCTTAATGAAAGACCACATGCTACCTGCCACACGCTACTCGCTACCTGCAACCTACCAAAAAAGTCACCTTCAACTTCATGAATTTAATTGACA
>DYLQ01000021.1:0-18437 GCA_020722015.1 Thermotoga sp. | reverse complement strand
CGCTACCTGCAACCTACCAAAAAAGTCACCTTCAACTTCATGAATTTAATTGACAAGATATTTTAAAAGTGCTAAAGTGTGTTTAGTAACTATACAGAGGTGATTTTGTTGAAATATTCGTTGAGTTTGGATGAGATCGGTGATATGTTCATAAGACTTGCGAATCAGTACAAAATGATAGATGAAATTCCGTATTATTTCAAAAATGCGGATATTTTTCTTCGTATGGCTGAAATTCATACCATCGATGCCATTGAAAGAAATGAGAACATAAACATCACAAAACTGGCAAAGTTTCAAGGTGTCACAAAAGGTGCTGTTTCACAAATGATAAAGAAACTCGTCAAGAAAGGTTTGGTCATCAAAAGCACGCCTTCGAAAACGGAAAACGAAGTCGTACTACGGTTGACAGAAAAAGGGAAAGATATTTTCGATGAACACAAACGATATCATGAACTGTTAAACAAAAGAATTGCCACAATTCTTTCCAAGATACCAAAGGAAACGGTTGATAGTTTTGTGGATTTGAGTCTTGATTTGGAAGCACTTTTCAAAGAAATGGTCGAGATAAGAAGGGAATCTTTGAAAGACAAAGTTAAAATTTGAGATCGGGATGATTAAAATCATGGAATCAGGTGCTTTCAAAAACAAAATCTTACCGTTTTTGATCGTTGTCATGGGATTTTTCATGCCAATGCTTGATACAACGATAGTGAACATAACCATTCCCAAGATGATGGAATACTTCTCTGCGGATACTCAAAAGATAACCTGGGTACTGAATGGTTATAACCTTGCTTTCGCCGTTCTTTTGATAACCGCATCAAGATTAGCCGATCAGTTTGGCAGAAAGCGAATCTTCATGATCGGTGTGCTTATTTTTACAGTAGGATCGATGTTTTCGAGTCTTTCAACGAATTTGGAGATGCTTATCTTCTTTCGCGTAGTTCAGGGACTTGCGGCAGCCCTTGTAGTACCCGTTTCGATACCCCTTGCCGTTGAACTTTTTTCACCATCCAAACGAGGTACCGTCATGGGCATGTGGGCAGCTTTTGCAGCTTTAGCCGCGGCAGGGGGACCAAGCATTGGAGGGATCCTTACAGAGCACTTTGAATGGCAGTCCATCTTTTACATAAACATTCCAATAGGAATAGTCGTTTTAATCTTGGGAACATTCCTGTTGAAGGAATCTTTTGATCCTTCGGCGACCAAGAAGATAGACTGGATTGGGATGGCAACTCTTTCAGTTAGCATGTTCACACTTACCCTTGCCATAATTCAGGCTAATGAAAAAGGTTGGCTTTCTGCCTACATACTTTCCATGTTTGCAATCTCAGCGGTAAGTTTTGCTGCCTTCATATTTATCGAAACAAGATCAAAAGATCCCATGATTCCGATGCAGATGATGAAAATAAAACATTTTATGGCCGATAGCGTAACGCTTTTCATTCTCGGAATAGGTATTATGGGGGGGATTGTTCCTGCTTTCCCTTTTCTTCATAGATGTAATGGAAATGAGTGAGCTTAACAGCGGATTGATGATATCCATCATAGCACTTACCGCGATGGCTTTCGCACCTTTTTGTGGATCTTTGTCTGACAAGATAGGAAGCAGATGGTTCGGTGTCGTTGGGATGATCATCTTTGCATGTTCCATGTATCTTTTCAACGGACTTACCGCGACTACTGCAGGTTTTGATTTGTTCTGGAGGTTGATGATTGCCGGAGCCGGTATAGGGATAACGATGCCTCCGGTGATAAGTGCGACGATTCGAAACGTTCCTCCTGACAAAGTGGGTATGTCTTCCGGAATAACCAACATGACGAGAACTCTTGGCACTGTCTTCGGGATTTCATTGCTTGTAGCCTTTATGACTTTCGAAATGGCTCCGCAGACAGCAATTGCCAAAAACCAAGTTATAAACCTGATCGAAAAAGATGAAATCTTTTCAGGACAATTGAAAAATGAAATGAAGGAAGAACTGAACAATCCGAATTTCTCGATTCAAGATGCTCCAACGCTTTCTGATGTCATTTCAAAGATGAACGATACGGAAAAGAAAGTATTAAAAGGCGAATCACCAATAGCCCAATTCGTGACAAAGACATCATTCGACAAACAAGAGGAGGAAATGAAAAAGATCTGGCCCGATGTGTCAGATATTTTCAAAGATCATGCTATAAAAGCTTTTGGAGATACTTTTGATTTTTTAGGATTTTTGATGATAATAGGGGCAATTATCGCTTTCTTCAGTGATGGACCCAAATCTTCTCATAATGTGCGTGAATGTAACTAAGATCTCAAGGGTTCTTAAAAAGAATCATTAAAAGAGAGGAATAAGATGGGCTATTTTTACGTGTATCTTGCCATAGTACTTTTTTCGTCGATAGAGGTCGTTTCAAAATTCATAGGGAGTTACGTTGATCCACTCAATCTCTGGCTTTTCAGATTGCTTTTCGCAATCCCTACTCTACTTCCCTTCGTTCGATTTTCAAAGTTGAAAGATCTAACTCGAAGAGATTGGATAAACCTCGTTTGGATAGGGGTTATCCCGGTTGGGATCGGAATGAGTCTATATCATTTTGCCGTTGCAAATTCTCAAGCAAATGAAATGGCAATAATATTCAGCGCAAATCCCATTTTCGTGCTTTTGTTTTCAAAATTGTTCTTCAAGGAAAGATTTCCTCTCAGAGTTTACATCGGTATGTTTCTTGGGTTTGCAGGCCTTACGGTTACCTCTTATTCTTCAGGATTTAGGGGAGATATTTACGTGCTTGTGATGATCGTTGCAAGTGCCCTTTTTGCAATTTTAACCGTTTTTGGAAAAACCATAACACAACATTCTTCAAGTGCCGCATTTAACTTCATGACTTTCGTCATAGCCGTTCCAGTTGTTCTAATTGAAATGGCCATCTTCAAAGTTCCGATTGAAATTTCAGTTAAAGCCTTGCCTTACCTTGCGTACATAGGAATTATCACAACGGGAATCGCTTACCTTTTCTTCTTTAAAGGCATTTCAAAAATAGGGGCAAGTCTTGGATCAATGGCATTTTTTGTAAAACCGTGGATAGCTTCTTTTCTTGCTTTCATAGTACTTTCAGAAGCATTAAACATTCAGTTGATTGCAGGTGGTATACTCATGGCATCATCACTTGTCATAGCCTACTGGCCTTCAAAGCATCCTTAGCATCCAAGATCTTTTTTCTTTTGCTCGTATTCTTCTTTTGTTATTTCACCAGATGCATAGCGTTTTCTTAAAATTTCACATGGTTCATCTGGATCATGGTAATGCCATCTAATGAATCCAAAGCCATATCTGAAAAAAAGGTAAAAAACGATGAAAAATAACGCAATTCCTGCGATATCCCAGATCAAACTCCAAGAACCGTATCCCCACCAAAAAGGCCAGAAGAAAACCACATGATCACCTCCTGAAATGGTTTGTTATGGGGAGCCTTCTATCACGACCAAAGGCTCTGAAAGTGATCTTTACACCTGGAGAAGCCTGCCTTCTCTTGTACTCGCTTGAATCAACAAGGTGTATCGTTTTTTTCACAGTTTCAAGATCAAAACCCATTTCTGTGATCTCTTCCAAAGATAGATCCCTTTCAACGTACATTTCAAGGATTTTGTCAAGTATATCGTAAGGCGGAAGTGTATCCTGATCTACCTGATTGGGTTTCAGTTCAGCAGAAGGTGGTTTTGTGAAGATGTTTGACGGAATAACTTCTTTCTTAGCCTGTAAGTTGTACCATTTGCAAACTTTGTAAACCATGGTTTTGTAAAGATCTTTTATCGGATCAAAGCCTCCGGCCATATCACCATAAAGGGTGGAGTATCCGGTGCTCATTTCCGATTTATTCCCTGTTGTAAGCACGAGCCATCCAAATTTGTTTGAAAGAGCCATAAGGTAATTTCCACGAATCCTTGCTTGGAGATTCTCTTCCGTTATGTTTGGCTCAGTTCCCCTGAACGCTTCTGCAAGAGCTTTAACGTAAGCGTTGTAAACTTCTGTTATCCCTATTTTTAAGGTTTTTATGCCGAGATTATCAGCAAGCAGTTGAGCATCTTCGACGCTTGATTTTGAAGAATACATAGAAGGCATCATGATGCCTATGACGTTCTCTTTGCCGATGGCTTCTGTGGCTATAACGGCGACTAAAGACGAGTCTATACCGCCGCTTAAACCTATCAAGACCTTTTTAAATCCGTTTTTAATCACGTAATCTCGCGTTCCCAACGTTAATGCTTTGAAGATCTCTTCTTCAATGTCAATGGCAGGAGAAATGACAGTTGGTATTGGTTTCCTATCTTTCGATCTCAATTCGGCGCGAATAAAATCCACTTCGGTTTTTCTTTCGATCCTTTCTCGTCTTCTTGGATCATGGAGGTTCATACTTACTATGTTTGGGATATCGATATCGGCAAAAATAATTTCTTCTTCAAAATCATTCGCTCTTGCTATGGTTGTACCATTTTCGTCTACGACAAAACTATGGCCATCAAAGACAAGCTCATCTTGCCCTCCGACTGTATTAGCGTAAACTATTGCCGTTCTGAGATCCGATGCCCTTGTCTGAATCATCTTTTCCCTTGAAGTACCTTTCATCACATTGTAGGGAGATGAGGATATGTTGACAAGCACCATGGCACCGTCGTTAACTTCATCAACTATGGGACCATCTGGTATCCATATGTCTTCGCATATGCTAAGACCCACTTTGGTACCGTTTAACGCTATGACCGTCGGTTTTTTCCCGGCGGCAAAATATCTTCTTTCGTCAAAAACGCCGTAATTGGGAAGGAGAATTTTGTGGTAAACCCCGATCAGACTTCCATTTTGAATTACAGCAGCGGCATTGTATATGTCATCCTTCATGTCGACGAATCCGGTTATGACAAGTTCATCTCGTCCAGATGTGAATTCCACCAATTTTTGAATTGCCTCAAGATTTTTTTGGATAAACGCGTTCCTGAAAAGCAGATCTTCGGGTGGGTATCCGGTTATCGCGAGTTCAGGAAATACGATCAAATCAGGTTGAAATTTCTCAGCATCTTCAATGGATGAAAAGATCTTTTTTAAATTCTCTTCAATTCCTCCAACGACGAAATTTTTTTGAACGATGGCAAATCTGATCTTTCTCAAATTTTGACACCCTCGATTTCGTTAAGAAGTTCAAAAACGGTTTTTTTGAATTTGGGATGAACGTAATTAGGGGCTATCTCAGCCAGTGGTTTAAGCACGAATCCTCTGTTTTGCATGTCGGGATGCGGTATTACGAGATCGACGAAGTTTATTATCTTGTTATCGTAAAATATTATGTCTATATCTATTAAGCGTGGTCCCCACTTTATGGTTCTGACTCTTCCAAGTGATTTTTCGATGTCAAGAAGAGTATCCATAAGTTCCATAGGCGCGTAAGCCGTCTTCACAAGCGCAGCACAATTGATGAATTTTGGTTGATCTTTTAAACCGTAAGGTTCTGTTTCGTACATGGTGGATATTCTCAAAAACTCGATCTTTTTCTTTTTCATCTCATCGATGGCAAGCAATATGTTGTTTTTCCTATCCCCGAGATTTGAACCGAAAGTAACGTAAACAAGATGTTCCATGACTACACCCCCATTATGGCATCGACCATTCGCATGGCCTTAACGTTTGCAAAAACATCGTGAACTCTTATTATCCTTGCACCTTTCATAGCGGCAATCGTGTTCAACGCTATCGTAGGTTCAAGCCTTTCGTTCACATCCATAGGCATTATCTTGCCTATCATGGATTTTCTCGATATTCCAATGAGTATGGGCTTACCAAAACTTTTAAATTTATCAAGATGGGCTATGATTTTCAAATTGTCTTCAAGCCTTTTTCCAAAACCTATTCCCGGATCCAAAATTATTTTTGAATCCTTAACGCCGTTTTTCATTGCCTTTTCGATCTTCGATTCAAATGCTTCATGAATTTCCCTTAAAACGTCTTCGTAATACGGGTCAACTTGCATATTTTTGGGTGTGCCTTTCATGTGCGTCAAAACGATTGGGACATCAAAATCGGCACACACTTTTGGCATTTCAGGATCGAATTCAAGACCGCTTACATCGTTGATCATATCTGCACCTGCTTGTAAACCGGCAATGGCGGTTTTAGCCCTATACGTATCTATCGAGATTGGTATATCACTCACGTTACGTATCGATCGCACTGCAAGGTCAATACGTCGTACTTCTTCCTCTGGGCTGACAGGATCTGATCCTGGTCTTGTAGATTCTGCTCCGATATCTATTATATCCGCTCCTTCGTTGATCATATCAAGTGCTTTTCTCTCGACGTCTTCGATTTTAACTCTGCTAAGAGGATAAAAAGAATCATTCGTTACGTTTATGATGCCCATCACGTAAATTCTCGAAAAGTCAAATTCGTGCGTTCCTATTTTCATACAATTTCTCCGTCTAAGATCTTTTTAACAAGCTCGCCAACAACCTTTGGATCGGCCTTACCTTTTGTTTCTTTCATGACATTTCCGACTAAAAATCCAACGACGGATGTTTTACCTTTTTTATATTGTTCAACGACTGATTGGTTGTTTTCGATGACTTTTTTGATCGCAGGCACAAGTGAATTTTTATCTGACACCTGGATTAAATTTCTTTCTTTTATTATATCTTCTGGATTTCTACCGCTTTTGTATATCTCACCTAAAACTTCTTTGGCCGATAATCTCGATATCTTTCCGGAATTCGTGTATTCAATAAGCGTTTTAAGACTTTCGATTGGTACCTTATCGGCATTGAAATCGATAGAATCAGCGTTAAAAAGTGCAATCAGATCGTTTACGATCCAATTTGATGAATCTTTTGGATCTATCTTCAAAGATACGAGTTTCTCAAAATAAGATGAAATTATCTTATCTTTCGAAATTATATTTGCATTGTCTTTCGCCAGATTGTATGCTTTCATGTATCTTTCAGCCTTTTGATCTGGTAATTCGGGAAGATTTAACTTTATATTTTCGATTTGAGATTTTGAAACTTTTAAAATTGGAAGGTCCGGTTCCGGGAAATATCTGTAATCATTCTCCTCTTCTTTCGATCTCAAAGAAACAGTTGTCCTTGTGACGAAATCCCAACCGCGCGTTTCATGCTTCACATCTTTTCCGTCTCTCAACACTTTAGAAATCCTTTCAATTTCGTAATCTATCGCATATTGGACATATCTGAATGAATTTATGTTTTTAACTTCTACCCTCGAACTTGATCTTCCGTCGTCATCGATAACAGAAACATTGGCGTCACACCTTAGCGCCCCTTCTTCCATATTTCCGCTGCACACATCGAGAGTTCTGAGAATATCTCTTAATTTTTCCATGAATTCTTTTGCTTCTTCGGACTTATTCATGTCCGGCTCCGTGACAATCTCTATAAGAGGTACACCACATCTGTTGAAATCTATCAAACTTGTCTTTGATTCAGTTATGTTTTCAGATGAATGAATCATCTTTCCGGCATCTTCTTCTATGTGTATACGTCTTATTCTTACACGTTTTCCACTTTCAAGGTTCAAATATCCATTAGTTGCTATCGGATGAAAATATTGTGTTATCTGATAACCCTTTGGAAGATCGGGATAAAAATAATTTTTTCTGTCAAAACTCGAGGTTTCATGAATTTCACAGTTAACTGCCAAACCTGCCATTATCGCAAATTCAACAACTTTTTCATTCAAAACCGGAAGGGCTCCAGGCTGGCCCGTGCAAACAGGACATATGTTTGTGTTGGGTTTTGCATTTACGTCTATCTTACAGGCGCAAAATGCCTTTGTTTCGGTCAGAAGTTGGGCATGTATTTCAAGTCCAATGATGGTTTTCATAATATCACTTCCGGTAGCGGAAATTTACCTCTTGAGATTTCGTAATTTCTTCCAATTCTGAGAAGCTTTTCATCTTCAAATCTCGAGGCCATGATTTGGAGGCCGATCGGTAAACCATCTACCTTCCCCATTGGAAGACTTATCGCAGGCAAACCGGCCAAATTTGCAGGTATTGTGTAAATATCTTGAAGATAATACTCAAGTGGCGAAGAAAGTTGACCTATTTTGAATGCGACGCTTGGCGTCGTAGGGCCGATTATGGCGTCGTAAGAATTGAAAACTTGTTTTATTTCGTGAACTATTTTAGCTCTAACCTTTTGAGCCTTGTCGAAATACGCATCGTAATATGTCGCAGAAAGCGTGAAAGTTCCAAGCATTATCCTTCTTTTTACTTCTCTTCCAAACCCTTCATCTTTGGTTTTTGTGTATATATCATCTACAGATTCTCCGTCGAAACTCAATCCGTACCTTATGCCATCGTACCTTGAAAGATTGGATGAGGCTTCGGCTGGTGCTATTATGTAATAAACCGCAACGGCGTATTTAAGAGAAGGAATAGAGACTTCATCAACTTTTACACCCATTTTTTTGAAATTATCGATGGCATCATTCAAAACATTTTTAACACTGTCAGAAAGTCCTTTTGTGAATTCTTTTGGTATTGCCAGTTTAAAGCCCTCGATCGGATCTTCTATTTCCTTCAACAGATTCATTTGTTTTTCAACTGTCGTCGAATCTTTTTGATCTTTGCCCATGATGATGTTTCCGATCAAAGCGGCATCTCTTACATTTTTAGTAAGGGGTCCTATTTGATCGAGAGAAGAAGCAAAGGCTACAAGGCCATATCTCGAAACAAGGCCATACGTTGGCTTATATCCAACTATTCCACAAAAAGAAGCAGGCTGACGAATAGAACCACCGGTATCGGATCCAAGTGCAAATGGTACCATGCCACTTGCAACTGCAGACGCCGAACCACCACTCGATCCTCCGGGGACTCTTTGAAGATCCCATGGGTTTTTCGTCGTGAAAAAATTGGAATATTCTGTGGATGCCCCCATGGCAAATTCATCCATATTCGTTTTTGCTATCACAACTCCTCCTGCATCGAGCAACTTTTGAACAGCCATAGCAGTGTAAGGAGAAACGTAATTTTCAAGGATTTTTGAAGCACATGTTGTTTTGGTGCCGGTAACCTCCATATTGTCTTTAACCATAAATGGTATCCCTTTTAAAATTCCGTCACCGCCCTTGACAAAAACGGTGGAAATGCAAGATTTTATTTTTGGATCCACCAAAGCAGTTTTTTCAACGAAATGGTTTGTAACTTCTTCAGCGGATATTTTGTTCAACTTTATTTGTTCGATTAACTCTTCAACACTTAATTTTGACAGCATAAAAAATTATCGGAAATGTTACGTTCCGTTGCCTCCCTTCACAAATCTGATTTTAATTATAACACTTTTGACGATATATGGTATGATCTTTCAAAGAAGGAGAGCGAATTTATGGATATCTCAAAAAAAGTTATAGAGCACAGAAGATGGCTTCATAAAAATCCAGAACTTGGCTTTGAAGAATTCAAAACGGCTGAGTACATAGGAAAACATCTCGATGATCTTGGAATACCTTACAGAAGTGTGGGTACCGGAACGATAGCCGATCTAAATGTTGGATCAGATCAAACGGTGGCACTCAGAGCAGATATAGATGCCCTTCCGATCAAAGAGATAAGTGATAAACCTTATAAATCTCAAGTTGAAGGCAAAATGCATGCTTGCGGCCATGATGCCCATACGGCAATGCTCTTGACGGCCGCAGAATACATGATAAAAGAGAAAAAACCTTCTAAAAATGTGAGATTCATCTTTCAACCAGCAGAAGAAGGCGGATGTGGCGCATGCGAAATGGTAAAAGCCGGAGCCGTCGATGAAGTTGATATGGTCTTTGGAATACACGTTTGGGTAGGGACGGCCTCTGGGAAGTTTTCGAGTAGATCCGGTCCTTTGATGGCTGGAGTCGATGAATTAACCTTATCCGTAAAAGGAACAGGTGGGCATGCTGCATCTCCACACCAAACGGTTAACCCTATATCTATAGGAGCGACGATCGTAAACGAACTTTACAAGATAAGACCCTTGAGGATAGATCCACTCGAGAGTGCCGTTATCAACGTTACAGCTTTCAATTCAGGCAACACTTTCAACGTAGTCCCAACGGAGGCAAAGATATTTGGAACAATCCGTACTTTTTCCGATGCCATAAGAAAAGATGTGATATCTAACGTCGAAAGTATGAAAAATCTCGCTCGCGCTCTCGGAGGGGATGCCGATTTGAATTTGAAAAGAATTGCCCCACCTGTCGTTAATTCAAAAGAAGGGTTTGATGAGGCCATAAAAGTGATAAAAAGACTTGGTTTTGAATTTGAAGAGGCCGTTCCGACCATGGGATCAGAGGATTTTGCGTATTATCTGGAAAAGGTAAAAGGTGCTTTTTTCTTTTTGGGAATACGCTCCGAATCAAAACATGTCGTTGCACCACATCACAGTCCATATTTTGACGTTGACGAAGAAGCGCTTCAATCGGGCGTTAAATTTTTTCTGGGAATTTCAGGATCGATATAGGAGGTAAAGATGAGATTAAAGGGAAAAGTAGCTCTTATAACTGGAGCCGCAAGTGGTATAGGACTTGAAACTGCAAAAAGGTTTATGGAAGAGGGAGCCATTATAGCAGGTTGTGATTACAACGAAGAATCTTTGAAAAAGGCACAAGCTGAATTGGGTGACAATTACAAAATCTACAAAATGGACGTTTCAAAGCATGATGAGGTTAAATTAATCGTGGATAGAATCGCCAAAGATCTTGGGAAAATAGATATCCTCATCAACAACGCAGGGATAACGAAAGATAACTTTCTTGTAAGAATGTCCGAAGCGGACTTCGATGCGGTTATCTCCATAAATCTCAAGGGAGTTTACAATGTTACGCAGGCAGTCGTTCCACACATGATGAACCAACGCAATGGCGTTATATTAAACGCAGCTTCGATCGTTGGTATTTACGGTAACATAGGTCAAACAAATTACGCTGCTTCGAAAGCCGGCTTGATAGGCATGACGAAAACATGGTCAAAAGAACTTGCACGTTACAACATTCGAGTTAACGCTATTGCCCCTGGCTACATAAGAACACCTATGACGGAAAACCTGCCGGAGAAGGTAAAAGATCTTGTGAAAGAAAAGACCCCTCTTGGTAGAATGGGAGAATCTATTGATGTCGCAAATGCTTATCTCTTTCTGTCTTCTGACGAGGCGGGATATATAACAGGCCAGGTTTTGGGCATTGACGGAGGATTAACGCTATAATACCCGCAGCTAAAGCTGTGGGCTTTCTTATTTTGTTCAACTTAAAAATCCGAAAATGTTGTAAAATAAAAGTGTGGCAGGATGCAAACATAAAAAAGAAGTCTTCGGTATAGTTTGTTAAGAGTGGGTATTCCGGAAAGTGCTTAAGTGAGTGACAAAAAGAAGGGGGAGGGATCAATGAGAAACTTCTGGAAACTCAGTATCTTGTTTCTTGTGGCAGGGGTATTTACAATGATGCTTGTTCTCTCAGGATGTATGAATTCTCCTGCTCTTCCATCGGCACCGACTTTAAGTGCAACAAATATCACAACGACAAGTATCACTCTTTCTTGGACTGAAAGTTCATCTGTAAAGGGGTTTGACGTTCTTGAATCAACTGACGGAACTAATTTTACGACCATAGCCAGTTTAGGACCGTATGCAAATAGTTATATGGTTACAGGGTTAAATTCAGGTACACTTTATTACTTCAAAGTCTCTGCTTACAATGAAGGTGGGCAGACAATGTCTAACATAGTGTCAGTGCGAACTTTGTATGCCGTTGTTCAGACCATTCCTGTTGGTAATTTGCCATATGGAGTGGGAGTGAACCCAACAACGAATATGATCTATGTTACTAATACAAATGGTAACACGGTTAGCGTCATAAATGGTCAAACAAATTCCGTTATCCAGACTATTCCTGTTGGTGTTGGCCCACGGGGAGTGGGAGTGAATCCAACAACGAATATGATCTACGTTGCTAATTGGAATAATAACACAGTCAGTGTCATAAACGGAACAACAAATTCCGTTATCAAGACCATTTCTGTTGGTGATATGCCATTTGCAGTGGGAGTGAATCCAACAACGAATATGATCTACGTTGCCAATTACTATGGTGACACCGTCAGTGTCATAAATGGTCAAACAAAATCCGTTATCCAGACTATTCCTGTTGGTAATAGGCCAGGTGGAGTGGGAGTGAATCCAACAACGAATATGATCTACGTTGCTAATTTCTATGATAACACCGTCAGTGTCATAAATGGTCAAACAAATACTGTTGTCCAGACCATTCCTGTTGGTAATGGGCCAGGTGGAGTGGGAGTGAATCCAACAACGAATATGATCTACGTTGCTAATTTCTATGATAACACCGTCAGTGTCATAAATGGTCAAACAAATACTGTTGTCCAGACCATTCCTGTTGGTAATGGGCCAGATGGAGTGGGAGTGGATCCAACAACGAATATGATCTACGTTGCTAATTTCTATGATAACACCATCAGTGTTATAGATGATCAAACAAAATCCGTTATCCAAACTATTCCTGTTGGTAGTGGGCCATATGGAGTGGGAGTGAATCCGACAACGAATATGATCTACGTTGCCAATTACTATGATAACACCGTTAGTGTTATAAATTAGTTCAACAAGTAGGACGAACGAAGGGGAGTAGAAACAATTACTCCCCTATTTTTTAATGGCGATAAACATGCTATATGTTTATCACCATGAAGAATATTTGAGGCGGTGTTTTTCGCTTGTCGGGGGATGTGGGGTTGGAATACTTCTTCTATTTAACTTGATTTTGAAAATCATTTGTGATATAATCTATACCAAAAGAGTCTTATTTAGAAGGTGCGTCATGAAGAAAGCTTTAACTGTTATTTCGATAGTTGTTTTATTTACCGCTCTTGGAATGGCTCAATCTTGGTCAACTAATTCGACTGGTGCATCAACTCAAATAAATTCAAATGTGGGCAGTTATACGATCAACGTATCTTATAAATCCGGCATAGGAAATTACCTTGTAGGTCCAACTGGGATGACGCTTTACTATTTCACCGAAAACGCCAATGGAAAAACTTTCAATGGAACTTACCTTGATTTTTGGAGTCCTTTTTACGTCTCAAAAATAGTCGTACCTTCAGAATTGAATTCAAAAGAGTTCTCAGTTATAACAGGTGGAAACGGAAAACCACAAATGGCATACAAAGGATGGCCTCTTTATTATTACATAGGTGACAACAAACCAGGAGAGACAAACGGACAAGGTTTTAAGGGACTTTGGTATGTCATGAAGCCAGATTACACCGTGATGATAGCCACAAACGCAAAAGTGGGAAATTATCTTGTAAACGCCTATGGGATGACACTTTACTATCTCCAAGGAGAAACGATAAATGATTTGAAATGTAACGGAATGTGCCTTTCCTTCTGGCCAGCTTTTAACGCGTCGAGAATTGTTGTACCATCGGGCTTAAAAGCCTCTTCCTTTAAACTTTTTACCGGAATGGATGGGAAAAGCCAGATTTCTTATGATGGACATTCTCTTTATTACTTTATAAGAGATGCAAAGCGCAGAGACATAACGGGAAACAATCTTAGAGATCCTTTTGGATTATGGCATGTGGTGACTTTGAATTCGGAAACGACTGCTCAACAGAACACTATTTCCAACAACACCAATACCACGCCTTCCCCGACTAATTCGACTCCTTCTTACAACAGCGGTTACTGATATTGATACGTTTAGCAATAATGAGCAAATCCAGATGGATTTGCTCATTATTTTGGAAAAGGAAAGATCATCAAAGGTAAAAACGCCAAATGCGATACAACAAGTAAGGCTATGAAGGCTAAAAACATGTACCATTTCATGCTTAATCTTCTTAAAATCGTCTTTGCTTTGATCGATGTTCTCGTGAATCTGATCGTTATACCACAAAAAACAAGCCACGCCTCGAAAGCGATTAAAGTCCAGTTAATGTAACTTGCAAGAGATTCAAAAAATATAAGATGAAGCAACACAGCTGTGAAAGCGGATATATTACCCACGTAATGAATGTAATGCCATGAATCGCCCATTTTTTTAAGCCATTTGAATTTCCTTTTACCAAAGAAAATTATCGCCAGAAAATTGATAACAACATAAAGATTTGCGACAAAAAAAAAGAGAAGCGGCGACCAATCCCCATGATAACCCGATCAAAGTCATGCTATCGTCAACTCCTTAATGACAATTAAAGTCAGTTGAATTTAGTATACCAAATAACTCAAAACATGATAACTTTCGTACGTTAACCAATAATTATTTTGTTTTTCACTTTAAAGAAATAAATGAATTGTAGAATGTATTTGATCCCTACCCAGTGGGGGTGGGATATAAGAGAAAGTGGGAAAAAGTATCGAAGGATGTGAGTATATGCAACAAAAAGAAATAAAATTGGACATTGAAGGTATGACGTGCGCTTCCTGTGTGAAGGCTGTTGAAAAATCGATATCTAAACTCAAAGGAGTTTCCTTTGTATCCGTAAACCTTATGGATGAAAAAGCCGTTGTGAAATTCGATCCTGCCGTTGTCAAAGTAACGGATATGGAAAAAAATGTCAAAAAAGCAGGCTATAGCGCAACTCTTATTTCAGACGACGATTATGATAGAGATGAGATAAAACGCAAAAAGATAGTTCGTGACTTCAGAAACAGATTTATTTTCTCTTCCGTTTTTGCAGTGCCGCTGTTGTTTCTTTCGATGGCTCATACTTTTGGGTTCAGCTTTCCTTCTGTAATCTCTCCAAACGCTTCTCCTTTGAATTTTGCCCTTATCGAGATATTGCTTGTTGTACCCATAATCATCTTCGGAAGAAATTTCTACATAAAAGGTGTTCCTTTGCTTTTCAAGGGGGAGCCAAATATGGACACGTTGGTTGGTCTTGGTACCGGGGCTGCCATAATCTACAGTTTGTTTTCAACGATAGAGATCATTTTAGGACATTCACAATACATTTCAGGACTTTACTTGGATACGGCAGGTGTCATAATTGCGCTTATCTCTTTGGGCAAATACTTCGAAAATCTTTCAAAGTCGAGAACATCAACGGCCATAAAGAAGTTAATGAATTTAAAACCAAAAACGGCTATTTTAAAAGTTGGAAATGGCCAAAAAGAAATCCCCGTTGAAGAAGTTAGAGTTGGTGACATTTTGATCGTTAAAGCTGGTATGACCGCTCCTGTAGATGGATTAGTTTTGGAAGGTGTTGCATCGATAGATCAATCGATGTTAACGGGAGAACCGATTCCAGTAGACGTTTCAAAAGGCAAATACATTTCGGCAGGTAGCGTGAATTTAAATGGAACGATAGAAATAGAAGCAAAAAAAGTAGGAAAAGATACCGTTATTTCTAAGATAATAAAATTGATTCGCGATGCACAATCATCAAAAGCACCTATCGCAAGACTGGCAGATATCGTGAGCGGGTACTTCGTACCAATAGTCATCGGGATAGCCGCATTGACTTTTATCGTATGGTTTTTGCTTGGTTTGGGATTTGTCTTTGCACTCACGATGAGCATAGCCGTGCTTGTCATAGCATGCCCTTGTGCGCTTGGACTTGCAACTCCAACTGCGATAATGGTTGGAAGTGGAAAGGCAGCAGAAAATGGTGTGCTGTTCAAAAGTGGAGAATCACTTGAATTGTTAAGAAAAATAAAGGTTTTTGTCTTTGACAAAACGGGTACAATTACGTATGGAAAGCCCAAAGTAGTGGAAGTAGTACCCATAAATTATGATAAAGATGAATTTTTTAAAATTGCAGCATCTATGGCGGCAAAAAGTTCTCATCCGCTGGATAAAGCCATATTCAATGCGTACAAATCAGATTTGCTCGATGTCAAGGACTTTCAAGCCATAGCTGGGAAAGGACTTACTGGCACTGTAAACGGTAAGATTGTCAGAATGGGAAATGCAAAATTCATAGGATATGAACATGAACTTCCAATCAAAGATGGAGAAACATCGGTTTTTGTGGAGTACGGTGGTAAAGTCATAGGCTTCGTTGGCATTTCAGACGAGATAAATTCAACTGCCGTTAAAACAATTCAAAATTTAAAGAAGATGGGGATGAAAGTTTACATGCTCACGGGAGACAATGCCAAAACTGCACAAATTATAGCAAAACAGGTGGGTATAGACGATTTCTTCGCAGAAATACTGCCAGATCAAAAGGCTCAAATAATAGAGCAATTGAAGGCAAATAACGTTAAGGTTGCAATGATAGGAGACGGAATAAACGATTCCATAGCACTGGCGAAGGCTAATATCGGTATTGCGGTGTCGTCTGGAACGGACATAGCAATGGAAACAGCAGACTTGGTTTTGATGAAAAACAATCTTGGAGATATCATCAAAGCGATAGAACTTTCAAATGCAACTATAAAGAACGTCAAAGAAAATCTTTTTTGGGCCTTCTTTTACAACATAATAGGAATACCGATAGCCGCCGGTGTGCTTTACCTGCCATTTGGCATATCTCTTAATCCCATGATAGCAGCGTTGGCCATGGCTTTTTCATCTGTTACAGTTGTTACGAATGCTTTAAGGCTTAAGGGTATAAAATTGAAAGGAGATGTTGGAATATGAAGTTGTATGTTGACGGTATGACGTGCGAACATTGCAAGATGCACGTGGAACAGGCTTTGAAAGGCATAAAGGGAGTAAAAAAAGCCGAGGTAAATCTCGAAGAAGGAACGGCAGAAGTGGAGACAAAAAAAGAAATTCCCTTTGAAACATTCAAGGATGCGATCGAAGAAGCCGGATACACACTTGCGAAAGTGGAGTGAATGAAAAATGGAAGAATTTCACGTTCACAACATGTCGAAAGTTCATTTAAAGCATGAAGAAGCCTTAAATCTTTTAAAAACGGCAAGGGGGCATCTTGATGCCGTCATAAGGATGATAGAAGACGAAAGATACTGTGTGGATATCTCAACTCAACTTTTGGCAATCATAGCACTTTTAAAAAAGGCAAATACATCTGTTATAAACAAACATATAGAGACATGCGTTAAAGATGCCGTTAACAGTGGGGATGTTGATGAAAAATTGAAAGAACTTGAGACACTAATGAAGTACCTTGAAAAATCTTTGTGAAGGAGGATTAGAATGAAAGTTATTGAAAGAAAAATAAAGATTGACAATTTTGAAAATGCAAAAAATGAACTGAGAGATCTTGTAAAAAATGAGAATTTTGCCGTACTTGCCGAACATGACTTTGGTGCCATTCTTAAATCGAAAGGAAAAGATATAACCAAAAATGCAATCGTCTTTGATATATGCAATGCCTCTAAAGCCAGGAAATTCTGACCATTTCTCCCATCGAAGGAATAAATTTACCATGTAAAATTGGAATCTTCGAAGAGTCAGATGGATATCATGTTGCTTACCTCGATCCAAAGACGATAGATGTGAAAGATGAGAGACTGAGATCTATCTTCAAAGAGATAAGCAACATACTTGAAAGCATAGCGTTAAAATTTTCAGAGCGTAAAACAAGAGAGTGAGAACATGAAAAAAATAGATTTTGTCGATGAAAATACGACGATTAAAGAAATACTTGATAAAGATTCGTCTATGCAATCTGAACTTTTGAAACTCGGCTTTAATACCTGCTGTGCCAAAATGCAAACACTCAAAAATTTTTCTGAAGAGAAAAAATTGGACGTGAAAAAAGCCATGGAAACTTTGAATACCAAGATCGAAGAGATAAACGAAATAAATGAAATTCTTGAAGAATCCGAAGGGAAGTGAAAATATGATGTGGTGGTATGGAGGTCCTGTTGGAGGATGGAATGGATACGGCTTAGGATGGGGAGGTGGATGGATCATGATGATAATAGGTATTTTAGGATTTTTCTTCGTACTATGGGGAATAATCATGATCATAAGATGGTTTACGATGGATAATCGATGGTCAGATCATACCTATCATAGATATTATAACAATCGGAGCGACAACGATGAAGCTATTTCCGCTCTGAAAATAAGATATGCTCGCGGCGAAATAAGTAAAGAGGAGTATGAAAAAATATTAAGGGATTTGAAAAACAATTGACTTTTTGATTCATTTCGCACGGAATTTTCGATTTAAATTTGAATGAGCATCTTAAGGAGTTCATATTATGGATCAAAAATTGTTTTCATGTGATATATGCGGTTTGCACTACAAAAGCGAGTCTCTTGCGAAACAATGTCACGACTGGTGTTCAACTCATAACGGAAGTTGTAATGTAGAAATTACCAAGTACTCTGTCGAGGCCGAATCAAAATCAAAATTCTTGCTGAAATAAACTACCTTCAGCTAAAGCTGAGGGTAATTCGCAAAATTGTATGGAGAGACTGGTACAAAAAATGAGCGAGATGATAAACTCCATCTTCACAAAC
>DYLQ01000057.1 GCA_020722015.1 Thermotoga sp. | reverse complement strand
TTAAGGTGATTTAAAACGATTTATGAGGATTATCTTTCAATATCAAAATATATCTCCAAATATCTTATGATTTCACTTTATCCCCCTCAAAATTGTCGATTTTGAGGGTGCAAAATTTTCTATAACAATCGAAAAAATGCTTTCGAATATTTTCCTTGGATGTTTTGAATTAATTCAGACAAACTACAATTTCAAAAGATGTCCATTCTCTTTTAACCAATTACCACATTTTGGGTATTCTGGGTAAAAATATTTTACTTTGTCCCAAAATAATCTTGAATGATTTCGCTCCTCAAGATGAACAAGCTCGTGAATTACAACGTAATCTATCACAGGTAGTGGGGCCATAATAAGTCGCCAAGAAAAGTTCAAATTTCCCTTTGAAGAGCAAGAACCCCATCTTTTTTGTGCAGTGGTGATCTTTGTTTTGTTGTATTTAAACTCATATTTTAGGGCGTACCATTCAACTCTTTGACCTATTTTTTCGTAAGCGCGGTCCTTGTACCAATTCATGAGCAAGTTTTTTGCTATACTTGAAAATTGTTTTGATATAAAAAATCCTTTGTCAAAAATCAAAGGATATGGTCTTTCTTCTGGAACGGATTATTTTAAACATTTGATGCATTCTAATCATTTGTTGACGTCTTTGCCAGATCGATGGAGATAACTCTTAAAGCAATCGAAATTGCTTTAGTCATATCTTCCAATGACATGAATGGAGTATGTGGTTTGTCAAGAACTTGCTCGGACAAGTAAGGCACATGAATGAATCCCGCTTTGGTTGATAAGCCGTTTTTGTGAATGTAATTCAAAATTCCGTACATAAGGTGATTGCATACATATGTACCAGCCGTGTTGGAGACCGATGCAGGTATTTTCTCTTTTCTTATCTCTTCGACGATTTTCTTTACGGGGATAGTTGCAAAATAAGCTATTGGTCCTTGAGGATCGACAGGAATGTCTATTGGCTGTTGACCTGCCGTATCAGATATTTTTGCGTCATCGATATTTATGGCTATTCTTTCAACACCTATGTCATATCTCATAGCAGCCTGGCCGATGCTTAAGATTGCATCTGGATTTATTTCTCGTATTTTTTCCGTCGTCTTATCTATGGAGAGATGAAAAACGGTTGGAAGTTGTATTTTGATTATCTCTGCATCTGCCAGACGATCGCCTATGCTTTTTAAAATTTCAGAGGAAGGGTTGATATTTTCCTTTCCAAACGGTTCAAATGATGTTACCAATATTTTCACGATTTCATCACTGCCTTTGATCAATTTGCCGCAGATTGGAAGATGAACTTTGTGTATGCTTAAGTTAAATTCGTTCCATTTACGCCGCTTTCTATCATTTCGAGATCTTTGAAAGCCAAAAGCGGATCTCCCAATTTTGGCTTTGACCTTTTCAAAATGCTGTTGTAAAAGTCCTTGAACTCCTCTTCGAAAAAATTCACATGAGGCACTTCGATTTCTTCAATTTTATTTTCTCTGATCAATTGTAATTTCAAACCATTCAATTTTAAGATGCCATCTGTTCCGTAAATTACGAATTCATTTTCGGATTGAAGATCAAGTGCGTAACTAACAGAATAATTCCCAAAAACGCCGTTTTCATATTTTATGTTCATGATCATCGTGTCATAACTATCTGTAAAATCAGAAACTTGTCCCACAAAAGCCTGAATCGATTCAGCGTTTCCAAATATCCCGTTAAGAAAAGCCACATGATGCACGCCCCCATCTGAGAGAAATCCCCCGACATGTTTTGGATTCTTCCTCCATTCTGTTTTCGCATATTTACTATCTTTTGTTTGCAATATAAGTTTATACTCGAAAAAAGCGATCTTTCCGATCTTTGAAATCAAGTTTTTCACAATTCCTATCGCAGGATCATGCCTGTGGCTTTCTGCGATGTATAGAATTCTCTCAGGATATTTCTCGTAAAGATCGAGTATCTTCTTCGCACTTTGAACATTTTCGGCTATTGGCTTTTCACATATTACATCAAAACCATTTTCAAAAGCATCTTTTATCGTTTGATAGTTGAAATTAACTGGGATTGCTATATCCACGACGTCTATCAAGCCTGATTGCATCATTTCAATGTGATCATTGAATGTTTTCACGTTATTTCCACAAAGCCTTGCGAATTCATTTGCATGCTCTATATGAGGACTTGAAATTGCCGTTATCTGATAAAAATCCTCAAGTTTCTTTAGTGCGGGAAAATGTAATTCTTTCGCGGCTATGCCCGATCCGATTATTCCAATTCTCAATTTTTTCATGAAATATTAGGCGATAGATACCCTTCTTTTCAAAGAAGGAATGAAATCGCTTGCCCTCCTTCTGTAGCTTTCTCGTTCATGTTCAAGATGATAGCGTTGTGCATTATTCTGTCGAGTGTCGTATTAGATTACAAATTTCGTTTAAATTCTTCGATAGATATTTCTAAGGTTTCGATTATATTTTTAACTATCTTTGGATGGAGTATTCTTCCAGAATGATATGGGATCGTTATCCTTTTGTTTAGATCATTTTTAAAGATCATATGGCTTCCACTTTGACGAGATAAATTGAAACCATATTTTTTAACTATTTTTATGGCTTCTTCAGAAGTTATTGTAGGAAGAGTACTCATATCTCGACAGTCGTTAAAGCAACAGATTTGACACAAGGTATCTCTTCGTTATTTTGAAGTCTGTCTTCAACGTGGAGTTTAATGGCATCTTTTATATTTTCAAGAGTTTCCTCGTAAGACTGCCCTTGCGAATAGCAGCCTTGTAATTCAGGACAATATGCGTAATAACCATCTTTGTCAGTTTCAATTATTACGGTAAATCTTCTCATGAAATCACCTCGATCTTATTATACTCATAATGTGCGTGAATGTAACAAGGAATGTTAAGATCAAATTCAGCGTTCTCTGTGTAAAAAGTCAATCTAAATTTGATCCACGAGAAAAGCATTTTTGATTTAAAGAGTTCAAGAGCATCTTTCGAGCCCGTCCGTGATGATCTCCACATAATGCCCTTTGGAAAAGAAAAGTTCCTTCTTCAAAATCAATTCACTTCAAGTACTAATTCAAGCTTTTTGAGATTGCGTATCGAAGTACCAGCCCCTTTGAAAAACCTTCTCGCATGCTTTAACGACATTTTCATCGTAGAGAATTCCGGCGTTTTTCTTTATTTCATCTAAAGCAGCATCCAATCCAAGTGCCGGTCTGTACGGCCTGTGAGAAACCATAGCCTCCACTACATCCGCCACACCTATGACCTTTCCTCCAATCGTTATGTCTTTACCCTTGATTCCCAAAGGATATCCCGTACCGTTCATCCTCTCATGATGTTGCCGTACAATCATGGCTATGTATTGGAAATTCGTTATGTCTTTCAATATCTTGTAACCTTCTTCGGAGTGCTCTTTTATGAGTTCGAATTCCGTTTCCTTGAGCTTGGACGGTTTTGTGAGTATTTCGATAGGCACGCTCATCTTTCCTATATCGTGAAGAAGGCCTGCTATCCTTATGGATTCTATTTCTGAACTTTCCAAATTCATCTCTTTTGCCATCTCAACGGCCAGAGCGCTTACCCGCTTTTGGTGGCCGGCCGTGTATGGATCTTTCATCTCCACAAGGTTGGACAAAGAAGAGATGAGATCATCGGCAAGAGAGCTTAACTTTAATTCCAGGCTTTTTATTCCGGAAAGATCGGTTGTAATTGCGACGTAAGACGGATCTGTTGGATCATCATCATAAAAGGCCGTCATCCTTACAGGATAAACTGTGCCGTCTTTACGTTTGCTGATGGTTTCAAATTCGAAGTAAGCTTTTTTATTCTGCTCGAAAAATTCTGACACCATCAAAAGCTCACCGGGCGTTAATTCGATTGTGTCCTCAAGTGTCATTTTTTTTATTTCGTCGAGGGTATATCCGAGCCTATTTAAAACGGTAAGATTTACGAATTTGAATTTCATAGTCTTCGGATCCAAAATATTTATTCCTTCAGAAATATTCTCAAAAATTCTGCCCAGCCTCAGTGCATCGGATCTGTTCAATATCCTGTCTATTCCGACTCCGAGATCTACTGCGAGTTCTCTCAGAAGATCGACCTGCTCGGGATCATTGAAGATATCTTTTTTGGCGCATACAAATAGATTTGCGTACACCGTATCGCCCGACTTAACCTTTATGCATCCATGCATCGAATCAGGATGAATCTCACATTTGTAGTTTATGATCCTAAAATCCTCCGAGCAATCATCCAATTTCAGCTTTTTGGATTTTATAGCCTCTCCGATTAATTCCCCGCATTCTCCGGCGCAATAAATCTTCCCATGATGATCAATTGCAATTCCATAATAAAGTTTTTCATCCAAAAGATCTTTGCAAAAGCCGTCGAGAAGACTATCAACGTTATCTTCTTTGGCAATTCGCTGATTTGCCAATCTTATCCTTTGAAGCATTCCGTTGAGCAATTCAATTCTTTTTCTTGCCCTTATAGAGGATATCCCGTACGCAAGATCTTCTACGAGATCTTCGAAAAGCTTTTGTTCAACTTCCGTGAAGATATTTGCCTTCTTTGAGTAAATTCCGAGCGTGCCTATTATCTTGCCATCTAACTTTATTGGCACGGCCATATTCGATCTAAGGCTTGTTTTCTCAATAATATCTCTGTAAGCATCGTAATCTTTTTCTCCGCTTACATCGTTGTACACATGCGTCTCACCGTCTTTGAGAGCACGGCCCGATGCACCGGATGAATATTTTTCGTTTTGGGTATCTATCAAAATCCTGTCCTTGTACTCTTTTAGTTCTCCGCTTACAGATGCTAATTCTAAACGATTTGATTTTACAAGTCCCATGAATGCCGAATCGAATTTGCCTGTTTTGGTTATCGTATCGCATATATTTTGCGTAAGTACTTGCTCGTCATCCGCTCTGAGCAATATTTGGTTGCATTCGCTAAGCATTCGAAAGTACCTTTCAAAGTCAGCCATTTAAGTACCCCCCCTGTGGACAAAATCATGATATGAATGAATTCAATGTTGACATGCAAAGATTACGATACACTCATTATGATACCACAAATTGAAGGTGACTTTGGATACGATTGTCAATTACGTCATTTCTGACGTACTGGAAGTTATTTCTCCAGATCCTCCCAAAGACAACAGATTCAAGTTCTCAGATGAACAGATACTCAGAGTCATGGTGTTAAAAGAAATCAAAGGATTTTCCCTATTGCCAAAGAACAGAAAGTTGATGATTGTAACACTATGACTTTAAATTGTTGGACACTTTATTTGGTAATATAAAATTGATCCA